>NZ_JAPDDR010000003.1:300000-593521 GCF_025950095.1 Luteolibacter rhizosphaerae | reverse complement strand
CGCCGCTGCCGAAGAGGCGCTTCCAGTCGCGGAGATTCCACTGCGAGATGCCCAGTTCGCGGGCGAGCTGGGTGGCACTGCGGCCGGTCTCGAGCAAGGCGACGGCGTCGCGCTTGAATTGTTCGTCGTATTGCCTGCGCTTGGCCGGATTGGAGATGGGGCGCAGCGGATCTTTCGGATTCATCGGTTCTGGGAAGTTACCCTACTTCCCGTGTCCTCACTTTCGAGGAAAGATCACCGAAGGTTATTAGCGTGCCTCCTCGCACCCCTTCAGGGTGCCAATCTGCGCCATATTCGAACCCAAGGTTGCGCTGCGCTTACCTTGGGCTTTCTCCTTGTCGCCCCTTTGGGGCTCTAGATCACGAAAACAAGCATCGCTCCTTGTGTTTCCGCAAAGCTGAGCGGGGTTTTCATCACCTGATTTTCACAAGCCGGAAGTTGAAAAATTTCGTGGGATAGGATGACATGTCGGGCGCTGCCGATTTCGTATCATCAGCTGTAACTTATCCTACGACCATGCGCCCCATTGCCGTCTTGTTGGCGGGCCTTAGTATCCACGGTGCCACCGCCGCACCTCGTCTCCACGTCTCAACAGCGTCACTGACGCCGGAGAGCACGATCGAACTCGTACTGGACCGCGCGGCTGCTCCCGCGGACCGGATCGGACAAGAAGCGAAAACGCCCTGGCTGGACATCCAGCCGGCATGGGCGGGAAGCACCCACTGGAAGGAGGCGAACGTGCTGGAATTCCGTCCCGCCACGGCTCCCGTGCTGGGGACGACCTATACTTTCAAGCTGAAGGGCAAGCACCAGCACCTCGACGGCACAGCGGTGCCGAACGAGGATCTCGGGAAAGTTCCGAGCGAGCCCTTCCAAGTCGACTACGCTACCCTGTTAGAGCGCTACGACGGCAACTGGTCGCCACGCACGGCGGCCTTCTTCCTGCGCTTCAACGGCGACGTGGTGCCGGAGAAAGCGGCACCCTTCCTCTTTTTCGAGGCGGATGGCGGCAAGCGTGTGGCGGCGAAAACCGAGCGCGCCACCTTCGGCCGGCTCAAGCAGCCGGGCTTTCTCGGGTTTTCATGGAGCGAGCGTTTCGCCAAGCGCGGGCTGGCCGAGCCACCGCAGCGCGAGCTGAAGCCGGAGCTGGAGCTGCCGAACGGCCTGGTGGTGACGCCGCTGCAGGCGCTGCCGGAAGGAAAGAACTGGCGGCTCTCGATGCTGAACGGCCTGCCGGATGCCAGCGGCAAGGCGAAGTTCGGCGCGGATGCGGTGCGGCACATCGGCAACGTGGACCCGCTGACTATCGAATCGTTGAGCGCGGTGACGATCGCTGACGAACCGCGGAAGATCGTAGCGGACTTCAATGTGAAGCTGCCGGTCGATCTCTCGCCGGACCTGGTCAAGATCACCCCGCTGCCGAAGGACTTCCGGATCGAGGTGAGGAATGACGAGCTTCACCTGCTCGGGGATTTCTCGGAAGAGGCGGCATGGACCGTGCAACTCGCGGGAGAGCTGGCCTCGATCGACGGCCGTGCCCTCGGCCAGCCGGTGTCCAAGGAATTGCGCTTCGAGGCGCTGCCCGCCGAGCTCGCGCTGCCGAGCCAGGATGAGAGCCAGCTGGCCTCCGGAACCCGCAAGTACCGCGTGCAAACCGTGAACCTGGAGAAGGTGCGCGTGCGGGTGAAGAAGCTGGAGGGCGCGGAGCTGATCCGCGCGCAGCAAGGCTACCGCCACTACACCGGCACCGGCCCGAACGGCGAGTACCTGAAGCCGACGCACCTGGTCCCCTACGAAATGATGGGCGGCACGACCGTGGCCGATCTGGAGATCACGCTGGGCAATCCACTGGATACCACGCAGCCGCTGATCCTGGACTGGGACAAGGTGCTGGGCGGCGATGCCAAGCCGTGGGAATTGGGCTTCCCGAAAGACGAGGAAGGTCACAACCCGGTGGCGAAGGCCCCCTCCGCCTTCTTCCTGGAAATCGCCGGCACGCCGAAGGAGGGCGCAGGCGCTCCGGAGGGCGAGACGACCCCGAACTCCGATGAGGAGGAAGAAAGCGAGGTGAAGACTCCGGTGGTGCAGGCCCTGATCCAGCTCACGGACATCGGCCTGGCATGGAAGGTCATCGATGGCGAGGCACGCGTGTTCGCCTTCTCCTGCCTGACGGGCAAGCCGCTGGCGGATGTGGAACTGACCACCTACGGCGAAGACGCCAAGGAGCTGCAGAAGGCCAAGACCGGTGCGGATGGCATGGCCAGCCTGCCCCGCGAGGCTGCGGCACGCCATCTCCACGCGGTGCTGGGCACGGACCGCTACTCGATCGCCTACGATACGGCTCTGCCGACCGTGGGACTGTGGCGCTTCCCGGTGCGCTACTCCTGGGAAACGACTCCGGTAGAATTCCGCAAGGTCTTCCTCTTTACCGACCGCTCGCTCTATCGTCCCGGTGAAACCGTTCACCTGAAGGGCATCGTGCGTCGCCAGAATGGCAATGCGATCATCGCCCAGCCGCAGGCCCACGCGGACCTCGTGGTGCTGGACCCGACGAACAAGGAGATCGTGCGCCGTGCGGTGACGCTCTCGGCGAGCGGCAGCTTCGATGCGGACATCGAACTACCACCGGAGAAGACCGGCTTCCACCGCATCCGCCTGGAGTATCCGGAAGAACTGGCAAATCTGGAGGACGAGGAAGACTGGTCGAAGCGCGAGCAGATCCAGGCGAACGCCGCCTTCGAGCTGCCGCTGCGCGTCGAGGAATTCCGCCGCAATGCCTTCGAGCTCGCGCACACGCTGGATCAACCGGCCCCGGGTGCGAAGGAAGTCTCCCTGCTGCTGAAAGCGGGCTACTACCAAGGCCAGCCGGTGGCAAAGGGAAAGGTGGAGACCTTCACCCACGTGCAGGAAACGAACTTCTACCCGGAGAAATTCCGCGACTACCTCTTCGGTGATCACCGGACGCAGGACTTCGGCTACTGGTACCACTATTTCGGCTACCGCTGGGACGACGACTACGGCTCGCGCCGCTCCAACAACGAATCCGGCAAGGCCGAACTGGCGGAAGACGGCACGGCAAAGGTCACGGCGAAGCTTCCGGATGCGGAATTCCCGATGACCCGCGAGGTGACGCTCTCCACCGAGGTGACCGATGCGAACCAGCAATCTCTGAACAAGAGCACCGAAACCACGGTGCACCCGTCCTCCGTATACGTGGGGATCGGCCGCATCGACAAGCTGGTGCGGGTGGGTGACTGCCTGCCGCTGCAGATCGTGGCAGTAGATACCAAGGGCGAGGCCTTCGCCGGCGACCTCACGGTCGAGGCGAAGCACTCCCGCGAGGTGAACGACCAGGTGCGCATGTCCGACGGCAACGGGGGCAGCGCGGTGCGCAACGAGGCGCGCCGCGAGGACCTCTCCACCACGCAGCTCAACCTGAGCGGCGGCAAGGGCACGGAATTCCTCTTCGCCCCGCAGCAGCCGGGCCTGCACCAGGTCGAGCTGCGCGGCAAGGATGCGGAAGGCCGCGAGTTTGCCACCGTGGCCTCGATCCACGTTTACGGCGGCGACGAGTATCCCTGGGCCTACGAGGACGGGATGCGGATCAAGCTGGTGGCGGAGAAGAAGCTCTACAAACCGGGTGAAACCGCCCGGGTGCTGGTGCTCTCCCCGATCGAAGGCACGGCCCTGGTGACCGTGGAACGCGAGAAGGTGTTGCGCTCCTTCATGGTCGACCTGAAGGCGGACAAGCCGGTTCTCGATATCCCGGTGGGTGATGCGGATGCGCCGAATGCCTTCGTCTCCGTGCTGGTGATCAAGGGTGCGCAAGACAGCGCGCGGCAGTTCAAGGAGCCGCAGCTCCGGCTGGGCTACTGCGAGCTAATGGTGGAGAACGTCCGCGACCGTCTGGCCGTGAATCTGGAAGTGCCGAAGGACAGCGTTCTGCCCGGGCAGAAGGTAGACTTCAGCGGCACGGTGAAGCTGGCGGACGGCAGCCCGGCAGCAGGTGCCGAGGTGACGCTGTATGCCGAGGATGAAGGCACGCTGGCGGTGATGGGCTACGAGACGCCGAACCCGATGGCGTGGTTCTACGATCCGCGCGAGCTGCGGGTGAACTGCGGCACCACGCTGGATCGCTTCCTGGCGGAATCGCCGGAAGAGCAGAGCTTCTTCAACAAGGGCTTCTTCGTGGGCGGTGGCGATGGCGACTTGTCCGCGCTGGCGGATCGGGCGCGGAAGGACTTCGACCCCTGTGCGGGATGGGCTCCGAGCCTGACGGTGGATGCGAACGGGAAATTCAGCGCGAACTTCACGATGCCGGACACCCTGACGCGCTACCGCGTGATCGCGGTAGCCCATCATGGCGAGGCGAAGTTCGGCCACAGCCAAGCGGATGTGACGGTGAACAAGCCGCTGATGATCGAGCCGCAGGCCCCGCGCTTCGCAAACGAGGGCGACTCGCTCAAGGTGCAGGCGCTGGTCCAGAACGCCTCCGGTTTCAAGGGAACCTGGAAGATCACCTTCAACCCGAGCCCGGCGGCTTCGGATCCGATCGCCACGCTGGTGGGTGCGGAGACCGAGAAGACCCTGACCCTGGACTCCGGTGGCTCCGCCACGGTGATGTTCCCGGTGAAATTCGAGAACACGGGTGAAGCCGTGCTGACGTGGAAAGCGGAGCCGGTCTCGCTGGAAGGCGTGGAGATGACGCCGGTGATCGCGAGCAAGCACCGCGACCAGGTCGAGGCGCGCTTCCAAGTGACCTACCCGGTGCCGCTGCTGCGCCAGGCGAAGTCGGTGAAGCTGGGTGCCAATGGTGCCGACCTGCTGAAGGACTTCGACCCGGATCTGCTGAAGGGCCGCGGTCAGGTGGAGCTGGAGTTCTCGCGCTCGCTGCTGATGGATGCGGCAGGTTCGGTGGACTACCTGCTGAGCTATCCCTACGGCTGCGTGGAGCAGACGACCTCCTCGATGATGCCATGGCTAGCGGTCGAGCAACTGCGCGGTGTGGTGCCTTCCTTCGCGAAGTATCCGCCGGCCAAGGTGCAAGCGGCGCTGCAGAGCGGGGTGAACCGCCTGCTGAGCATGCAACAGCCGGAGGGTGGCTTCACCTACTGGCCGGGAGCACGCGAGTCGGTGCCGTGGGCCTCCGCCTATGCGGGGCTGGGACTGCTGCTCGCGAAGGAAGCCGGTGCGGATGTGCCGGAAGCCTCGATCGCCTCGCTCTGCAACCATCTGGAAGCGGGCCTGCGCGGGATCGGCAACGGGGCGACGCCCTATGAGCTGGAAACCGCCTGCCGTGCGGCATGGGTGCTGGGCATCGCCGGGCGCGAGCCGGGTGCCTACGTCAACACGCTGAAGGATCGCATGGCCGACCTGAACAACCGGGCACGCTGCTATCTGGCGCTGGCCCTGCAAGCGGCGGATGACGAGGCCGGTGCCGTGGCGATCCTGCGCGACAAGACGAAGTTCCGCCTGAAGGACGACACCTGGATGCCATGGGAAGCGGATCGCGCGATGGAGCTGCTGGCATGGTCGGCACTCGATGCAGAATCGATGGAAGCGGGCAACGCGCTGGAGAAGCTGGTGCGCGACCGCAATCCCTACGGCCACTGGAACACGACCTGGGTGAACGCCTGGTCCCTGCTGGCGCTGGCCACCTACGCGGAGAATCACGACGAGTCCGAGGCATCCACGGTGACGCTGACGACCGCCGAGGGTCCGAAGACGATCGTGCTGAAAGCCGGGGATCCGGCGGTCTCGATGGAGTTTGCGCTGAGCCCGGACCTGAAGCTCTCCGCCACCTCCGACAAGATGTCCTACCTGCGCGTGAAGCTGGCCTCCAAGCCGGACATCGTGCCGCAGATCCCGGTGTCCAAGGACGGGATGGAGATCACCCGCTTCTACGAGAAGGTGAAGCCGGACGGCACCAGCGAACCGCTGGCGGAACCGAAGCCGGGCGATCTGGTGCGGGTGACGCTGGAAGTGCTGCTGCCGCAGCGGGAATCGCGCTATCTGGTGGTGGAAGACCGCCTGCCCGCAATCTTCGAGGCGGTGAACAACGACTTCTCCAGCCAAGCGGCGCACGGCAACGCGGGCCGGACCTCGGAGAACGACTGGGCTGTCTCGCACAGCGAGCTGCGTTCCGATCGCGCGCTGTTCTTCTACGACAGCGTCTGGGGCGGCACGCGCAAGAAGATCACCTACCTCGCGCGCTGCACGATGGAGGGCAAGGCCGTGGCCCCGCCGGCCAAAGCGGAATCGATGTATGATCCGAACAACACGGCGCTCTCAGCGTCGCGTGAGTTCTAAGGTCCCGGGGGAGCGCGGGCCGAGGTCCGCGCTCCCTTTTCTTCTCAACCATCCAAGCGGACTGAAGTCCGCGCTCACGGAACGATGACGGCAAGCCGCCGCTGGTATCGACGCAAGCGCATCCTGCTCCCGGGAGTGGGGCTGGCTGCGGGTCTGTTCTCTTGGTTCGCGCTGCCGCGTTGTTTCGAGCTGCCGCAATCGCTGATGGAGAATCCGGCGGGCTCGCCGGTTCTGTTAGATCGGAACGGCGCGCCGCTGCATCATCTGGTGCTGCCGGACTTCACGCGAAGTTCGCCGGTATCGCTGCAGGAGATTCCGCGGGATCTGGTGGACTGCACGCTGGCGGCAGAGGACCGGCGTTTCCGTTCGCACGGCGGGGTGGATCTGCTGGCGACGCTGCGAGCGGCGAAGGATGCGGCGCTGCACCGGCGGGCGGTTTCCGGTGCATCCACGATCACGCAGCAACTGATCAAGCTGGCCTCCCCTCCGGCGCCGAGAAATCTCAAGACGAAGCTGCGCGAAGCGATGCTGGCGCGGCACCTGGAGATGAGGTGGAGCAAGGACGAAATCCTGATCGCCTACCTGAACCGGCTTCCCTACGGGAACCATCGTAGCGGACCGGCGGAGGCGGCCCGCTTCTACTTTCAAAAGCCGCTGACGGATCTTTCGCTGGCGGAGAACGCGCTGCTGGCGGGACTGCCTCAGGCACCCAGCCGGTTGAACCCGATCAAGCATCCGCAGCGAGCGCTGCAACGCCGCGAGGTGGTACTGCAGCGGCTCTCGAACCAGGAGGGCAAGGACCCGGCCCGCATCGCTTCGGCAAGGGCGGAGACCCTGCGCCTGAGGCCGCTACCGGAGAATCCGGTGGCACCCTGGCTGCCGAACACGCTCGGAACTTGGGGCCACGGCGATGATCCGCGCTGCACGATCGAGCGCGGCTTGCAGGCCGAAGTGGAAACGATCGTAAAGGAGGAGCTGGCCAAGCTATCCGGCTCGAACCTCAAGCATGCCGCGGTGGTGGTGCTGGACAATCGCAGCCGCGAGATCCTGGCGCTGGTCTCATCCGGCAACTGGCGCGACCCGAAGGGCGGGCAAATCAACGGGGCGCTCACGCCGCGCTCGCCGGGATCGACCTTGAAGCCATTCACCTGGCTGCTGGCCTTCGAGAAGGGCGGGCTGCATCCGGCATCGATCGTGGCGGATATCCCAACGCGCTTCCGAACCGAGCAGGGATTGGACGCGCCGGAGAACTTCGACCGCAGCTTCCGTGGTCCGGTGAGTGTCCGCGAGGCACTGGCGTGTTCGCTGAATGTTCCGGCGATGCGTGCCCTGAACGAGATCGGCGGGCCGCGGCCGCTGCACGAGCTGCTGCTCTCGCTCGGGCTGGAGAGCATCGGCCAAGACTTCCGCTCCTACGGGCTGGGGCTTACCCTCGGTAATGCACCGGTGCGCTTGCTGGACCTGACCAATGCCTACGCCACGCTCGCGAGCGAAGGTGTGCACCGCCCTCCCCTGCTCTTCCCGGCCGAACCTTGCGAGGCAAACAATCTGTTAGATCCGGGCTCGGCTTATCTGATTGCCGACATCCTCTCCGATGCAGAGGCGCGGGCGGCCTCCTTCGGTCGTCGCGGGCCGATGGAGCTGCCTTTCCGCTGTGCCGCGAAGACGGGCACTTCCTCGGATTTCCGGGACAACTGGTGCGTGGGATACACCGCCGAGTTCACCGTGGGGGTATGGGCCGGGAACTTCGACAACTCGCCGATGAAGAATCTCTCCGGCGTGGCGGGGGCCGGGCCGATCTTCCATCGCACGATGGTGCGGATGCACCGCGATCATCCGTCGCAATGGCTGGAGAAGCCAGAGGGGCTGGTGGAGATCAAGGTCGATCCGCGGACCGGCAAGCGCATGGAGACGGGAATGAGCAGCTTGGTCCCCGCGGATCGCCTCCCAATGTTTGCAGCAAACACGGATCGGGATGCGGAGGGAAAGATCCTGCTGGATGCCTCCTACTCGGAGTGGCTGGCATCGGAACACAACCGGAGACGATCGGACTTCACGCTGGCGAAGGATCAGCCCTCGGAGATTCCACTGAGAATTCTCGCGCCACGCATGGGCACGAGATATCTGTTAGATCCCGAGCTTCCGAACGGCGGCTTGCTCCACCTTGCCAGCAACCTGCCGGGCGAGGTGGAATGGTCGAGTAGCACCCTGGCGCTGCGGGAGGGGAAGCCGGAGCCAGTCGCTAAGCTGAAGCCGGGCAAGCACGTGCTGATCGCGACCGACAAGAGGAATGGCGAGAAGCAGGAGGTGGAGATCGTGGTGGAGGAGCGGTAGCGTTCCGGAGAAAGAAAAAGCCGCAGGACCAAATGGCCCTGCGGCTTCGCAGCCGAACCGATCCGGATGCGCCCGGGGGTTGGGGTGAATGTTCGCTTACCAGTGAAGCTTCGCGCCGACGATGGCGTTGAAGCCCGGCTCGTTCTGGCCGGAGCCGTGGTTGCGGTAGTCCTCGTTGGTGATGTTCTCCACGCCCGCGGTGAGGTCGAGGTGGTCGGTGGCCTTCCAGCCGCCGTGAAGCATGTAGGTGATGTAGTTCGGCGTGCCGCCGGACGGGATGCGCTGGTTGTCGGCGCGGTCGGAGGCGCTCAGGCGATTCTCTTCAGCAGCGGCCAGCACGCGGCCTTCGATCCAGAAGACCTCGGCGGGCGAGGTCCAACGCAGCGCGACGGAACCGGTGAGCGGAAGCAGGCGCGAACCCGGCTCATCCACCAGCGGGCCACCGACGAAGGCACTCGTCTCAGTACGGCCGTCCTGCCAAGCTCCGAAGCCCGAGAGCGTCCACTGCGGGTGGAAGCGCCAGGCACCTTCCAGCTCCACGCCGTAGACGTAGCCGTCGCGGCCGTTCGTGGCCACCGTGGTGGCGCTGCCCGAGCTGACCGGCACGCCGACGATGAGATCGTCCACGTCGGTATAGAAGGCGGCAAAGTTCAGCGAGGTGTTCTCCGTGGCGTGACGGGTTCCGAGCTCGTAGGTGATGTACTCTTCCGGCTCCACGTCCACCGAACCGGTGGCGGCCACGCCCGAGCGGGCGGTGAGGTTGCCGGAAAGGTCATCCAGGTTCGGGGCACGGAAGGCCTGCGAGGCACCGCCGTAGATGCTCCAGCAATCGTTCAGGTGATAGATGCCGCGCAGCGAGCCGACGACATGATCCCAATCGCGGTCCGCACCATATTGGTCGGTGCCGGCGGCGGCATCCCAGTAGCGGCCCAGCTCGGCATTCGCGTAGGTGTAGCGGGCACCGGCGGTCAGCTCGAACTGATCGACGGGCTTGAACACATACTGGGTGAAGGCGCCGAAGAGCTCGTAGGTCGAGTCATCCGCGATCGGGCGGGTGGCGCGATCGTAGGCGAGCGGAGGCGCAGCGCGACGACGATAGCCTTCCGACTCGGTGGTATCGCGGTAGTAGTCGACGCCGTACACGAGGTCGCCGGGGCCGAGGGGAGACTCAAGGGTCAGGTCGAAGCCGACCGTGTCGATCTCCGCGATCTGGTAGCGGCGGTCGGTGGGGGTGCGGTACTGCGCCTCCGAGTCGCGGGTGGTCTGGTAGGAAACGGTGGCATTCCAGCGCTTGATGAAGGCACTGTCCTCGTTCTCCTGCTCCACGCGGATGTAGGTGAGCGAGCGCTCCTGATCGTAAGTGCGAGCCAGCCAAGTGCCGGGCTGCGCGACGTGACCGCCATGCTGCCAGCCGGGATTGAAGACGGTGGAGTGCCAGCGCGAGATCGCATCCTGATTCACCTGCTGGTGGACGAGGGTGAGCGTGGTCTGCGCGTTCAGCGCCATATCAAAGCGGAAATCCAGGTCCTGCTCCGGGTAGCCGGTATTCCTCATCAGGCCGACGGCGGAGTCGCGGATATCACCGTAGTCCTTCGCGGTGACGCCGAACATGACGCCGTACTGGCCGCCGATGCCGAAGGAACTCTCGATGCGGCCGATGTGCGAATCATCGCCATTGCTGCGATACTCGTAATAGGCCGCGCCGTGGGTGAAGAACTCGCCCTCGGTCTCGTTCCGGAAGTTCGAGGACTTGGTGAAAACGTTCATGGTGCCGCCGATGGCATCCGACCCGTAGGGGACGGATCCCTGGCTCTTCACCAGTTCGATGTGATCGATCGAATACGGATCAATGGTGTTCCAATATTGGACCGGGCCGCTGCGCCAAGCGGAGTTGTTGATGCGGACGCCATCGACCATCAGGAGTTTCTGGCGACCGGTGAAACCGCGGACATAGGGCGAGCCGTGGCCATTGGCGGTCTTCTGGACAAGCACGCCGGGGGTGAACTGAAGTGCCTCCGGCAGGGTCCGGCGCTTGTTCTCCTCGATGTACTTCGAGTCGAGCTCCGCGATGGTGTAGGGCACGTCCTTTTCAGCCGTTTCCGAGCGGCCGGCCGTGACGATAATCGGATTCAGGGCATCCTGGGCCTGTGCCACCAAGGGCAGCAACGGCAAGAGGAGGATTTTATTCATGGGTAGGGCCGGAACGTCCCACCCGTTTAAATCTTAGAGAAAAATTCTCAGTGCTCCGTCGGCATCGAGGCATGGCGCTCGCTACCGGACTGGAGTTCCCGTAGCACCGCGGTTTCCCGCTTGGTCATCTTGTAGGGCCCGGCGACATCCACAGGCTGGGTCGTGCCGCGCCGGGTGCGGCAGGAATAGGCTGACATGGAGTCCAGATAATACAGGATCATGTACTGCCGGTCCTCGCTCGAGGTTTCTGCGATGAAATCCGGCAGGCCTTCCTCCGTAAGGAATCCGCGCAGCGTGGGGTGCGCGGCGGACTGGTAGACCAGCCGACGGTGGCCGAGGGTTTCCGGCGCATCCCGCACCAGCATGATCCGGTCCTGCGCGGCCCTCTCCGAGCGACCGACCTCCTCCTCGAAGGGGGTGCAGGCGGTAAGCAGGAGCGGCGCGAGCAGCAGCGATCTCATGGTGAATCCAATACGGCGGGAATCAGGTTGGGATTGCTTTGCCGGTCCTTTTCGATCCGCCGCTGCAACGCTGGCACGTTCGGACGGTTTGCCTCGGATTCAATGAAAAATGCGGTCTCGAGGGGGACGAGGAATTCCACCGCGGAATTCACCCCCACCAGCTGGCCATGGGCATCCACCACGGCGCCGCCGCTATCGCCCGGCTCCAGCGGGATGTCGTGCTTGAAGCGGGTGCCGTTCTTCTTGCCCGGCGGGATGCCGGTCACGAGCTTGCCCGGCTCGCTGCGGAAGCCGGTGGCGATACCGGAGTGGATGACCGGCGTGCCCGCGGGCAACCAGCGGTCCGGCGAACTCCAAGTGTAGTAGCGCGGGGTGGCGACCGGGATATGCAGCAGCGCCAGATCGGTGGACGCGGAGCGCCAGACAATCCGCGCCTTGGTCGCCCGCAGGGCACCCTGCTGGCCGTGGACCACGAAGATATTCCGGCCCGAGGAGCGCGAGAGCACGTGATCCGCGGTGATGAAGTAGCCATCCGGGGAGATCGGCACCGCCGAGCCGCCATCGGCGTCATCAGGGCCGTGTCCCTGCGTGAAGCGGCTCTCCACCCAGGGAGAAAGCTCGTCCTTCCCCGAGATCACCACGGCGGTGAGCCGTGCCGCAGCCTGCCGGAGCACGGCGCGCCCGGGCACCTCGGTGTCCGGTGCGGGTGCCGGCGGTGTGACGGTGCACCCGCTAAAGAGAGCTGCCGCGAAGGCGGCGGTGATCAGGCGGGTGAGGAGTCGCATCCGGAGGAAATGAAGCAAAAGAGTTACCGGTTCTCACGCGATTTCTTCCGCAGCGTCAAGAACCGCCGTGATCGCCGCCCGATCAGCCGGAGGAATAACGATACGGGCCAATTCCGGGAGCGGCACCCAACACTCGCCGGCGCGGTGGGTGGCCACCGGAGGGCCTTGAGCGCAGTCGTGAAGATGTAGGGTCACGCGGTAGCGAGTAATGCCATATTTCCGCCGGTGAAGCAGAGGCAGTCCCGCCACCTCGTCCTTCCCGCGGACCGGCAGACGCCACATCCCCTCGCGCCGTCCTTTCCCCTGCTGGCACATCAGGAGGCGGCCTTGGTCGACCACGAAAAGTACATGCTCGTCGATCTCCTTGATCACCTGCTTCTTCGCCTTCACCGGCAGGGCGGAAGGCTCCCGCGTCTGGCAGAAGGCGGAAACCGGGCAGGACAGGCAATCCGGCACGCCCGGACGGCAGTGCGTCTGCCCGAGTTCCATCAGGGCGGAGTTGAAAATGCGCGGATGCTCGCGATCGAGCAGTTGTTCCGCGGTGTTCCACAGCCACTTCTGCATCGCTCCGGTGTCGACCGGATCGGCTCGATCGAAGAGCCGTGCCAGCACCCGCGCGACATTCCCATCTACCAGCGGGGCCGGCAGATCGAAGGCGAAGGAGAACAGCGCACCCGCCGTGTAGCGCCCGATCCCCGGCAGATCCAGAAGGCCCGCATGATCCCGCGGGAAGCTCCCGCCATGCTGCTGCATCACCGCGCGGGCAGACTCCCGCAGCATGCGGGCCCGGCGGTAATAACCGAGGCCCTCCCATGCCTTTAGGAGCGGCTCGTCCTCCGCAGCCGCCAAGCTGGCGACATCCGGGAACCGCTCCAGAAAGCGGGTGTAGAAGCCGCGACCCAGCACCGTGGCGATCTGTGTCTGCTGCAGCATGACCTCCGAGACCAGCACGGCATATGGATCCGTGGTGCGCCGCCATGGGTAGTCCCTCCCGTTTTGCTCGAACCACCCGCGGAGCGCGGCCCGGAACGCTTCCGGAGCATCGAGCGGGGTCTGGCGGGAGATCGGCTTGAGCACGCCCGGAGCATGGATGCGGACAGCCGGAAAGGCCAATGCACTTGATGCGAAGAGGGGAAAATCCTTGGCGCAGCGGGCTTCTTGGCGGTTCACTGCCTGCCCGTGGCCCTCACCTCGCACACCGCGCCGCTGACCACCGCCCAGGCGACACGCCTGCGGGAGGTGCTGGAGGATCGCGGCTACGAATTCGAGGAGAAGCCCTACACGCTCTACGCCGCGAAGAAGGGAAAGCTGAACGTGGCGGTCTACGCCAAGGGCCCGAAAGTGCTGATCCAAGGGAAAGACACGGAGGACTTCATCCGATTCCTGCTAGAGCCGGAGGTCTTGGGCGAGGCCAAGCTGGGCTACGAGGAGGAACTCGATCCGGAGATGTATACCCCGCACTTCGGCATCGATGAAAGCGGCAAGGGTGATTACTTCGGCCCTTTGGTGATCGCCGGGGTATATACCGACACCCCCATCGCCCGAGCCCTGAAGGCCACCGGGGTCATGGACTCGAAACGCATCGCCAGTGCCAAGCGGATACGGGATCTAGCGGCCAAGATCCGGGAAGTTCCGGGAATCGCCGTCTCGATCGTCGCCATCGGCCCGGAACGCTACAACGAGATGTTTGCTTCCTTCGGCAATCTCAACCGCCTGTTGGCATGGGGACATGCCAAGGTTATCTCGAATCTAGCGGGCCAACGGCCGGCCTGCCCGCGGGCCCTCAGCGACCAGTTCGCCCGGCCGGACGTGCTGGCCCGGGCCTTGAAGCAGCAGGGTGTGGAAATCCAACTCGACCAGCGGACCAAGGGGGAATCCGACATCGCGGTGGCTGCCGCCTCGATCCTCGCCCGCGAAAGATTCATCGACTGGATGGACAAGACTTCCACCTCCGGCGGCGTAGTGTTGCCGCTGGGGGCTTCTGCCGCGGTGGTGGATGCCGCGCGTCAGGTCATCGCAAAACACGGAATGGAGACGCTCGCAAAAGTTGCAAAACTGCATTTCAAGACGACTGCTAACGTGCGCGGTGATTCAAACACCTCTGGCATGGATTCCGCATGATTTTGGATTTTTCGCGGGACAAAGCGCCATTCCTATGGTGTCCAATCCCCGCGCCGCATTTCACCATCACACACCCGTAAAGCCATGGCTACCATCACCAAACGCGAGCTCGTCATCAAGATTTCCAACGAAACCGGCCTCACCCAACAGCAGGTGTTCGATGTGATCCAGCGCACCCTCGACTCGATCACCGATTCCCTTTCCAGTGGCGACACCGTGGTGATGCGCAATTTCGGTGCCTTCCAAGTGAAGGAGACCAAGGCCAAGATCGGCCGCAACCCGAAGGATCCGGACAAGGATGTGCCGATCCCCGCCCGCGCCGTGGTGAAGTTCAAGCCCGGCAAGGAGATGAAGGAGCAAGTGGCGCGCACGCTGCCCCTGATCCGCGAGCGGCAGAAGTGAGAGGGGAATGAGGAATTCAGAATGACGAATGTCGAATGAAGTGTGCTGAAGAGATGGCTGGCTTTCCTAACGCAGCGGAAGCCGGCCCGCTCCCTCACCGGTCATTCGACATTCGTAAATTCGTCATCCGGCATTCTTGGGTTCTTCTTCTCGCCTCCTGCGCCTATCCGGGCGGGGACTACAAGGGCTACATGACCAAGTCCTACTCGGTCCGTGGCGGGACCTATCACCCCATGGGGGTGGACCAGGCCATCTATCATGTCGAGAGCGGCACCGCCTCCTGGTACGATGAGTCGAGCTTCTTCGGCCTCAAGCGCGGCCAGACCTCGCTAGGTGAAAAGGTGATGCCTTGGCATTTGATCGCGGCTCACAAGACCTTGCCTTTGCCCTGCATGGTGGAAGTGACGAACCTGCAGAACGGGAGGTCCGTGAAATGCCGCGTGAACGATCGCGGCCCCTTCATCGGCGACCGGATCATCGACCTTTCGCCCCGCGCCGCGAAGAAGATCGGCTTCAAGGACCAAGGCCTCGCCGAAGTGGAGGTGAAGGTGCTCTCCGTGGGCGACGGCAGCTACAAGCGCAGCGCGAAGAAGAAGTGGTTCTTCGGCCTGTTCTGAGCCCGCATCAATAGGGCACGCGGTTCGGAAGGGCCATATATTCGCCTAACAGGAGCTTGGCCTCCTCACCTGCCGATTGGGCGCAGGGCACCTGCCGCTCCGCGAGGGGCAGGCTGAACTGGCGGTAGAATTCGCGATCATCGAATCCGATCGTGGCGGCATCCGTGATACTAAATCCGTAGTAAATCCTGCCGATGCGCGCCCAGTGGATCGCGCCGAGGCACATCGGGCAGGGTTCGCCGGTGGTGTGGATCTCGCAACCTTCCAAGCTGAAGCGGCCGAGGCGATCGCAGGCATCGCGGATCGCAACGACCTCGCCATGAGCCGTCGGGTCCTTGGTGGCGACCACGCGGTTACAACCCTCGCCGATGATCTCGCCATCCTTCACCACGACCGCACCGAAGGGGCCGCCGGCACCGGAGTTCATCCCGAGACGGGCGAGTTCGATGGCGCGGCGCATGAATCGGGGATCGGTGGACATGGCGGGTGCTTGCTAGCGGAATCGGCGGCGGAGCGGAAGCTCGTAGCGGGCCACATTCGAAGCTCGTCGCAAGCGGCTTCTTGCCAGGAGTTGGGACGTCCGCTAGGAAATGATAACTGATGAAGCCTCCTTCTTACCTGTTGCTTGCCTTGGCCGGGACCGGCTTGATCGCGGGCTTCGGCATCGCCCGCCTGACCGGGCCGGAGGGTGAGGCCACCGGCTCTCCTGAGAACCTGGAGACAGCGAAGGCGGGCAAGGATGGACACCGGGACAGCGCACGCGGAGCTGGTAGCGGGAAACCCAAGCTCACCTTGGTGAAACCGGCCGCTCTCCCCAAGTCCACCGACACGGTCGAGAGCCTGCTCCAGCTCAACCGCGGCCCGCTCTATGCGCGGCTCGGCCTGTGGTTGCTAGATGCCTCCGAGGAGGAAATGAGCGCCTTCTGGGACGGGTATCACACTCGGGAAGATCCGAACGACACCATCAAGGACCTGCTCTTCACGCAATGGGGGAAAAAGAATGCGGCCGGGATGCTGGAAGCAGCGAAGCGGACAGGGCACGAGGTGCCCGCCATGTGGTCATGGGCGATGAGCGATCCGCAGGGCATGCTCGCTTACATCGAAGGGAAGTCCGACATGATGCGGAACTACGGGCTGCGGGGGCTGGCCTACTTCCACCCGGAACTCGCGCAGGAGATGCTCGCCAAGGATCCGGCGCTGAAGAACACCTTCCATATTTACGAGATGGCGGAGCAGCTCTCCGGCGGTGATCCGGAGAAGGAACTCGAGTTCCTCGGCAAGTTCCCGGGCTATGATTACATGAACCGGAGCGCCCTGAAGAAGTGGGCGGCGCAGGACCCCCACCGGGCCTTTGACTGGCTCAACCAGCGTGGCGGCACAGACGACAATGGGCTTCGCAAAGAGTTCTTCAATACACTGAAGGAGGAACAGCCCGAGGTGCTGGCCAGCCTTGCGGCGGGTCTGCCGTCCGGTGCCATGCGCCGCGAGATTGAAGCGGCGGCATTCTCGCATCTTGCGAAGACGGACCCGGAGAAAGCCGCGGAAGAAGCACGGAAGATCGATACGCCGCGGCTGGCCGCGGAGCGTTTCGCCGAGCTGGGCAAATCGATGGTGGCGGAGCAACCAGAGCAGGCGCTCGCGCTTCTCCAAGAGCTCTTCGAGAAATGTCCCGACGCTTCCATGCGCAGAAGCTGGGTCCAGTATCCGGGTGGTGGAGGCGGCGGCGGGCTTGGCGTGAGCGGTGTCTCCGAGTTTCTGACCGAACTCACCGGCTGGGACCCCGGCCGGACCTTGAACGCGGTGATGGATCTGGAATCGCGGAATTCCCCTGCGGCCCAAGGGCCTTTCTATCACGGGCGGAACACGGGACCCGAACAGGTGGCACGACAGTGGGCCCGCCAGGATATGAATGGCCTCACCACGTGGACCGAAGCTCAGAATAATCCGGACCTCCGCGACATGGGCGTGGCGGCAGTATCTTACCAACTCCAGCAAGAGCGCGACTATGAAGGAGCAGCAGAATGGGCCACCCGCCTTTCACAAGAGAACCAGCGGCATAGCTCGCTGATGAACACCTTTGCCAACTGGGCGGGCAATGATCGCGAATCAGCCCGGCAGTGGTTGGATCAAGCGGAGCTTCCCGAGCAGATGCGCCAATCGCTGCAACGCTATCTCCCCCGAACCGAACCGTGAAAGCGCAAGGTCATAAGATTCTTCCCGTTCTGGTATTCGGGTTCTGCGCCGCGGCGGGCTGGATAGCGGGCCGCGACTGGGCACCTTCAGACGTGGAGGCGAGCAAGACCGGGACGATGGCGAGCAAGACCGATCGATCCCCTGCTAAAGGTGGCGAACCATCGGAGGTGACGGCCATGCTCGCCCCGCTGCGTGCAGCAGGGAACACGGAAGAACGATTGCGCGCCACCATCCAACTCGCGGACAACATCCCGCTGGCCGATATCGAGAGGTGGCTATCTTCCGGTTGGTTCAAGGGCGGCGAAGACATGCAGGCCAATCTCTTCCAGCGCAGCCTGCTGTCCCGCTGGCAGGAGGCGGATCCCGGCGGAATGCTGGAATACTGTCTCCGCAGGGATATCCGCATCACCTACGAGTTTTCCCAAGACTGGGCTAGCCGCGAGCCGGCCGCGGCTCTCGCGCTGATCGAAGGCCAGACGAATCCGCAGATGCGCAGCAGCATGCTCAGCCAGATGGGAGCAGCACTGGCAAAGGCCGATCCCCAACTCGTGCTCTCACGGATCACAGGCCTCGCCAAGCTATCCGGCGCTGACAATCAATATGAGATCCAAGGGATCTTGCATCAACTGGCGGAGTCTGCTCCCGCTTTGCTCGAAGCACAGCTCGCGACACTGCCACGGAACGCACAGGATCTCGCGCGACGCGGTCTCGCGAGATCCTCACTGCGGAAGGACTTCGCGGGAGGACTCGCCGGACTTCTGGATCAGAAAGATGGCATGCAGACCTTCGCCGAGGTGGTGGGATCCGACCAAGACCTGATGAAGAAAGTGGCAGGCGATCCGGGATCATTGCCACCCGGCTGGCTTGGTGCGGTCACATCCGGTCCCGGCAGTTACTACATGGTCCATGAGAATCCGGCCCAATGGCTCGAGACCGATCTGGCAGGACTCGGA
This sequence comes from Luteolibacter rhizosphaerae, assembly GCF_025950095.1. Classification (NCBI taxonomy): domain Bacteria; kingdom Pseudomonadati; phylum Verrucomicrobiota; class Verrucomicrobiia; order Verrucomicrobiales; family Verrucomicrobiaceae; genus Neoluteolibacter; species Neoluteolibacter rhizosphaerae. The sequence continues at coordinate 575,156 of NZ_JAPDDR010000003.1, read as the reverse complement.
CTAAATGAGAACGAAGTGGAGAGCATCCGAAACCAAGCTCTGAGCCGGCTCGGCGGGAAGAACCCCGAGAAGTTGAAGGCCCTGATCTCAGGCGGAACTCTGAACGAGGATGAGAACCGGATTGCCGTCCAAGGTTTGGTCTTCGGTTTGGACGCCCAAGCGGCTGCGGACTGGATCGCCGGGCTCACCGACGAAGCCGAGCTCCAAGCCGCCAAGGAGGCGCTCGCTTCCAAAGCCGGTAGCAGCGATGCCGAGGAAGTGACACCCTCAAGCCTGCTTGGTGATATCGCAGCAAACGGTCGCGAAATCAGCTGGGCGGAGACCCGTCTGATCGGCAAATGGGATCGCGAGCAAATTCAGGCGCTGAACGACGGGTTCGACGCGCTGACTGCCGAACAGAAGGGAGCGGTGGCAGCCAGGTTCATCACGCGGAGGGATCGGCAGATGCCTGTGGAATTCCAAGGCAAGGCCCTCGCCTACCTGCTGGAGAATCCGGACGCCCGCCCCGCGCAGCAGGATTCGCAATCGATACGGGACAGATCCCTGGCCAACTCCGCCTGCGACCTGGCCGCCCGTTGGGCCGACCAAGATCCCACTGCCGCCGCCGCGTGGGTCACCAAACTCCCCGAGGGCACGGAGCGACTCTGGGCCGCGAAAAATCTGGCCGCACGCTGGGCGGAATATGAACCGGCTGCTGTCCAACGCTGGATCGGCAGCCTGAGCGCCAGCGAACGTGCCGAGGTGACGACCTTCATGAATTCAGGTGGGGCAATCGGCCGTTGAATGCCGCGAATCCTTGGCAAGGCCGATCCCTCGCGCATGATCTCCGCCATGACGTTCCGTCTCCTCGCCCTTGCCGGGCTCGCTGCTTGCTTCGCTTCCTGCTCCGGCCCCGCCACGGGTCCGGGCAATAGCCTGAGCCCGGACGAATGGGGCCATCGCCCGGGGCCGAAGGGCTTCGGCACGGTGATCATCGATGCCGGGCACGGCGGCAAGGACCCGGGCGCGGTCTCCCACGGCGTGCGGGAGAAGGACCTGGCGCTGGATACGGCGAAGCGTCTGCAGCGCTACCTCTCCGGCAAGGTGCGAACGGTGCTGATGCGCAGCGGAGATGAGTTCATCGATCTGGATGTCCGCGCCTCACGCGCCAGTGGCAAAAGCGGCGCGATCCTCGTGAGCCTCCACTACAACTCCAGCGGCGCGGGTATCCGCGGACCGGAGACTTACTACTGGCGCGTGGATAGCCATGGCTTGGCAACGCGGATCCAGCGCGGGATGGTGGCCGTATCGCCCTCCGAGTCCGGCAACCGCGGCATGGTCCGCCGTCGCCTGCGCCTGACGCGCAATCCGGATGTGCCCTGCGTGCTCGCGGAGATCGGCTACCTGAGCAACGCCTCGGAGGCCCGTCTCTGTGCCGACCCTGTCTACCGCGAGAAGATGGCTGCCGCACTGGCGAAGGCGATCCTGGACCAACAGGCGAACGGGGATGCCGGTACTGGGGCCCTGCCGAAGCCGATCTACGCTCCGCCGAGCCGCCCGACCGATCCGGCGGGGTCTTGATCCTGGCACCGGAGAGACTCCCGGGAGGCCAACAGAAAAGTACGAAACGGTTTTGGCATAAGGGGTATGCAAGATGGGAGGGGAACACCAAAGCCCTGAATAAAGATAGCCCCTCCGCGTTCCACCATCCGCATGAAAACGATCTCCTCTCTCTGCCTCGGGTTGTTCCTGCTCGCTCCGGCCATAGCGGAAGACGCGCCTGCCACGCTGGACCTCACGCAGCCGCCGAGCTTCAGGGAGATGACGAAGACCGGCCTGAAGTTTCCCATCCCGCCTTGGCTGGATGACCTGGCCCGCTTGAGTCCAAACGCAGGAGGCCCGGGCGGGCAGCGGGCCCCGGTTCAAGTGCCCTTCACCATGCTGAGCATGGAGGCTGAACCTTCCAGCTTCTCCCTCCGCCAAGCCGACCGCCAGAATGAAGCGATCGCGTGGAAGCTGATGCGCTGCCATTTCCCCCGCTCCGAGTGGACCGAACCCGGCGAACACTATCCGCCGAAGCTCCCGATCACGGACGAATCCCGCATCTCACTCCTCGAGCTGCGGACCAACGGGGACCCGGCGACCCTGATGCGCCAGGCGGTGGCGACGCTGAAGGTTCTGGGCGTTTCCGATGCGAAGCTGGATACGTGGATCTCCAGCGGACTCTGGCAAAACGCTCCCGAATTCACCGCCACCTACAAGGATCAGGAGCCTGCCATCACCTTCTATCTAGCGACTCCCAGCCTCAGAGCGGGCGCGCAAGGTGCCAGCCTGTCACTGACCTTGAAGTGGGGCGAACGAAAGTGAAGGTCCATCCCTTGCTGCCGGTTTCAGGCTGCGGCATCGATGTACGAGCTCAATAGTAGCAGCGCGGCCCGGACCGAATCGAGGGAGGCCGTCTCGCTGGCCGTGTGGTAGCCGGTAGTGGGAATCTGGACGGTGGTGCCGCTTACTTCGCCGTTGCTCGCGGCGATCAAACGCCCGAGTTCGGTGCGCCCGAGCGAGAGCTTCCTTACCCGGGTTTCATTGAGCGCGTCGACGTAGGCATCTTTATAAGTGCAGGTGATGCCGAGTGCGGCACAACGCTCGCCGATCTCCGCGGTGATGCCGGGCGCAAAGGAAGCACTGGCATCCTTCCGGCGCAGGACCAAGTGCTGCGCCTCGGCCGATTCCCGCGTGGGATAGGGGCTGGTATCGAGGACGATGAGCCGTTGGGTGCGGATCTGTTCGCGGAGAAACCAGGCGTGGGCATAGCGCCAACTGCGACCGGCTTCCTCCTGGGCAGTGAAAAGCGCGGTGCCACGGAAGCCGCGGCGGAAGAGGAAGACCAGCAGCGCCACCGATACCACATTGTCGAGCTGCGCGGAGATGCACCCGTTCTGTCGTGTTAGCCGGTCGAGGAAGGACACCGGTGTGCCCGGCTGCAGGAAGCCCAAACCGTCGATCTCGAAGATCAGGTTGTTCCGATAGGGGCAGACATAGGAGCGGGTGATGACCCCCTGGCCCAGGTAGGTGCCGCTGTAGGGCATGTGCGCCTGCACCCGCTGGCCGGCAAAGCGATTCTGGATCAGGCCGAGCATTTGCTCGGAGACCGAGTCGCCGGTTTGTTCGCTGCGGTTCGCTGCGAGGAAGGCGGAGTACTGGAACTCGTTCGGGCCGGTGCAAACCAGGCCGTGGCGATCGGCATGTGCGGAGAGGATCAGGCTATCCGGATCTCTTCCTTGGGCGACCAGAAGACCCTGATAGTAGGTGAGCTTTACCCCCAGCTCCTGAAGCTCCCGCGTGAGGACGCGAAAGAAGGAGTCCTCCGCCCCTGTGACCGAGGGTTCGCGGACGAGGTTCCTTAGCAGATCGAGGAAGTCGTCGAGCTCGGCGGGATCAAGTGACATGGGACGCGGAAGCTCTAGCAGCACGAATGCCCTCTGCGAAGGATGTTCAGTGCTCCGGCCGACCCGGTGGGACGAGGGGAGAATCCGCTCCAAACAGGCCTCTGTCACCGATCCGCTCTTGGCGAGCGCCTCTCCCTCCGTAAACTTCCCGCATGCCGGACGACGAAGCCACCACGCCCCACGACGAGTTGCTCCGGGCGGTGGAGGCGGAGGATCTGAGCGCGGTCCGGGCGCTGGCCGAGGAGACCCACTACGCGGACCTCGCGAAGGCTTATCAGGAGCTCGATGAAGAGAAGCACCCGGTCTTCCTGAAGACGATCGGCCCCGCGCTGGCGGCGGACATGATCGTGGAGCTGCCTGACTCCCTGATCGAGGAGGCGCTGGATGCCTTCAGCCCCTCGGAGTTGAAGGTGCTCTTCCGCGAACTCTCGGATGACGACCGCGTGGACGTCCTGCAGGACGTGGGCGACGAGGCGCGGCTGCGCTTCCTGGGCCTGCTGGGTCCGGAGGATGAAGAGCTGACCCGCTCGCTGCTGAAGTACGACCACGACACGGCGGGCGGGCGCATGACTACCCGGATCGGCCGGATCTTCCTGAACCAGACCGTGAAGCAGGCGATCGAGATGCTGCGCCGGGGCCAGGAATCCACGGAGACGCTCAGCCGGATCTTCGTGGTGGATGACAAAGGCCGTCTGATGGGCAAGCTGCGCTTCCGCGATCTGGCCTTCAACACCTGGGATACTCCGGTGCGCGATATCATGCGCGAGATCGGACCGGAGCGCGTGCTGGCGACCGCGGACCAGGAAGAAGCGGCGAACATGCTGCTCAAGTATGACCTGATCGCGCTGCCGGTCGTGGATGAATTCGACCACCTCCTCGGCATCATCACCCACGATGACGCGATGGAGATCATGCAGGAGGAAAGCACCGAGGACATCGAAAAGATCGCGGGTATCGGTGGCGAGCAATCGGAGGAAACCTATCTCAATACCACGATCCTCACGCAGTTCCGCCGCCGGGCGGGATGGCTCACCGGGCTGGCATTCGTTTCGATCCTGTCGGGCTATGTGATGATGCGCTTCGGCACGGTACTGAGCCAGGTTTTCATCCTCTCGCTGTTCCTGCCGATGGTGGTGGCCGCGGGCGGCAACACCGGCGGGCAGGCCTCCACGATGGTGATCCGGGCGATGTCTCTGGGCGAGATCGACCCGGGATCGGCGTGGCGCGTGGCGTGGAAGGAACTGCGGACGGGCTTCTTCCTGGGGACCTTGCTGGGCACCTGCATGGCGCTCTTCACGGTGCTGCTGCTGCCCTTCTTCCACTTCAACTTGCCGGGCGGGATGAGCTTGGCGAAGGTGGCGCTTGCGGTGGCGATCGCGCTCACCACCCAGGTCACTTCCGCCACCTTCCTCGGCTCGCTGCTGCCACTGGGGGCACGAGCCGCAAAACTCGACCCCGCCGTCGTTTCCGCGCCCGCCATCGCGGCGATCGTGGACGTCTCCGGGATGGTGATCTACTTTAGCGTGGCCCGGGCCATTCTCGGATTATGAAAGACCTCAAGGATGGCATCCGCGCCCACGTGCGGCTCGACTGGATGAACCGCGTGCACAAGCGGTTCCGCGGCACCGATGCCGACAAGCGCTATGCGAACGAGGTGGCGGTACTAAAGGTGCTGGAAGAACGCGGCTGCGACTACGTACCGAAGGTACTGGAGGAGTATCCGGAGGAGCTCTACTTCGTCTCCACCGGCTGCGGCAAACCGGCGGACACGATCAGCAGGGAGCGCTCGGACCAGCTTTTCGCGGACCTCGAAAGAGACTACGGCGTGCGGCACCTCGATGCCGAACCGCGCAACATCACCTACGACACCCGCGCGGGCCGCTTCTGTATCATCGATTTCGAGCTAGCGGAGATCCTGCCGGATCCGAAGGCCGGCGCTTGAGCAATCACGGTTCAGGTTTCGCCGATATCCTCGTTCCACACGGTCGGATTGGCCTCGATGAAGGTGCGCATGAGCTGGATGCACTTCTCGCTCTGCACGACCTCGATCTCCACGCCGCGGCTCTTCAGAAGTTCCTCCTCGCCCATGAAGGTCTGGTTCTCGCCGATCACCACCTTCGGAATGCCGTAGAGCAGGATCGCGCCCGAGCACATCGGACAGGGCGAGAGCGTGGTGTAGAGCGTGCACTCGCGGTAGATGTGCGCGGGCAGACGGCCGGCGTTCTGGAGGGCATCCATCTCGCCATGTAGCACGGGGTTACCCTGCTGCATGCGGCGGTTGTGACCGCGACCGAGGATGATCCCCTGACGGACGAGGACGCTGCCGATGGGGATTCCTCCTTCGGCGAGTCCTGCCGAGGCTTCCGCGATGGCGGCTTGAAGAAACGGGTCCATGTGCGTTATAGTTCGGCCTGCCCTACACGCCTCCGGTTGCCCCCGGCACGGCGTCTGCTGGATCACCCTGCCCTCAGCGAATCTCATGCCTAAAGTAAGACTTTCTGGAACCGTCCGCGGAACCGACGATCCGGGACGGGAAGTGCGTGCACGCCTGCTCTACCTGCTGTTTAGCAAAGGTTGGGATATCTACAATTCCAACGGCGACCAGCGCATCACGCTTTCAAACATCGAGCGCAAGATCATCGAGTCCGAGGCCTTCGTGTTCACTCCCGGCGCGACGCTGGAAGACATGTTCAAGGCGATCTCGATCTTCGTGGGCTACCAGACGATCGACCGGAATCTGGCCGGCAAGCCGACCGTGATCCTGAATACCGATGGATCCTGGAACCCCTTCTTCGCGGTGCTGGACCACCTCAACCGGATGGGAACGATCAAGCAGGACCACCGGGATTTCCTGCTGGCCGCCGAGCACCCGGAGGGGGTTCTCGATACCTTGGAAATGGTCCGCATGAAGGGCCTGCCGGATGCCGGACGCGAGAAGATCGGAGAGAGCAAGGCCACCTCATTCGAAGAGCCGGTGCCCGACGACTATATCGCGAATGTCTGCGTCTTTTGCTCCGCTACCTTGGAAGAACCTTTCTATCTGGCGGATGGCGAGTCGCTCGGCCGCCAGCTGGCGGAGAACAAGATGGGCTGCGTATCCGGTGCCGGGCGCTCCGGGATCATGGGTGCGGTGGTCGAGGGATCCGTGGGTGCGGGCGGCTGGACCGCCGGCTCCAACGTGCCGCACATCATCGAGCTCGAAGGCCTTCCCGACGGGCTCTCCAGCTTCTGGCTCCGCCCCGACATTTACACCCGCATGGAGGTGATGATCGAGAACTCGGACGCTTTCGTTATTTTCCCCGGTGGCGCGGGCACCGTGCAGGAGCTGCTGGCACTGATGATCTTCAAGCGCCAGAAGAACCCGCTGATGACCGGCAAACCGGTGGTTCTGTTCAATCGGCTCAACCCGGCTGGAGTTCGCTTCTGGGATCCCCTGATCGGACTCCTCAAGACCTTCTGCGACCCGGGCGACTTCGCGATCGCCGAGACGCTGGATGAGATCCTGCCCGCTATCCGGTCCGGTCTGGTGGAGAAACAGCCCGCAGGTGCGTGATTTCTCCGGGGAAACTTCGTGGAAAGCAGCGTTGCGGGCATCCGTAAGAAGTGGCACAATTTCAACGGATGAAGGACATTTCAGGGAGCTCCCGGCTTGGTCGGCCGCTGCATCTTGCACTACGGTTTTGCTGCCTCGCGGCGTCGGCACTGGCTCTGAGTCAGTGCGCTACCGACTACACCCTCGTCACTGACAAGCCCGAGGAGTCGCTGCGCCGGGAAACCTTCGGCTACCGGAAATGGGTGAAGCCGGAGAGCGAGCCGAACGTGGTGGTGATCGGCATCCATGGCTTCTGCGGAGCCGCGATCGATTACGAGAATCTCGGCAAGCGGATGCTCAAGGAGCAGCCCAAGACGGCTGTCTACGCCTACGAGGTCCGAGGCCAAGGCAAGGACCCGCTGAAAGAGCGCCGCGGTGATATCGATGACCCTCAGGAGTGGTACAAGGATCTGACCCGCTTCACCGAGATGGTGCGCGAGAAGCACCCGAAGGCGAAGGTTATCTGGTTCGGCGAGAGCATGGGCGCCCTGATCGCTTCCCACACCTACCGCCTGAACGCCGCCGAAGGAAAGCGGCCGCCCTGCGATGCGCTGGTGCTGTCCTCTCCGGTCGTGAAGTTCCGGGACGACTTCCCGCAGTGGAAAAAGGATCTGGTCCGCCAGATGGCCAATGTGGCTCCGATGGCCCGGCTTTCCCTCGAGACTCTGGCCGGCGGCCAAGAGGTCCAGATGACCCACGACACAATCCACTCGGAACAGGCGGAGACGAACTCCTGGCACATCGACAAGCACACGCTGCGCCTGCTGGTGACGCTCGGCGAGCTGATCGACGGCATGCCGGACTGCGCCAAGACCTTTGCCGTGCCCACCTTGGTCCTCCACGGTGACAAGGACTTCTTCAGCCGCACGGAGGATGTGAAGGACTTCTTCGGCAATATCCCGGACAAGAAGACCCGGCAGATGAAACTCTATCCGGACTCCTACCATCTGCTGATGTACGATAAGAAGAAGGAGCAGGTGATCACGGACGTGGAGCGCTGGATCAGCGCGCTGCCGAAAAAGAAGAAGTGATCGACCCGCCGATCATCGCTTTCCTCGATGATCGCAGCAGGTGAATCGATGGAATGAGTTCACCCGGGGCCGGGTATGCTATCGCTGTGAACGAAGAGACCAATGCCAAGGCTTGGGCCGAGCTGCATCTCATGAGGCAGCGGCTCGCCTCGCTCGAGCAGCATCATGCCGCCGAGCTGGCCACGCTGAGGTTGCGTCTCTCCGAGCTGGAATCGCTTCTTTCCCCCGCGCTTGAATCCGCTTCTGTCGTGGCGGAGGAGGTCGCGCCGGTGCCCGTGACGATCGCCAAGCCGGCATACCGTCCCATGGAAACGGTGCAACCCGCGAGTCCGCCGCCGTACCCCGCCCCCGCTGCGGAGCGGAAGCCCGCCGAACGCGCGCCGCTGGAGCTACGCTTCGGTCGGGTTTGGTTGGTACGGATCGGTATCGCCCTGCTCCTCACCGGCTTCGTGCTGCTTGGCAACTTCGCCTATCAGAATTGGATCCGCGACTTGCCGCCGGGCATCCGTCTCGCGGCTCTCTATCTCGGATCGCTAGCCCTCTCCGGTGCAGGAGTTCACTACGCGAAACGCGAGAACTTGAGGCGCTTCGGCGAGGTGCTGCTCGCGGGAGGACTCGCTTTCTTCTACTGGTGCACCTTCGCCTCCCACCATGTAGCACGCCTGCAGGTGGTGGATTCGCCCGTGATCGCCGGAGCCATGCTGCTGGCCGTGGCAGGCGGGATCGTCGCGATCGCCTTGCGCCGCGATTCCCGCGCGGTGGCGGTGATGGGCCTGCTCTTCGCCTCTTATGCGACCGTGCTGCAACCTTTGGGATGGCTCTCGACGGCATCCAACCTCGTACTCGCCATCGCGGGTATTGGCCTGATGACCCGCCGCGAATGGGGCGCGCCCGGAATCGTGGCGATGGCGGGAACCTACCTCTCCTTCCTCTGGTGGCAGACGGCGGGGGCAGCGGGCGGCCCGCAGCATGATGCAGCGGCTCTCTACTTTCTGCCGCCGGTTTGGGCAGTGTTCGCCCTGCCTGGAATCACCGGCATCACCCGGTATTTCCCGGGCCTATCGGCACAAGCTCGCGGCTGGTTCCTGACGATCAACAACGGTGCTTTCTTCGCCCTCTTCAGCGCGGTCTGGATCGAGCAAAAAGGAAGTGCCGACTACTGGATGGTGCCGGCGGTCTTCGGATTCCTGCTCGCGACGATGGGGGTCCTTGCCCGCCGTAGCGACCGAGCGAGCGGTGAGTCGCAGCTCGCCCAAGGTCTGGTAGCCCTGACTCTGGCGATGGTTCTCAAGTTGGAGGGAGACACGCTTGCGATCGGCCTCGCGGTCCAAGCGCTGCTGACCGCAATCGCCTATGCCCGCTACGGTGGCCGAGTCGAGCTCGTCGCATCGTCCCTCGCCGCGCTCGCGGGAGCACTTTATCTGATCCTATGGTCGGGACTCGGCCGGGAGATCGCGGATTGGAACCGGGCGCTCGCCGCGTTTCTGATCATGAGTTCCGTGGCTCCGCTCTATCTGGGGTGGCAACGCCACGGACCGGCATGGGAGGCGGGCCAACCTGCAAGGGCCGCAACCTCGCTCTCTCTTGCCGCGGGAAGCTTGGCTCTCCTGCTGGGCTGGTGCCTGTACTTGGAAGACGGCACCCGCTATCTCTGCGTGCTCGGCATCGGCACCGCGATGAGCGCGGCAGCGCTGCTTCTCGATCGACAAGGCCGGCTGCGGGAACTCGGAACATGGTCGCTGGTCTTCCACGCTGCCGCCCTGCTGTTGATCGTGCAGGCCCATCCCTTTTCCTGGATCCGCGAGAAGACGATGCTCGCCGGATGGTGGCCCGCGACGGCCTTGCTCATGGGCGTCGCGGGCCACTGGCTCTGGGTCCACCGGGCACCGGCACGGAGGGAAGACGATAAGTTCCCTATCGCCGACTTCTCCGCCATTGTCACCGCCTCGATCATCGTCGTCGCACTTCACACGCTGGTCATCCCGCTGGATCTAACTACCGGCGGGCGCATGCTGGTGTCCGGTCTGATCGCGATCGCCTTGGCCGCGGGTGGCCGCTTCCTTCTTGTTAGTCCGCTCTTGATCGCGGCCTCCGTGTTCTTCCTCGGGGAGATCGTATTCCTCCAAGTCAGCTCGTCTCCTATCCCGTGGCCGGCGGAGTTCCTCCCTCTTTTGATCGCAGGCGGGATCACGTGGATCGCCTACCGCCCTCAACGATATGACATCAGTGATCTGGCCGCCGCGGCCGCGCGCACTCTCGCCGTGCTCTCTTGGATCGCGGCATGGGTGAGCCTGGCTCCGGATGCATGGGCCGATGTGATCGCGGCGAGCTCCCTTCTCCTCCTGCTGGCCCCCGGATCTCTGGGACGCGGCAGGCTTCCGGAAGCTTGGGCCTTGGTTGGCGTGGCCATGGCTTGGCTGGCCGCAAGGATGGCGACCGCACCATGGCATGCCATGGACACACCTCCTTCCGCAGAGGGCTGGATGGTGGCGATCACCTTGCTGACCATCCCCTTCGTGGCGAGGCTCCCGCAGCCGGATTGGCGCAACATCCGCCCGCTGGTGATCATGGCCGGTGCCGCGTTGCTGGCGGCTTGGTGCACGCAAACCATGGTCTGGCACCTTGGGTGGAAGCCGGTGGCCATTGCATGGACCGTCCTCGGATTCACGATGGTGTCCGCCGGACTCTGGCAGAAGGTGGCGGCTCTGCGTCACGTCGGCTTCGCCCTGTTAGGCTTCGCGGTGCTCAAGCTCTTCGTGGTGGACGTATGGGACTTCGCAACCTTCTTCCGCGTGACCGCCTTCCTTTCGCTCGGCGTGGCGCTGGTGGTGCTTGGCTTCTTCTACAATCGCTTCGCGGACGTGCTGAAGAAGCTCTTGGACTCCCGCGAGATCTGAAGGGCGCAGGCCTCAATCAACTCCCTGCCTTGCTGCGGTTTGAGCCCGCGTAATGTCCATGATCAGCCTCCAAGCTGCAAAGACCGAAAACACACTTAGGGAAATATAGAGATGATCCAGCAGACCCGGCGCCGCAGGTGAGTTGGCTCCCTGAATCACACCGATGACCAATCCGAAAAGTGTTCCTCCCAGCTGTGTGGCCCACCATAGGGCTACGCCTCCGCTACCGGTGGACACGCGGGTGATCTGCGCCATCGCCTTGCAAGGGAGGAAGAAGTTTACCACCGGGATGAAGTAGGAGCCGACCGCCATGGCCGGTGAAACGGTCATCCCGGCTGGCGACATGCGGGCGGCATTCCACGCCGCACGGTATTTCCAGATCAGGTAAGGGATCACACTACCAAGCCCCAAAAGGATCATTGCCCCCTCAAGGAGGGGCGGGCCTTCAAGATAGTAAGTGTCGTGCAAACTCAACGCCTGAGGCATCATGAATGCCCTGAGGAGATGATCGGCCACCGCTAGGGCGGTGGAGCCCACGAACATCCAAAGCGCCGCGAGTGCCAGAAACCTCACCGGCAGAAGACCCTGCGTGGTGGGCAGGGGCAAGGGCGGCGGGGCGGACTTCGGAACTTGATAAGGATTCTCCACGCGAGCCCATGCCGCCCGGCAGGGCTCGTGGAGTCAAGGCCTCACTTCACCGGCTCCTTATCGAGCTGGAAGGCATCGTGGACGGCACGGGCAGCGTCCTCGATCCGGGTCTCTTCCACCGTCACGGCGATCTTGATCTCGGAGGTGGAGATCATGCCGATGTTGATGCCGGCTTCACCGAGCGCCTTGAACATGGTGGCGGCGACACCCGAGTGGGAGCGCATGCCGATGCCCACGGCAGAAAGTTTCGCGATGCCTGCCTCGGTCTCGATCTTCGCATCCGGGCTGATCTCCGCGAGCACGAGCTTGAGCGCGGCCTGGGCCTTGCCGAGGTCGTTCGAGTGCATCGTGAACGAGTGGCGGGCGCGATCGTCGTGAGCGATGTTCGACACGATCATGTCGAGATTGATCTCCGCCTCGCCGAGGGCACCGAGGATCTTGCCGGACATGCCGGGGACATCCGGGATACCGGTGATGGTGACGCGGGCTTGGGAGCGCTCGATCGAGACTCCGCGGATGACGACGTTTTCCATGGCAGGATGTTCTTCGCGCACCAAGGTGCCCGGGTTATCATTGAGAGAGGAGCGGACTTCAAAGACGACGCCGTACTTCTTGGCGAACTCGACCGAGCGGGACTGCATCACCTTCGATCCGGACGAGGCCATTTCAAGCATTTCGTCATAGGAGATCTCCGGCAGCTTGCGGGCGTTCTTCACGATCCGCGGATCGCAGGTGTAAACGCCATCCACATCCGTGAGGATCTGGCAGACATCCGCCTTCAGCGCTGCGGCGACGGCGATGGCGGTGAGGTCCGAACCACCGCGGCCGAGCGTGTGGATCATGCCCTCCGGCGTGACACCCTGGAAACCGGCCACGACGAGGGTCTTCCCCTCGTCCAGCGAACGGCGCATGAAATCCGGCGTGATGTCCTGGATGCGGCCGCGGGTGTGCGAGCCGGTGGTATAGATGCCAGCTTGGCGACCGGTGACGGAGACTGCTTCCACTCCGGCTTCGTGGAGCGCCATCGTCACGAGGGCGATCGATTGCTGCTCGCCGGTGGCCAGCAGCACGTCCATCTCGCGCTCGGCGGGAGTCTCGTTGAACTCCTTGGCCATCTTGATCAGGCCATCGGTAATGCCGGACATGGCGGACACCACGGCGACGACCTGGTTGCCCTCGTCACGGGTGCGTTTCACGCGTGCGGCGACGTTGCGCATGCGATCGATGGAGCCGACGGAAGTGCCGCCGTATTTTTGGACGATAAGGGCCATGGCCAGTGCGGGCCGGGAGTGAAGGGGAGCGCCCCGGGGATGGCAAGCCCGCGGTGGGGCAGCAGGCGGGGGGGAAGGCCCATTTGATTTGAATTATCTGAAATTCCAGATATGCGAGCTTCCCACCCGATGAACTACCGGCCTTCCCGCGGACTGATTTTCTGCCTCGTCCCGCTCCTCGCCATCGGCGGGACCGGAGCTTGGGCATGGAACAAGGCAAACCATGAACCCCTGAGCGAGCGGGCCCAAGGAGACTTTCTCGCGCTGGCGAAGAGGACGCCGCGCGAGCCTGCCGCAGAGGACACGCCGGCCGCCCGGAAGGCCTTCCGGGAAGGATGTGCCGCAATGAAGGAGAAGATGCTCGGCGAGTTCCCCGGGCTGCGGATCGAGAAGAAGCCGGTGCCGGATGAGGCGAATGCTTTTCTCCTTCTCCATCAACTCGGGAAGATGCCGGAGGAGAGCCGACCGAAGATCAGCGATTCCCTGCGAGCCTTGATCGAAGGGAAGGAGCCTTGGGATCTCGAGAAGGCCAAGGCCGGTCTGGCGGAGAGTGGGGAACTGCTGGCACTCGCGGAGAAGATCGCCGCGATGCCTGAACGATCCAGCACCGGCATGCCGGAGGACTACAACGGCTTCGTTTCCGCGCGCCCGGCTAAGGAATTGTTCGACCTCCTGTTGCTGAAAGGTCGGATCGCGGCAGAAGAAGGAGACGAGGCCGAAGCGCTCCGACTGATCACGGCAACCGGAAACATGAGTGCCCATTTCCGCGGAATCGAAGAGAGGACCCTGCTCTCCGAGACCGTCGCCATCCTGACCGACTTGAACCGGATGAACTCCAGCTTCGAGCACCTTCTTCCCAGTCTAGGGCCCGGGGTGGACCTTGCGCGCTGGAAGGAGAACTTCGCGACCCAAGCTTACACTCCCGCGGACTTCGCGGAGGCGATGAAGGGTGAGTGGAATATCATGTCCGAATACTTCCTCTACCCCGCCATCTTGAGACAGAAGCCAGCCGATGGGGAAAAGGTTGCACGTTTTCACGCGGCCAACTTCGACAAACTGGTGGCCGAGCTGCCGGGAACAAACTGGCAGGATTTCGCGAGCAATGGCTGCCACTCGCTCCAAGACGGCATGGATGAATTCAGCGGGAAGAGCTTGGAGATCGCCGAAGCCTTTTACATCGGCACACCGGCTTGGCACAAAGGCTACTTGCGAGCTGCCTCCGTGGTGGCAATTCATCAAGCCGCGCTGGACCTGCTGATCCTCGAGCAGAATGGCGAGACGCTGACGTCGCAATCGATCTCGAGACTCAGCCCGGATCCCGTGAGCGGGAAAGCCTATCGATTCGATGTCGCGACGCGAACCTTGCTACCGCCTGAGGAGATCGTGGCGGCCGATGTGAAACCGGTGAAGCTGCCTTGGTGACGAGGATGTCGCGTTGAAACGCGGGCTTTGCCTCGGGGGCGGATCGCATCATGGTCGCGGCGCATGCCTTTCCCACCCGGTTTCCTCTTCGGTACGGCGAATGCCGACCATCAGGTGGAGGCGCATGATCCCGAGCATGAGGATGTGTGGGATCTCTGGGAGCGCTGCCAAGGACTGACACCGCGCGGCCGCGGGACGGATTTCTGGAATCGCTACGAGGAAGACATCGCCGCGGCGGCGGGGATGGGCTGCAAGCTGTTCCGCTTCTCCATCGCATGGGCCCGCGTGGAAAGCTCCGTGGGGGTCTTCGATCCCCAAGCACTGGCGCATTATCGGCGGGTGGCGGAGTGCATCCGCAGCCATGGAATGAAGGTGATGGTCACCCTGCACCATTTCGTATGGCCGGTGTGGCTGGAGCGGGATCACGGCGGAATGATTGGGGAGGAGTTTCCGGACCTCTTCGCGCGCTACGCAGCGCGGGTTGCGGAATCGCTCGGCGATCTGGTGGACTGGTGGATCAGCTTCAACGAGCCGAGCCAGTTGACCTTCGGTTACATCATGCCGTGGTGGCAGAATCGATACTACATGCCGCCGGGACTGCCGCGCGGGACGGTGGTGGAGGCCGAGGCCGAGGCGGTGGGAAAATTGATCCCGAATCTGTTCCGGGCGCATGCGTGGGCGCGGATGGCGATCCGGGCGCGGAGAGCGGATGCGAAGGTAGGGGTGAACCCGCTGGTGACGGGATTCCCGACTTGGCTGCAGATGCTGATGGACTGGGGTGCATGTCACCGGGGCCTACAGGAAGCGGTCTTCAAATTCACGACGAGCGGAGCGCTGGTGAGCGAGCGGGGCGAGGTGGATATCGTGATCGGCGGGGTGACGGAGGGCGACCAGACGCGTTATGAATTCAGCGACCCCTACCTGCGCACCGGGAAGGCGGTGCTGGTATTGGAGGGGTATCAGGGGGAAGGCATCGCTTCCTTGGTGAGCAAAGACGTGGGAGTGATCGGAGTGGGCAACCAGCCGGATTCGTGGCGGCGGGATCTGCCGGAAGGAGCGCGGAAGAAGATTTTCCCTAACTACGACGAGGCGCGCCGGGCACTGGCGGAGGGGAAGGTGGCGGCGGTGTATGGCGATGCGTTTTTCCTGCTGCCCTCCGAGCTGAAAGGGGGCGAGCGCTTCCGTTTTCTGGCGACCGGCCTGAGCGACGAGCACTATGTGGTGGTAGCCCCGCACGGGCATGCGCGATTGGTCGAGAGCGTCAACAAAGCGGTGGCGGCTTTCCAGCACGAGCTGGCAGGGATCTGCGAGGTTCCTTGGGTATCGCGGCCCGAGGTGGTGGCGAAAGAGATCCACCGGCCGCTGTCCTTGCACGAGCTTTTTGCGGGTGGTGACAGCCTGCCGGAGAGCATGTCGGGCACGCGGGGGATGCGGCGGATCAAACGGCGCGGGAAGATCCGGATCGGGGTGCGCACGGATGCGCCCGGGGTGTCATCCTCATGCGAGGAGGAGGGTCTGGAGGTGAGGCTGGCACGCCTGATCGCGAAGGAAGTGTTAGGCGACGAGGCGAAGCTCGACCTGGTGCCGCTGGAGCCTTGCGAACGGCTCGAGGTGCTGGAATCGAAATCGAGCTGGCTGAACTGGGCGTGGCGCTTCTGGGGCACCACCAGCATCATCGCGAACGCGAACTGGTGGTATCTGGGGACTTCAGGACGGCTGCCGGAAGAGCTTTGCCCCGAGGAAGCGGTGGGCGCGCAGGACTTCGTGGGGCTGGACTACTACTGGGGTCTGCCGACCTGGCGGCTGCACCGCTTCCGGCTGTTAGAAGAAGCGGCACACGGCCGGTTCCTGCGCGCACCGGTGTGGCCGCAGGGACTCTTCCATGCGCTGCAGCGTTTCCACCGCTGGTTTCCGGAACAGGAGATCCTGATCGTGGAGAACGGCTGCGTGCCCTCCGCGGACGCGATGACGCGGGGTCAGTACATCAAGGCGCACCTCGCGCAGGTCGAACGGGCGATTGCCAAGGGAGTCCCGGTGAAGGCCTACAACTACTGGTCGATCACCTCGAACCGGGAGTGGGGTCATGCCTTCGATCCGAATACGGACTTCGGGCTCTACTTCGTGGATCTCGATCGCGATCCCGAACTGAAGCGCCAAGCGACGGAGGAAGTGGAGCTGTTGAAATCGATCATTCCGAAGTAGTAGGCGGCAACTTGCTAGAGAGCGCATCCGCAGCTAGGGTAGACAATCCGTCTCCTGGCATGAACGAAGCGCACTACCCCCAGACCCTGATCCTGCTACAATCGCTAGGCACGGCGCTGGGGCTTGGGCTGCTGGTGGGGCTGGAGCGGGAGTGGAAGAAGAACCCGATGGCGGGGCTGCGGACCTTCGGGTTAATCGGGCTTTTCGGCGGCTTGGCCGGGGCGATGAGCGTAGCCTTTGGCGGTTGGATCATCGCGGGCGGGCTAATCGCCTGCACGGCGATGGCGATCATGGCGAATCTCGCGGCCATGCGGCAGAACGAGCCGGACATCGGGCTCACCACGGAGTTCGCGATGCTGGCGATTTTCGCGATCGGCTGTTTGGCCGGAACGGGGCAGCTCGCGCCGGCCGTGGCCTGTGCGGGGACGGTGATGGTGCTGCTGCACTACAAGGATCCGCTGCACGGAGCGGTGCGGAAGGTGGATGCGAAGGAACTCAAGGAGATCGCGCGACTGGTGCTGATCGGGCTGGTGATCCTGCCGCTGCTGCCGAACGAGAAGATGGGGCCGCTGGAGGTGCTCAATCCCTTCAAGGTCTGGCTGATGGTAGTGCTGATCGTCGGCATGAGCTTGGTGGCTTATCTGGTCGGCAAGTTCATCGGGGGTGCGAAGAGCGCGGCGATCTCCGGGATTCTGGGCGGGATGGTTTCGAGCACGGCGGTGACCGCGAGCGTGTCGCGACGCAGCCGGGCGGAAGGATCGGCGGGCACGGTGCTGGCGGCGATTATCCTAACAGCATCCTGCGTGGTCTTCGCGCGGGTGATGGTGGAAGTGATGTTGACCGCGCCCGCGCACATGGGAGCGATGCTGCCACCGCTGGGACTGATGCTGGCTTGGACGGCGGTCGTGGCCGGGGTGGTGCTCTGGCTGGCGAAGCGGGCGGGAGAGAAGCCGGGGGAGGAAGAAGCGCCCTCCGAGCTCAAGGGGGCGGTGATGTTCGGCCTGCTCTACGTAGGAGTGCTGTATGCGGTCGCGCTGGGGAAGGAGCACTTCGGCGACTCCGGCCTGTATGTGGTGGCGGCGATCTCCGGGCTGACCGATGTGGATGCGATCACGCTCTCGACCTCCGGGTTGGTGGCGTCCGGCGAGGTGGAACCGCGAACCGGCTGGCGGGTGATCTTGATCGGGGGGCTGGCCAACACGGTGTTCAAGGCGGGGATGGCCGTGGTGCTGGGGGCGGGCCGGTTCGTGAAGTGGACTTCGGCCGGGTTCGGCGCGGCAGCAGCGGGAGGCGTGGCGATTTTGCTACTATGGCCGTGGTAGTGGAGCTGCTGGACCGCCGTTCAACCGAAGATGGAGGGGATTGGGTTCGAGATGGATCCGATGGGAATGAGGGATGGTTCACTCAACCGAGTTGGGGATCCGGGTCTTCGCTGGCGGCGGGCTTGTGTTCGCGAGAGAAGACAGCGTAGACGGCGGGGACGACGAAGAGGGTGAGGAAGCCGGAGAAGAGGAGGCCGCCGACGACGGCGATACCGAGGGACTGCCGCGAACCGGCAGAGGCTCCGAGCGAGAGGGCGATCGGCAGGATTCCGAGGATCGTCGCGAGGCTGGTCATGAGGATCGGGCGGAGACGCGCGACCGAGGCCTCGAGTGCGGCTTGCAGCTTGGGCAGGCCCTGTTCCTTGCGCTGGTTGGCGAACTCGACGATGA
This sequence comes from Luteolibacter rhizosphaerae, assembly GCF_025950095.1. NCBI lineage: Bacteria > Pseudomonadati > Verrucomicrobiota > Verrucomicrobiia > Verrucomicrobiales > Verrucomicrobiaceae > Neoluteolibacter > Neoluteolibacter rhizosphaerae. The sequence continues at coordinate 556,953 of NZ_JAPDDR010000003.1, read as the reverse complement.
GGATGCCATTCTTGGTCACGAGACCAACGAGCATAATGATGCCGATCTGGCTGAAGACATTCAGGGTCTGCCCGGTAAGGTGCAGGGTGAGCAAGGCACCGGCCAGCGAGAGCGGCACGGTGAGGATAATGATGAAAGGATCGATGAAGCTTTCGAACTGCGCGGCGAGCACGAGGTAGATGATCACCAGCGCGAGGAGGAAGGCGAAGAGCAGGCTGGAGGAGCTTTCCGCAAAGTCGCGCGACTGGCCGGCCAAGGCGGTGCGGACGCCATCCGGCAGCACTTCGTCCGCGATGCGGTCGAGTTCGGCAATGCCATCGCCCAAGGTCTTCCCCGGAGCGGGTGAGCCTTGGATCGTGGCGGAGACGGCGCGGTTGAAGCGGAAGATCGCCGCCGGGCTGGCGGACTCGTCGAAGCTGACGAGATTATCCAGCGAGACCATCCCGCCGCTCTTGGTGGGAACGAAGAGTTTTTTCAGATCGCCGGGCTCATTGCGGTCCTGGCGCTGCATCTGTCCGATGACCTGATATTGCTTCCCGTCCTTCAAGAAGTAGGCGAAGCGTCGACCGGAGTACGCGAACTCCACGGTACGGGCGATCTGCTCCACGGACACGCCCATCTCCGCCGCCTTGTTGCGATTGATCGAGATGATGCCTTCCGGTCGATTCACTTTCAGGTCGGCATCGATCTGGCGCAGGACCGGGCTCTTGTTCGCTGCCTCCATGAATTTGGGCAGCACCTCGATGAGCGTTTCCAGATTGTTCGCCTGCAGCACGTAGGCGAGCGGCTGGCCGCCGCGGCGATCCCCGATGGTCGGCGGCTGGGTAGCGAAGGCGCGGACGCCGGTGAAGGCGTTCATGTCTTCCATGATCTGCTTGTGGACTTCCGCCTGACTGCGACCGCGCTCCTCCGGCGGCGTGAGGTAGATATTCTGCGAGGCCACATTCGCCTCGGTGCGGCCGAAGCCGCCCATGATGGTGAAAGTCCGGAAGGTTTCCGGGATCTCGTCGTGCACGTAGGTGTCGATCTTATCCATCCAGCTCTCGGTGAACTCGAAGCTGGAACCTTCCGGAGCGGTCACGTTGATGCGGATGTTCTCGCGATCCTCCAAGGGCGCGAGTTCGCGTGGCACCGCCTTGCCAAGCCAGGCGATCAGGAAGGCGTTCCCCGCGAGGATGAGGAAGGCCAGCCAGCGCACCTTCAGGAAGCCGCCCAAGGTCCCGCGATAGGTGCGGGTCATCAGGTCGAAGAAAGGTTCGGTGACGCGATAGAACCAGTTCTTCTTCTCGCCATGCCCCTTCAAGAGGAAGCGGCACATCATCGGCGAAAGGGTGAGCGCAACGAAGGCGGAGACCAGCACGCAACCCGCCAAGGTGATGCCGAACTCGCGGAACAAGCGACCGGTCAACCCGGAGAGGAAGATGATGGGCAGGAAGACCGCGGCAAGAGCCACGGTGGTCGAGATCACCGCGAAGTAGATCTCCTTCGAGCCCGTGATGGCGGCCTGCATGGGCGACATGCCTTCCTCGATCTTGGTGTAGATATTCTCCAGAACGACGATGGCGTCGTCACAGACCAGACCGATGGCGAGCACGATGGCAACGAGCGTGAGCACGTTGATCGAGAAGCCCGCCACATACATGATGAAGAAGCCGGCGATGATGCTGACCGGGATCGCGATGACCGGAATGATCGTGGAGCGCCAATCGCGCAGGAAAAGGAAGATGATGAGGGCCACCAGGCCGAAGGCGATCAGCAGGGTTTCCTCCACCTCCGCCACCGAGCGACGAACGAAGCGGGTGAAGTCATAGCCGACTTCCATGGTCACGTCGGAGGGGATCTCCTTCTTCACCTGCTCCAGCCGCTTGTAGAACTCGTCCGCGATGGCGATGGCATTCGTGTTCGGCTGCGGGATGATCGCCACACCGATCGAGTACACGAGCTCGCGCTTGGTGCCGGTGCGCTGATTCTCCGCGCCGAGCTCGGCATAGCCAATATCGCGGAAGTGGATCTGGCGGCCGGCTTCCTGCTTGATGATGAGATTCTCGAAATCCTCTGGCGTGTTCAGGCGGCCGAGCACGCGCAGGGAGAGTTCGGTGGAGGTGCCTTCGAGTCGGCCGCTGGGAAGATCGACATTCTGACCATCGAGCGCGTTCTGGACATCGATGGGTGTGAGGCCGTGGACCGCGAGTTTCACGGGGTCCATCCAGAGGCGCATGGCGTAACGCTTCTCACCGAAGATTCGCACGGAAGAAACGCCCGGGATCGTCTCCATGCGCTCGCGGACCAAGCGGTCCGCCAGATCGCTCACCTCGAGGATGCTGCGCTGATCGCTGTACATCGAGAGGAAGAGGATGGGCTGCGAGTCCGCATCCGCCTTCTCGACCACGGGCGGATTGGAATCCACAGGCAGATTCCGGATCGCGCGCGAAACCCGGTCGCGGACGTCGTTCGCCGCCGTGTCGAGGTCGGTATCGAGCGTGAATTCCACGGTGATCTGCGAGCGCTCTTCCCGCGACTCCGAGGTCATGGTGCGGATGCCCGCGATGCCATTGATCACCTGCTCCAGCGGCTCGGTGATCTGCGAGGCGATCACCTGAGGATTCGCGCCGGGATACTGGGTTTGCACCGTGACGATCGGCGGATCGACCGCGGGGTACTCACGGACTCCGAGGAAGTAGAAGCCGGTGATGCCGAAGAGAATGATCGCAAGCGACATGACCGTCGCAAGGACGGGGCGCTTGATGCTGGTTTCCGCTAGACTCACAGAATATCGAAATGACTAGTTACTAAGCACTAATTCTCTAAACCAGAATGCTTAGAAGAGTCAGGGGGTAAGGGGGGTGACTTCGACGCCGGGGCGGAGGCGGAGGAGATTGGTGGTAAGCACCTGGTCTCCTTCGGCCAGTCCGTGCAGGACTTGGACCTGACCGGCGGTGCGGAGACCGATCTCGACATCGCGGAACTCCGCCTTGCCGTCCTTCAGGACGTAAACCCCCTGCCCTTTCGCGGAGGGAACAACCGCCTGGCTGGGGATGGCGAAGCCGTTCTCCACGGTATCGAGGTCCAAGGTTACGTCCGCGAAGCCGCCGGGAAGCAGGCCCTTCGGCTGCTCGCAGACGCCGCGTACGTGAAGGCTGCGGGTGGCGGCCTCCACGGCGGGTTCGATGACCTGCACCTTCCCCTCAAACCGGGTGGCATTCCCGGCGACGGTGAAGCTGAACTTCTGACCCGGCTTCACCTCTGCGGCGTAGCGCTCAGGCAAGGGGAAGTCGACCTTGATCCGAGAGAGGTCCTGCAGGCTCATGAGCACGGTAGTGGGTGTCACCAAGGCGCCCTCACTCACGCGCCGCACGCCGGTCTTCCCGGCGAAGGGGGCGCGGATGCGGGTCTTGGCCAACTCCACTTCGCGGGTGACCTTCTGGGCCTTGAAGATATCGAGCTCCGCCTTCGCCAGATCGTAGGCCTGCTTGCTGATCGCGCGCTCCGGCAGGAGGGATCCGGTGCGGGTTTCATTCGCCTCGGCGAGTTTGAGCCGTGCATCGATCTCGGAGATTTCCGCGGTCAGATCGGCATCATCGAGGATGAAGAGCACCTCGTCCTTGGACACTTGAGCGCCCTCTTGCACCTCGACCTTGACGAGTCGCTTGGTGAGTTCGGGGACAATGTCCACCGATTCATTCGCGCGCAAGGTGCCGACGGTGGTGACCGTAGAAGCCATGGGGGTCGTCTTCACCGCGTAAGTTTCCGCTGCCACCGCGGCGGCGGGGCCTTTGCCCTGCGCGAGCAGGAAGCCGGGCGCGAGCAAGAGCGTACACGCGAGCAGCGTGGAGACGGGTTGGGACATGGGGTTCAGACAGTTAAGCGAGTGGGGAAGCAAAGTGAATCCTTCATCCCCCGGAAAGCCTCTTCCGCTACATGGACTTCGCGGAATGCACAAACCGGAATACGCATCCGGATTGCCGGATCACGCGGCAGATACAAGAGTGCCGCCATGAAATTCGCGATCATCGGATTCTTTCTCATCCTCGGCATCGCCTGCGGCAATGAACTGGAGGCGGCCAAGGCCGAGTATGCCAAGCAGGACAAGGCACTGAACGAGGTGTATGCGCAGCTGAAGACAAAGCTGCCGGCGGAACGATTCGCCGAGCTGCAGAAGGATCAACGCGAGTGGGTGGAGCACCGTGAATTCATGGCCGAATGGCAGGAGAAGGAGGGCCAGCCTGAAACCGCAGTGGATCGCTGGGAGCTGGCGGCGGGGCTCACCGAGGGACGGATCGACTGGCTGAAGGCATGGCTGAAGCTGGACGAGCGAAAGGAGGGCTGGGGCGGACGCTACTCCGACGGCTACAATGGCGAGCTGGAGATCGTCGAGAAGGACGGCAAGGCATGGTTCGCCCTGCATGTGGTGCGCGGGCCGACCTTCCATGTCGGCGGGATCGGCGGGGAATTCCGGCGCAACGGGATGATGGGATTTTACGAGACGAAGGCGGACGGCGAGGAGCGCCCGACCTGGCTGACCTTCCGCGAGGGCTACGACAAGCCGGGCAAGATCATGGTGGAAGGGGAGAACACCTCTCCCTTCCACGGGATGCGGGCCTACTTCGGCGGGACCTATCTCTGGACCGGCGAACTCACGGCGGAGGAGCAGAAGAAAGTTATCGAAGCAAAGCTGGACGAATAAGCGTGGAGTCCTTTCATCTTGACGGATGACATGACTCGGGAAGCCTGACCCGATGCACGCGGCCCTCCGCTCCCTCCCGCTGATTTTGCGATCCTCCTGCCCCTAAAGGTGCTTGAATCAAAGGAGCTTGATCCGCTGATCGCGCCGCATGCGGCACGGCATCGCGCGGAGATCGACAAGATTCTAGTTAAGGCGGAGTCGGCAGAGAGACTGGCGCGTGATGCCTATCTGGTGCAACTCGACCGGGTGGAGGCCGACCTGATCGCCAAGGGGGATGCGAACAGCGCCGCCGCGATCGTGGCCGAGCGCAAGGGAGCGGCGGGGATCACACCCGCGACCAAGGAGAACGGTAACCTGCCGAAGAAGGCGCAAGGGCCGCAGCGCACGCTGATCAAGGAGCTGAACAAGATCCACGAAGGGGCGATCGCCGCGGCGCGGCGGCCGAACTCGGTTTACACGGCGGCGCTGAACTCGATCCCCGGGACGACGGACAATCCCGAGCTGGCCAAGCAGATCGTGGCGGAGAAGAAGCGGCTGCTGTTAGGCGTGGGGGTGGTGGCCAACCTCGAGACCGACTTGGCGGGGACGCTCTGGCGAAGGGTGGAGAACAACAAGGTGGTGCATGTCTTCACGCTCGATAAGAAGTGGGAGGGATCGGGCTGGGCAGCGCATGGGCCGAACCGGGTGAGGTTCGATTGGGGGACGGTGCTGATCCTGGCGGACGAGGGGAATATGCTGATCGGTGATGACGGTAAGCCGAATATGACGCTGGAGCGGGCGCGGCCGAGCAAGGTGGAGGAGTGGGGATGGAGGAGCCTAGGGTCTTTTAGCCGCGAAGAGGCGCAAAAGGCGCGAAAAGATTGAGGACAGGAGGTGGAGCCGGTCCTGATGGGCTCCACGGGTCTGGGCGGATGACGGGGAGGATGAGGAGGCAGGATGCGGGATAAGCATCCTGCCCTCGAAAGGAGTGCGCGGGGATTACTTGGCGAAGATCTCGGCGAAGAAGGTCTTCATGGCTTCCCATGAGCGCTTGTCGGCTTTCTCGTTGTAGGCAGAGCCTTTGGAGGGATCGTTGCCGGCTTTCTCTTGGGTGAAGGAGTGAACGGCGTCGCCATAGGCGACGAATTGCCAGTCGGCACCGGCGTTCTCCATTTCCTTGCCGAAGGCGAGGACGTGCTCGCTGGGGACATGGGGATCGATGGCACCGTGGAGGACGAGGACCTTCGCCTTCACGCCACCGGCGGGAGCTTCCTTGCCGGGGGCGGCATCGATGGCGCCGTGGAAGGAGACGACCCCGGCAATGTCCGCGCCGCTGCGGGCGAGCTCGAGGACACCGCCACCACCGAAGCAGTAGCCGATGGCGGCGATGCGGGAGGTATCGGTGTGTTCATCGGCCTTGAGCACGTCGAGCGCGGCATTCAGGCGAGCGCGGTAGAGGTCGCGGTCGCCTTTGTATTTGCCCGCTTCCTTCGACGCTTCGGGCGGAACGGGGCGGATACCCTTGCCGTAGATATCGGCGGCGAAAACGTTGTAGCCGAGTTCCGCGAGCTTGCGGCTGCGCATCTTCTCGTAGTCGGAGAGGCCGGTCCACTGGTGAATGACCAGGACGGCGGGGCGCTTGCCCTCGACTTTGTCGTCGTAGACGTGGAAGCCTTCGAGGGTGAGGTCGCCTTGTTTGTATTCGACGGGCTTTTCCACGATGGCGGCGGAGGCTGAGGCGATGGCGAGGAGGGAAAGGATCAGGGATTTCATCATGGCCAGCAAAGCGAGCCGAGGGGCGCTGTCAAACCGCGTGTGCCGGACGGCGGTGCAGGAGCAGCACGATGGCCCCGGCGACGATGCCCCAGAAGGCGGAGCCGATGCCTAGCAGGGTGATGCCGGAAAGGGTGACGAAGAAGGTGAGGGCCGAGGCCTCCCGATAGCGGTCCTCCCCGAGAGCGGCGGCCAAAGCATTCCCGATGGTGGCGAGCAGGGCGAGGCCGCCTACGGCGAGCACGAGCTCCCGGGGGAAGGCCGAGAAGAGTCCCGCGACCGTGGCGCCGAAGACGCCGATGAGGAGGTAAAAGAGACCGGCACAGACTGGGGCCCAGTAGCGGCGGGCGGGATCCGGATGGGCCTCCGGGCCGACGACGAAGGCGGCGGTGATGGCGGCAAGATTGATGCCGAAGGCCCCGAAGGGGGCGAGGAGGAAGGTGGAGACGCCGGTCCAGCCGATGATCTTCGACACCGGGGCCTCGTAGCCGCCGACGCGGATGGCGGCGATGCCCGGCAGATTCTGCGAGGCCATGGTGACGATGAACAAGGGGATGCCAACGCCGATGAGGGCGGCGGCGGAGAACTCCGGCGCGATCCAGACCGGCAGGGTGATGCCCCACGGGACGCGCTCCATATGGAACAGCCCCTGGATCGCGACGATGGCGATGCCGAGCAGGAGGATGACAGGGACATTTGCCCGGGGCCAGAAGCGGCGACCGAGGACGTAAGCGCCGACCATGGGCAGGACGAGGGCGGGATTCCGCGGCACGGCGACGAAGGCATCGAGTGCGAAGCGGGAGAGCACGCCGGCGAGCAGCGCGGAAGCGAGCGGTAGGGGCAGGCAGTTCATCACCTTCTCAAAGCCGCCGCTGAAGCCGGTGACAATGATGAGCACGGCGCTGAAGAGAAAGCAGCCGATGGCCTGCGGCATGGTGAGGTGCCCGGCCGCGGCGGCAGCGCCGATGACGACGACGCCGGGGGTGGACCAGGCGATGAGGATGGGCTTCCGCGTGGCGATGGAGAAGAGGATGGAGGGAATCCCCATGCCGATGCCGATGGCCCAGATCCACGAGGCGGTCTGCTCGGGGGTGGCGTGGAGATTCTGCGTGGCCTGGAAGATGATGGCGACGGAGCTGGAAAAGCCGACCAGCACGGAGACGAAACCCGCGACGAGTGCGGAAATGGAGAAGTCCTTCAGCATGCGGGCCGGGCCGTCATGCGCTTGCGGGCGGGCGGAGTCAATGGCCGGGCGTGCGGGCTTTGACACGAAGAGGCGGGGGCTTATGCGGATTCGGTCAATTTTTCCCCGCGTTCTTGCGCCGGAAACCGCTTCCGGAAAGGATACGCGGCGGTCATGACCCTTTCCGCACTAGACCTTTTCACGATCGGCGTAGGCCCCTCCTCATCCCACACGGTGGGTCCGATGCGGGCGGCCAGCCGCTTCGTCCGCGGACTGGTGGAGCAGGGATTGGCCGAGCGGGTGAGCCGGGTGCGCTGCGACCTGTATGGATCGCTGGCGGCGACGGGCAAGGGGCACGGGACGGACTCGGCCATCCTGCTGGGCTTCCTAGGCGAGGAGCCGGAGACGGTGGAGATCGACAGCATCCCGGCGAAGCTGGCGGGAATCCGCGCGGGGAGACTGCTGCTGCCGTGGGGGGAGGAGATCGAATTCGACGAGCGGGCCGATCTGGACTTCAAGCGGCTGAAGCCGCTGCCGCTGCACCCGAACGGCATGCATTTCACGGCGCTGGATGCGGCGGGGAGCCCGCTGGCGGATGCGGTGATCTACTCGCTGGGCGGTGGATTCATCGCGAGCGAGGCGGAGATGCAGGCACCGGTGGCTACGGAGATTTCGGTGGCGCATCCTTTCACGAATGCGGCGGAGCTAATGGCGCACTGCGAGAACAAGGCGTGCTCGATCGCGACGCTATTGTTAGAGAACGAGGCGGCCTTCCGGCCGGAGGCGGAGACGCGCGCGCGGTTGAATGCCGTGTGGCAGGCGATGCAGCTGTGCGTGAAGCGCGGGTGCTCGCAGGAAGGCACGCTGCCCGGGGGGCTGAAAGTAAAGCGCCGCGCGAAGGCTATTTTCGAGAGCCTGTGCAGTCATCCTGAAGCTTCGCTGACCGATCCGCTGACAATCCTCGATTGGGTCAATCTCTACGCGCTGGCCGTGAACGAAGAGAATGCGGCGGGCGGGCGGGTGGTGACGGCGCCGACGAACGGGGCCGCGGGGATCATCCCGGCCGTTCTGCACTATGCGTATCGTTTCCGGCACTCGCCGCACCCCGATGGCGTGCACCGCTTCCTGCTGACAGCGGCGGCGATCGGGATGCTCTACAAGCGGAATGCCTCGATCTCCGGGGCGGAGGCCGGTTGTCAGGGGGAAGTGGGTGTGGCTTGCTCGATGGCGGCGGCGGGGCTGGTGGAGTATCTGGGCGGGACGCCGAAGCAGGTCGAGAATGCGGCGGAGATCGGGATGGAACACAACTTGGGGCTGACCTGCGATCCGGTCGGCGGGCTGGTGCAGATCCCGTGCATCGAGCGGAATGCGATGGCTTCCGTGAAGGCGATCAATGCAGCGCGACTGGCGATGGCGGGTGACGGCTCGCACTTCGTGTCGCTGGACAAAGTGATCAAGACGATGCGGGACACGGGGCGGGACATGAAGTCGAAGTACAAGGAGACGTCGCGCGGGGGTCTGGCGGTGAACGTGGTGGAGTGCTGAGGCCCCGCTTGCCATCCGCGCCCGACTGCCGCCATGGTGCCGCAGGATGAGAGGAGTGCGTTATGATGCCACGCGGGGATTGTTCGAGGCGCAGGGGCCGCTGCTGGGGTTGATCGCGGTGATTTTCGGGATCTACGTGTTCCAAGCTCTGGAAGGGAGGGAGTGGTATGTGCCTTTCATGTGCATGCCGACCGAGGTGACGGGGGCATGGCAGCACTTGGTAGCCGGGAGCTTCGGGGCGGAGGATGCGAAGGCTTTCGGGACGATGATCAGCTACGCGTTCCTGCACGGGAGCCCGGATCATGTGATCTATAACATGCTCTTCCTGTGGATCTTCGCGGCGCTGGTGGCGGACTTGATCGGACAGCGTTGGATGTTCGGGATCTTTTTCGTCACGGCATTCACCGCAGCGGCCTTTCATGTGGCGCTGGCGCCGGACAAGCCGATCCCCATGCTCGGGGCATCCGGGGCGCTGATGGGCTTCGAGGGGTTCTATCTCTCGATGGCGATGCGGTGGCATCTGCCGGATCCGCATATCTGGCCAATCTCGCGACCAATCAGCCCGGCCCGTCTCGCAGCGGTGGGTGTGGCAGGGGTGTTGATCGACGTCTATTCGGTGATGGGTCAGGTGGAATCCGCGACGGCGTATGGGGCCCATATCGGTGGCTTCGCCGGGGGGCTGATCCTAGGGGCTCTGGCGCCATTACGTCCGCGCGGGGCGAGCCTGCGGCGTTGAATGGGTGTTTGAAATGTCATTGGACGGGCTGGAAAAACGTGTTAGGGAGAGAGTGCTATGAAATTGTCCACCCTTGTCCCACTGGGCGTGATCGTGGCGCTATCCGCGCCTGCATGCAGTCATAACGCCGTCGGCTATCAGGCCGCGGGGTATTCGCCTCGAGACGCCTACTATCGCGGCCACACCGATGGCAGCGGCGACCGCTACAGCGGCAGGCCGTATAACCCGCACATCAACACGGACCGGACGCTGCCGAGCGCCCATCGCAACGACTACATCTGGGGCTACGGGGATGGCTTCAAGAATCCCGGCGGCTACGGCAGCAAGTAGACCGGGAGAGATTTTTCCGATGCGGAGAGGCCCGGGCTGCGGCGGGGGGCTCTCCGCATTTTTTCCTGCCCATCGGCATGTGGTCCGCTTGAATGCGGCAGCATGAGTCTGCCTGCCAATCTTGTTACCCTGCATCCGTATTTCAAGGTCCACGCCGGTAAATGGCCGGATGTTGAGGAGGTCTTGAAGGAATTCGTCGCGACGACTCGCTCCGAGTCGCTGTGTCTCTTCTACGAGTTCACGATCAACGGAGATGAAGTGTTTTGCCGCGAGGGATATGTGGGTGCGGAGGGCACCTTGGCGCACCTGCAGAACGTGGGCCATGTGATCGAGAAGATGTTGCAGTTCAGCGACATGACCCGTCTGGAATTCCATGGTTCGGCGGAGGAGATCGACAAGCTCCGCGAGCCTCTGGCACACCTGAATCCGGCGTGGTTCGTGTTGCACAGCGGGATCGAGCGGAGTTAACACTCTGCGTGATATTACGCAGATGCGTAATTCAAAGCGCTAGGCGCGGGCGGGCATCTTTGCTTTGCTTCGCGCTTATCTGTTTCCGCGCTCTCGATTCATGAGGAGCGCGGCCGGCCCCCCACCGGTCCTTCCATGAAACTTCCCCGCCCCCTCCTCGCCGGGCTGGCCGCTCTGGCCTGCCTCTGTACCGCTCATGCCGAGCGGATGAAAGTGCTGATCATCGAAGGTGCCAGCAATCACGACTGGAACCACCGGAAGGATATCCTGACGGCGATCATTTCCCGGGACGGGAGTTTCGATGTCGAGGTTTCGGTCACGCCGGGTGCGGCCTCGGATCCGGCTTGGTCGACTTGGTCGCCTAACTTCGCGAACTATGACGTGGTGCTGTCCGGTTATAGCAATGGCGCCCTCGGGCAGCCGCGCTGGCCGGCGGCGGTTGAGACGGCGTTCCAAAACTATGTGAACGGCGGCGGCGGCTTCGTGGCCTTCCACGAGGCCTGCGACTCCTTTGCGGGATGGACCGCCTACGATGAGATGCTGGGACTGCGCTGGAATCCGGTGGGTGTCGGGAAGGCTCCCTTGATCGGCTTGGGCGATGCACTGCAGCTACTGCTCCCGGGCTTGGGTGAGGGCACGAGTCATGGCGACCGGGTAAACGTGGAGGTGAAGCGGCTGGGCAATCACCCGATCCATGCGGGTCTGCCGAGTTCCTGGATGGCGACCGACCTGGAGGTCTGGCGCTACCCGCGCGGCCCGGCGAACAATCTGACGGTACTGTCCTACGCGAAGGATCCGCTTACGCAGCTCCAGTTTCCGGTGGAATGGACGACAACCTACGGAGCCGGTCGGGTGTATGCCTCCAGCTATGGCCACGTGTGGGAGGGGCAGACAGCACCGGAAGGGATGCGCTGCGCGGCCTTCCAAGAGATTCTGGTGCGGGCTCTGAAGTGGTGCGCGGGAGAGAATCCGGCGGCGACCATTCCCTCCGATTTCCCGAGCCCGACCCAGATCTCGCTGCGGGCGAATGCGGAAGGGATCAGCGGCTTCGGCGGGCCGAAGGCCGTGGCACCATTCGCCAACGGAGCGCTGCCGACGCTATCGATCGTACCGACGGGCGTGGAGGTGGTGAAGGCCTTCCCTGCCCTCGCTTGGGATGCGCCGATCGAAGCCAAGCCATGGCCGATGCAGGCAGGCCAACTGATGGTGGTGGAGATGGACGGTCGCGTTTACAAAATCGCGGATAGCGACACGACGACCACCAAGCAGGAGGTGCTGGATATCCGCGACCGGGTGTGGCACCTGAATTGGGAGAATCAGGACAACAACACGAAGCACGGGGGAATCCTGTCCGCGGTGTTCCACCCGCAATTCGGCAAGGGACAGGGAAAGGACCATCTCTACGTCTACTACACCCATAACGCGAACGACGCCCCGAACGCGGATCCGCCATTCTACGACCGGCTGGCGCGCTACACCTGGAACGGCACGGCCTTCACCCCGGCAAGCGAGCAGCTGCTGATCCACCAATACGACACCGCCAAAGGCCACGAGGGCGGCGGGATGTGTTTCGGCGCGGATGGATTCCTGTATCTGGCTTTCGGCGACGAAGGAACAGAGAGCGGCGACTCCACTCCGCACACGCAGAAGATCGACGACCGGCCGCGCTCCGGGGTGTGGCGGATGGACGTGGACATGCAGGGCGGCGCGATCAGCCACCCGATCCGCCGGCAGCCGCTGGGGCCGGGATCCTTCACCCAGAACTACTACATTCCTAGTGACAATCCGTGGCAGGATGTAAACGGAGGGATTCTGGAAGAATTCTACGCGATCGGCCTGCGCGAGCCTCACCGAATGACATTCGACGCGGCGACGGGCTTGTTCTGGATTGGCGACGTGGGCGCGAACAACCGCGAAGAGGTGAGCGTGATCGACGAGCCGGGGCTCAACTTCGAGTGGAACTACAAGGAGGGAATCGCGGAAGCCTTCCGGGCCGCGCCAAGCCCGCTGATCGGGACCTCGCGCGGGCCGGTCTTCGATTACTCGCACGCGGTAGGCTCCTGCATCATCGGCGGGCACGTGTATCGCGGCACGGCGCTGCCGCAACTGGCGGGGAAGTATCTCTTCGGCGACAACGGAACGCAGCTGCTCTACGCGCTGGAGTATGATCCGGTGACGAAGCAGACGGTCTCCGTGCAGCAATTCGCGCAGGGGCGAGCCGGGTATCTCTTCAACGGGATCAGTTCCTTCGGCGAGGATACGCAGGGCGAGCCGCTGTTGCTGCAATTGGCCGGGGCAAATCCGGGCACGGCGCAGATCTCGCGAATCAAGCCGGCGGGACCGCCGGGCGGAGGGACGTGGCAGTATCCGCAGCTGCTATCGCAAACGGGGCTCTTCACGAACCTGGCGACGCTGACACCGGCGGCGAGCCTGATCCCTTTCGACGTGAACATGCCGCTGTGGAGTGCGGGAATGCACAAGAAGCGTTGGGTGATGATCCCGAACGACGGGGTTGCGAACACGCCGCTGGAACAAATCAGCTTCAGCGAGAATGGAGCTTGGCAACTGCCGGTGGGCTCCGTCTTCGTGAAACACTTCGCGCGGCCGGACAACGACGCGCCGTTGGAAACGCGGCTGCTGGTGCACGGGACGGACGGCTGGGGAGGCGTGACCTACAAGTGGCGGCCCGACGGGAGCGAGGCGGATTTGTTAGAAGACGGCGGAGAGGAGGTGCTGACGGTGGACGGGCAATCCTTCGAATATCTCTACCCCAGCCGGCAGCAATGCAACCTGTGCCATACGGGAGTGGCGGGCCCGGTGCTGGGATTCCGCACGCGACAGCTCAACCGCAACTACAGCTACCCCGGCGGCGGAACGGCGAACCAGATTGAGTCCCTGAGTGTCGCGGGCTTCCTACCGCAAGTGATCACGGAGGAGAGCTTGGCCGGTGTCCTCACTTCAGCGGATGCGAATAGCCCCACGGTTTCCGACGAGGCATGGGCACGATCCTATCTCGATAGCAACTGCTCGCACTGCCACCAACCTGGCGGCAGTTCGCGAGCCTTCTTCGACGCCCGCCTGACGACCCCGCTCGATAGCCAATCGATCATCTGTGGTCCGGTGATCGACGGGCTGGGTGCGCCGGCACCGGCGGTGGTGAAGCCCGGCAGCTTCGAGAACTCGGTAATGCTGCTGCGGATGAACACCATCGACGAGTGTTGCTCGATGCCGCCGCTGGCGAAGGGCATCGTGGACACGACGGGTGTCTCGCATCTCGCGGACTGGATCCTGGGGATGGATGCAGACTCCTGCACGAAGACGCAGGGCTTCTACGACGGCGGCGAGATCGGCATTCCCGGCCCCACCCCGCCCGATGCGCACGGTCCGGATCTGTGGCACTCGAACATCGTGGTGAATGAAGATGCCACCTACACCAACACCACGGGCACCACGATCACGGTGAGCATCGACCGCTTCCGCTTCAACGCGGGACGGACCGGCGATCCGCTGACGCCCTTCGTGGTGAAGGTGAATGGCGACAACAACTTCAGCGTGGTGGCGATCGGGACGCCGCGGACCCAGTATGCGATCGGTTCGAACGACCTGCCATTCTCCGATGGAGTCTCCAACGTTACGCTGGCACCCGGGCAGACGATCGCGATCGGCTTCATGGATGCGAATCCGGATGGCTCCGGCGGAAGCGTGGCCGGCATCATCGACTGGGACTTCGACGGCGACGAGATCTGGTATGGCGGTGGAGAAACGGATGCGGACGGCGGTTCGGTGAGCCTCGGGCAGATGCCGGATCACGGCACCGAGCTCTACACCACGCTATTCCGGAGATACCAGTTCGCGATCAGCTACATCATCACCGGCTATGAGGTGGGCAATGGCCCGGCGGCCGCCCCGGGAGCTGCGGCCGATGGCGCGAACTCGAACCTGGTGATCAACGAAACGGACACCTTCACCAACACGACCGCTGCCACGATGACGGTGACGGTGGGTGACTTCCGCTTCCATGCCGCGCGCACGGGGGACCCTGTGACCCCCTTCCTGGTGAAGGTGAATTCGGACAACGATTTCACCGTGCTGGCGGTGGGCAGCACGCGGACCAGCTATGTACTCGGCGCGAACAGCTTCCCCTTCGCACCCGGGGCGCGGGTGACGCTTGCTCCCGGCGAGAAGCTGGCGGCAGGTTTCACCGATTCCTTCCCGGATGGCACGGGCGGCACGGGACCGGGCGTGATCTCCTACACGGACGGCGGCGACCAGATCTACTACAGCTACGATGTCACCAACGTCGGCAGCATCCTGGCGGCCGGCCAAGCGCCGGTGCCGAAGGGGTATCAGCATACTAATCTGGCACGAAGCTACTACTTCTCGATCTCGCTCGGCTTCGGCGGGAAAGAGGACGAGGATGCGGACGGGCTGCCGGACAGTTGGGAACTAGCCTACGCTCCGAACTTGGGGGCGCTGAATGGCAGCGCCGATAGCGACGGCGACGGGATGAGCAATGCGGAGGAGCATGCGGCGGGAACCGATCCGACCAATCCGGCGAGCCTGCTGATGGGGCTGGGAGTGACGCGCCATGCGAACAGCGTGACGGCGAGCGTGAAGACGGTGCCGGGGCGCTACTACAAGCTCGAGGGATCGGTGGACCTTCAATCGTGGACGAGCTTGGGAACCTGGAAGGCGGCGAGCTGGCCGGCGACAAGCACGAGCATGAGCATTCCGATCGGTGGATTGCCGGGAGGCGGCGGGCAGAAGTTGTTCGTGAGGTTTTCTCCGGCGGAGTAAAGCTCCGCGCTCGCGGGGAAGATCCGCGATTGACCTGCCCCCTCGTTCCCCCTCCCCTGTGCCCATGATCCGCGGCGACCTTCATGAACTGAACCGCATTTCGTGGAATGCCGCGACGGTCCGCCACAATTCGCACAAGCAGGATCAGGCGGGCTTCCTGCGCTCGGGCGGGAGCACATTGTTCCCGGAGGAGATTGAGCTGCTCGGCGAGATCCGGGGAAAAGAAGTGCTGCACCTGCTCTGCAACTCAGGTCAAGATACGCTCTCGATCGCAAAGCTGGGGGCGAAGGTTACGGGGGTGGATATCAGCGACGAGGCGATCGATTTCGCCCGGAAGCTTTCGAGTGACTCGGGGATAGTCGGCAGTTTCGAGCGTTCGGATGTCTATCCTTGGCTGGAGGCGGCGATTGCGGCCGGTCGCCAGTTCGATGTGGTTTTCTGTTCCTACGGTGCACTGTGCTGGCTCTCCGATCTGGCGCACTGGATGCGGGATGTCGCGGCGGTGCTGAAGCCCGGCGGGCGTTTCGTGTGCATGGAGTTTCATCCCGTGGCGATGATCTTCGATGAGGAAGGCGTGCCGAAGTACGACTACCAGATGCCCGAACCCCTGCACTGGGATACAGGCATCTCGGACTATGTCGGAGACTCCGGGGGCGCGCTGGCCGTGTCGGGTGCTGAGAACGTAAGCGAGCCTTTCGTGAACCCGAATCCCTGCGCCGAGTTTCCTTATTCCGTCTCCGGAATCATCGGTGCGGTGCTTGATGCCGGTCTAGAACTTCGCATCTTCCGCGAGCATCTCTTCTCCAATGGCTGGAAGCCCTACCGCAGGATGGCCGAGCTGCCGGGGCGGCGTTGGACGATGCCCGAAGGCATGCCGAAGATCCCGCTGATGTATGGCTTGGTGGCCGTGAAGTCCTGATCGCCATGGAGCCCTACATCTACCTCCTGCTGGGTTTGGCTGGCTTCGCCGGCGGCTTCATCGACGCGGTGGCGGGTGGCGGCGGGCTGATCACGGTACCCGCGCTGCTAGCCACAGGGATGCCGCCGCAAGTGGCCCTGGGCACGAACAAACTCCAAGCTTCCTTCGGCACGACGATGGCGGTCTGGCGCTATGCACGGGCCGGGCTGATGAAGACTCCGGGGCTGAAACTCGCGGTGGTCATCAGCTTTCTGGCGAGCATGGGCGGGGCCTATGCGGTCAGCATCCTGAGCAAGGACCTGCTCAAGCAACTCATCCCCTGGCTGCTGGCTGCGGTGGCGGTCTATACCGCGCTGAACCGGAAATTCGGCGTGAAGACGGGAGAGCAGCGCATGAAGCCGGTGGTCTTCGCGATCATCTTCGGGGTCGCGATCGGGTTCTACGACGGCTTTTTCGGTCCCGGGACGGGGTCCTTCTGGACACTGGCCGTGGTGGCCCTGCTAGGCTTGGAGCTGAAGGGCGCCACCGGCTATACGAAGGCGGTGAACCTGGCGAGCAACCTAGGCTCGCTGGTGATCTTCCTGCCGAACGGGTCGGTGCATTTCATCGCCGCGGGGGCGATGATCATCGGGCAACTCCTGGGCGCGCGGATGGGGGCGGGCATGGTGATCCGCAAGGGAGCGGGATTTATCCGGCCGGTGTTTTTGACCGTGGTCTTCGCGATGACGGTGAAGCTGCTGTGGGATGCCTGGCAGTGAGGGTTTCGCGGTTAGCCCGGTCGCGCAGCTTCCATCGGCACCAGCTCCATGCCCAGGAGGCACACATCATCATCGAAATGATGGCCGTCCGAATACTGGAGCACTCGCGCGAGAACGAGATCGAGCATTTGCTCCAAGGATTCGCTGCGGCACTCCTCTGCGGTTTCCATCAGGCGCTTTTCGAGGAAGGGTTCGCCCTCGTCGTTCTCGGCTTCCAGGATGCCGTCGGTGAAGAGCAGCAGGCGGTTCACTTCGGACAGGGAGACAGTGCCGGAAGGGTAGTCTGCTTTCTCCAGCAGGCCGAGACCAGGACCTTTCTCCTTTCGCGTGGCGGCCAACTGCCGCACGCCGCCGGGACCCGTGGCGACTGCTCCGGGATGACCGGCGCAAGCGTAGCGCAGGGTGCCCGCGCTGAGGTCCACCACGGCATAGAAGGCGGTGGCGAACATGGTGGCTCCCGCCCGATCGAGGATTGCCGCCAAGCCCTTGTTAAGACCGGAGAGGAAGGCGGAGGGATCCAACGCGCTGCGCCTCTGTTTCTCTAACAGACCACGAAGCATGGCGACCACGAGGGCCGAGCGGACCCCGTGACCCATGACATCGCAGATCAGGAGGCCCGCCTTGTCATTCGAGATCCGTAGTACTTCGAAGAAGTCGCCCGCCATGCCGGAAATCGGCAGATAGCGTGCACCGAAGCTCAGCGCCGATTTTCCGTCGCTCACCTCCGGGAAACTTGATCCGGCGAGTGCCTGCTGGATCTCGCGCGCGAGCTGGAGCTCCTCCTCGTAGGCTTCGTTGCGTACCTGCAACTCCGCGGCCAAATCGGTGGCTTCCTGTTTGGCGGTGACCAGCTCGGTGACATCGCTGGAGACACCGAAGGTCCCGAGCACCTCGCCATTGCTATCCACCCAGGGAAACTTCGAGGTGAGCACCCAGGTGTCATCGCCGCCACGCCAAGTCTCCTTCTCGACCTTTTCATTCACCGGCTCGAGCGTTTCCATGATGCGCTGCTCGTCCTGCGCGGCTTGCTCGCCATGCTCGGTCTCGAAGAAATCGCGGTCGTGCTTGCCGTTGAGTTCGGAAGGTTCCTTAAGCCCCATCCACTCGGCCATCTGCCGGTTCGCGAGCACGAAGCGGGAATGCTTGTCCTTAAAGTAGACCTGCAGCGGCACGTGATCGATCAGCATGCGAAGCAGGTGCCGCTCTTCCTCGATCTGCGCCTCGGCCTGCTTGCGCAGGGAGATATCGATCATCGAGCCCGCGATCCGTTGCGCCTTGCCCTCCCGGTCCCGGACCACCGAGCCGCGGATCCGGAGCCAGCGCCAGCGGTCCCCACCCGTCCTGATGCGGCAGTCGATCGCGAAGAGTTCGGGCCCGGAGGGATTCAGCACATTCTGCAGCGCGAAGGCGAATCTCTCGCGGTCGTCCTCATGGATCGTGGGATGCGGTGCGAGGAAGAGATTGGGCGCCGAAGAACTGCTGCATTCGAGAAACTCAAGGATGCGGCGCGAGTAGTAGATCTCGCTTCTGCCTACCCACCAGTCCCAGATCCCTTCGTTCGACGCCTTCAGCGCCAGAACCATGCGGGATGCTTCGTCGGAGTTCGATCCGCCGGGTGCCTCGGGGTGACTCATGGAGTCTCAGGAAAGCACTGTAGACCTCTAGCGGCAATCTGTTTTCCGGCCATGCAGCAAGGCGGAGATGGCCGCTTGATTTCCCGATGGACGGGTCCAGATTGCGCTTCGTTTTGAAGCTTGCCGCCTACTTCGCGCTTTTCGTGCTGCCGCTGACTGCGGCGGAGCCTCCTGCCATCAGCGTCCCGCCCTGCTGCAGCGGGAATAGCCGATCCACGGCGATGGAGCTCGATCTCTTCGCCGATCCCGGGAAGTGGAGTTTCTCGAACGAGTCCACATGGAAGTGGGCAGGCGAGGGCACGGAGCGCGTACTGCAATTGATCGCCCAGACCGGGGCGAAGCCGAAGTATCGCAGCCCCTTCAACCTGGCTTGGTGCGGGGGCAAGGAGTGGAAGGACTTCACGCTGACAGCCGAGGTGCGGCTGACGAAATTCGATGCGGGGAACAACGATCTCTGCATCGCTTTCGCGCGGGCTGAAGAAACCCGTTTCTACTACGCCCACTTGGGCGAGAATGCGGATGAGCCGCACCACCAGATCCACCTCGTGGACAACGCGGACCGGAAGCCGATCACCAGCTTCCGCACGGAGGGCACGCCATGGAAGGAAGGGGAATGGCACCGGGTGAAGATCATCCGGAACTCCGGCACGGGGGACATCGGCGTGTGGTTCGATGACATGGACAAGCCGGTCCTGACCGCGCAGGACAAGACGCTGGAGTGGGGACAAATCGGGCTTGGGTCCTTCGACGATCTCGGCGAGTTCCGGAATGTGCGGATTCGCGGCACGAGCCGTTAACTCTCACCGGCGGTTTCTCTCCCGCGGCAGGAGGGGCAGCAGGTCCTTGAAGTAGGTCTTGTCCCCGATGTCGGTGTGGACCTTGCCGCCGGGGCCGAAGTATTTCCACTCGTGGCAGCCGTAGCAGATCTGTAGCACGCGCTGCTGGCCGCCCTTCGTCCACACGAGGGCGTAGTCCGGATGGAAGCCGTCGCAGGTGGTCTTGACCGCCTGCGCTTCATGCGAGGCGGAGCGATTGTAGATCTCGAGCACTTTCATGGCGGTGCCTTCCGAAACTTCGACGGGCTGGGAGTGGAACTTGAAGCCTTGGAACTCGACCCAGCCGCCTTGCTTCACCTGGCGCTCGTACTTCGCCTTATCGCCAAGCGGGTGGGCGAGGCCGCGATAGACCTTTACCTGATTCGCGGACTTCTTGATGTCGACTTCCGCACCCCATTGGGCGTGCATCTCGGTAACGCGCATGGGTTCGCCGCCCTTCCAACAGCTCTGGGTGGAACAGGAAGCGAGGAGCAGGGCGAGAGGGATGGCGAGGAGCTTCATGAGAAGGAGACGCTAGCACGGAGCTGAGAGCTGTCACGCGGGAGGATGGGATGGCTTCACCCTTCCCTGAATCTCCTCCAGCTTCGCCAGAGCGTCAGGGTGGGTTCCCTTCACCTCGAACCAAGCGTCGCCTAGCGTGATCACCCGGGAAGGGCCCCGGCCCGGGATAATGTCCATGAAGAGGCAGACGAGAGCCAGCATTCCCACGTCGATCTGGCCATGGAGCCCGAACAGATCCCACTTCCACTGGATGCCATAGTTCAACGAGGCCCAGAACACGGCGATGAAGATAACTCCGGAAAGCGCCTTGCGGATCATCACGCTCCGTTCCGAGCGCCTCGAACGGAAGATCATCAGCTTCACTCTTTTCGCGAAGAGCCCGGGCAGGAAGATTGCCAGCATGATGAGCACGACGCCGATGCTCCAATCAAGCTTGGTCAACTGAGTGGCAATCACAATACCCAGAAAGAGGACAGGCTTCACCCATAGCGGAAGCGACTCCAGAACGATCGAACTGCGAACTCCAAGTTCCGTTTGCGGGTCTCCGCAGACGCAGACATCCGGCAAGCTGGCCATATTCCGCACCTGCAAACGCCCTGAAGTGATGCGCCACAGGGGACCGGTGCTGGGAGGAAGCTCGTCCCCGACGTGGACTGCGGGCGGAGCGTAAGGATTGGGTTCGTTCACCTTCTCCGCCCCCGGAAGCGGTTCCGCGGGTCTTCCTCCGGGGTTTCCTTGTCGCGGTAGCGGAGAATGCCCTGCTGCTTGAGATTGCGGATGAAGGCGCGGGCGTCGTTGGACACGTCGCGATCGTAGGCCAGCGTGCCTAACAGGCCGTCGCCTTTCTCGACGCGATCCAAGGCATTACCGGCCTTGTCGGCGGCGCGTGAGATGGAGGCGACTGCCTTCGGGACGTCGCGCAGGGCAGGCTCGAGCTGATCGATGCGCTCGCCGGCCCTAACGAAGGTGCCGTCCGCGGAGTTCGCGGCCTTCTTGATCGCGTCGATGGCTTCGCGCGCGTCAACGATGGTGGGCTCGAGGGTGGCGCTGGCCTTGGCCCACTCGCCAGTGGTGGCCTCAAGATTCGCGAGGGTGCCGTCGATGCGCTTGAGGTTGCCCTCCGAGAGAATCGACTCATTGATCTTCTCCAAGGTGTCCGCCAAGCGACCGGTGACGATGCGGACGTCATCCACCGCCGAGTCGAGCTTGAGAAAGGTGGACTCCGCCTCCTGCATGAGCCGGCGGGCATCGCGGCTGACCGCTTCGGCGTTGTTCTGGATCGCGTCCAAGCCGGAGGGCCCGCCGCCGCGCAGGACGGAGCCGGGCTCGATGAAGCGGCCGGTGCTGGTGCCGCCTTCAGGTGGCGTGATGACGATCATCTTGTCCCCGAGCAGGGTGGCGGAGGCGATCTGGATCATCGAGTTCTCCGGGATGCGGATCGGCTCGTCGATGTTCATCAGGACCTGGACCTTCACGTTCTCGTTCAACTCCGGATGATCCGCCACCTTCCCGATGCGGGCGCCGCCCATGCGGATCTCCGAGCCCTTGATCAGGCCGGAGGCGTCATCGAATACGACCATGAGCTGGTACTTCCCGCGCATGCGATCGCTGAAGCGGCCGAACTGCACGGTGAGCGCGCCCAGCAGCGCGAGGCCGATGAACACGAACACTCCGACCCAAAGTTCGGTCTTCCGCTTGGATTCACCCATGCGCGCGTAGTCTCGCCACTCGGAGGCCGCGAAGCAAGGGCGATCAATTCCACGCTTCGCCGGAATCGCCGTCGACGAAGGGGCGGAGGACGGGGTCACGGGTCACGCGCAATTCCTCCGGCGTGCCGGTCCAGTGGATGCGACCCTCCTGGAGGAAAATCACGCGGTCCGCGATGTGGAAGACGCTGCGCATTTCGTGGGTGATAACGACATTGGTCATGCCCAGATCGCGCTGGAGGTCCTTGATCAGGTGATCAATGGAGTCGGCGGTAATGGGGTCGAGGCCGGCGTGGGGCTCATCGTAGAGGACGCAGGCGGGGCGGCCGACGACGGCGCGGGCGAGAGCGACGCGCTTGCGCATGCCGCCGGAGAGGTCCGAGGGCATCTTCTTCTGCTGGCCCGGGAGACGGACGATGTCCAGCGCCTCGCCGACGCGCTGGGCGATCTCCTTGTCGTTCTTCACCCCGGCCTCGCGGAGGGAGAAGGCGACGTTTTCCTCGACGCTCATGGAGTCGAAGAGCGCGCCGTTCTGGAACATGATGCCGACCTTGCGGCGGATGGGTGCCAGCTCGCGCTCGCCGAGGTGGGAGATCTCTTCGCCGTCGATCTCGACGCTGCCTTTCCATGGCCGGAGGAGGCCGGGGAGGTGCTTCAGCAGGACGGACTTGCCGCCGCCGGATCCGCCGAGGAGGACGAGTGTCTCGCCACGCATGACCTCCAGGTCGACGCCACGCAGCACATGCTGCGAGCCGAACTTTTGCTCAAGCCCGCGCACCCGGATGAAGGCCTCGCCCATGCGCAGAGCCTAAGTGAGGGGCGGCAGATACCTCAAGCTTCTCCGCGCCATCTGGACAGGCGGGCGGGGAGCTCGGGCCCGATCCCGGTGCCGGCGGGGAAGTCCCGGGTGAGCTCTACCACGGTCGGGACCCTGCCCCATGCGGTGACGCGGAAGACCTCCGCCGCGCGGCCGGGCTTGAGATTCAGTTCCCGGTTCTTCCGCTCGAAGCGTTGGCGCAGGGCGGCGGTCCATTCTCCGAGCCATGCGGGTGCTGCAAGGTTGTGTCTGCCGACCCAGGGTAGCCATTCGCAGATCTGGGATTGGTGGCACCAGGAGAGACGGGCGATCAGGTCGAACACTTCCTCCACGTCGACGGTTAGATCGCAGGCGTTCGCGCCGCTCATGTAGGAGTCGTGGACGTTCAGGATCACAGGCACTGTGCAGGTTTCGGAAGTGGTTTCGTCCGCGGGATATTCCGGGGTGAAGGCGTGGGGAACGTTGATCATGTACGCCACGCGTCGTACTGCTTCCGCCACGGTCTGGTGGTCGTTGTGGATGCCGACGAGGGGGTCGCTGGCGAGGGGCGGGCAGAAGAGGTAGTCGGGCTCGAAATCGCGAATGGCTTTCCACAGGGCGGCGTGGAACTCGACGGATGGCTGCAGGCAGGCTTCACGGGGGATGCTGCCATCGTGCAGGCGGAGGGGGACAAACTCGTAGCCGCCGAGGCGGGCGGATTCCTCCTGCTCGGCCAGCCTCAGGGCACCGGTTTCCTCGCGGGTGCGGAAGTGGTGGCCGGCCCTCCCATCCGTGCAGACGAGCACGCGGCCGCGGAAGCCCGGGAGGGTTCTCCGCCAGCGCTCGAAGGTTCCAGCAGCGGTGAACTCGTAGTCGTCATAATGCGCGTGAACGAAGAGAGCCCTCATCCCTCCCACCCTGCACGGGGAGCCCATTCAGAGGAATCTCGAAATGCTCCACTCCGAGGGCGGAGCCTGCTGCTTCACAGTCGCGAGCTTACCTGCGAGCCAGCCGGAGAGGACGGTGAACTTGAAGCCGTGACCGCTGCAGGCCGAACAAAGCACGATCCGCTGCGAGCCGGGCGCGCGATCCACGATGAAACGCTCGTCAGGCGTGATGGTGTAGAGGCAGGATTGAGCGGAGACGATCTCGCCTGTTAGATCAGGGAAACGTTTCACGGCATGTTCCATTGCGCGAGAGGTCCACTCGTCCATTACGGGGCGCCCCGCATGATCGGGATCGAAGTCCCGGCCTGCGTCGTGCGAGGCGAACTTCATGCCGGAGATAACGCCGTCGCTCGGGAAGCCATAGTATTCGCTGGGTTCTTCGATCCATACCGGCATGCGGTCCGGAGCGAAGTGTCTTTCGTTGCTTCCGATCGCGGCGTAGATGACTTGTCGCAGGGCAGTGCGTAGGGGAAGCTTCAGCGGCGCAAGAAATTTGCCGAGCCAAGGCCCGGCGGTCACGACGACGGTGTCGAATCGTTGGGTGTTAGCATCGGTCGAGATTGTTACCCCTTGAGCACCCTCTTCGATTGACCTGACGGCGGTGTGTTCGTGGATCAGCGCTCCATTTTGCGTCGCCAGTCTCGCTTGAGCCTGCACGCAATTGGCGGCCCGGAGGAAGCCGGAGTCTTTCTGGAAGACCGCCACGTTGCCGATACCAATGTCGATCGCCGGATAGCGCTGCGAAGCTTCCTCTCGAGTGAGCAACTCGTAATCCAGCTTCGCCTCTTCCAAGGAAGCTCGGGTGGCGATGATCTTCTCATCGTACTCCGGACCGAAGGTGATGCCGCCGCATTTCACGAAGAGCTCTTCCTGCGCTTCCCTCTCCAGATCGTCCCAGAGTTCGTAGGCGCGTGCCATCATCCGGGTATGGAAGGGGTCCGGATAGGTCCGCCGGATGATGCGGCTGTGGCCATGGGAACTACCGCGATCATGGCCGATCGCGAACTGCTCGTAGCCTACGACCTCGTGTCCCGCCTGTGCGAGGAAACGCAGGGCAGCCGAACCGCTGCCACCTACTCCGATCACCGCGACTTTCATGATCCGTTTCTCGGGACAAGGGCTCCGGGTCCCCATAGATCACGGATGATCTGAAGTGCTTGCTTCACCCGCTCCTCACGGCTGCCGCGTAGGAGGAACCATGGAGCCGGCTGCGACTTCAGAGATCCCTCGAACCACTGGTGCATCTCATGCCGCAGATGCTCGCCATCGCGCAGCCCATCTTGCACGAAAGGGATCTCATCTCCGGTGAGAAAATAGAGGTCCGCCCGGCAATTTGCCGCGAAGGTCTCCAACTCGGGAAATGGCCTGCCAACATAGCGGCGGTGCCACTGCACGGTTGCGAAGGAATTCGTGTCGCAAATCAGGATGCGGTTCGCCTCCCGCGCCGCCGCGTCTTCACGACGGGTTTGCTCACGGACAATGTCCATGAACTCTTCCGATCGCCATTCGGATTCGCCGCCAGCCTGTTTGATCGCGCTGTACTCGCGGCCATACTCCCCTACCCAGCTCGTGCCGATTGTAGCGGCGAGGTCCATCGACAGGGTCGTGGTGCCGGTGGACTCAGCACCCAGGATCACGACCCGCTTGGCATACCACTCCCGAAGCGGTGGATCCATGAAGTCCCACATGGCGAAAGGGTCACTTCGCACCGCCGTGCCACTGCAGGGCACAGCGATCCGGGCCTGATCCACCATCACATGCTTGCTTCCCATGTAGGAGGCGTAGCGCTCGCCGTAGTCTTCAGAAGTGAAAACGACGTCCGGCGCACGGCCGAGCCAGCCGATGGTGTTCTCCGCCCACACGCGCGAGTCGTTCTCGTCGTAGCGGTCGTCGATCAGCATCACTTCCGCCTGCGGCACCATCTCGCGCAACCAGCCGGCTCGCAGTTCGGGAGGAATCGGATCCACCGGCTTGCCGCAGACGATCACCACCACTCGCTCGCAGCGGCTGAGTGCGGTCTCGATCAGATAACGGTGGCCACGATGCGGTGGCAGGAACTTCCCAACCACCACGCCGAGACCGAAGCGCTCGCCGCTCATGCCGGCTGGGTTTGAAGTTCCTTCCTCCATCGCTTCAGCCCGAGGATACACAGGACGATGAAACCCGCATAGAGTGCGGCAGTCAGTGGCAGTTCCTTGGAGGCATATAAGGGAACATAGATGAGATCTGCGGTGATCCACAGCCACCAGTTCTCGATTTTCTTCCGGCAGAGCAAATACTGGGCGGCCAAGCAGATCACGGTGCTGAGCGCATCCCAGAACGGTGCCGCCCCGTTCACCTTGATCAGCAACTCGCGCAGGCCCCAGGTCCCGGCGATGAGGAATACCGCAATGGCGATCCACTCGACACGCGATGCGTGAGAGACCTTCAGCTTCGAGCGGTTCTGCCCGCCGTGGAGCCATGTCCACCAACCCCAGATCCCGAAGGCAAGGTAAACGCCCTGCAGTCCACAATCGGCATACAGCCGCGCGCGCCAGAACAGGATCGCGAAGAAGATGTTGTTCGCCAGCCCGATCGGCCAGTTCCAAATGTTTCCCTTGGTGACCAGCCAGACGCAAAGGGCCCCGGTGGCGAAACCCCATGCCTCCGTGAGATCGAGCGGCAGCCACTTCAGCCAAGCGGAGAGCAGGAGAAGAGCCGACAAGGCCGGAACCAAGATCGTGTCCGGCGAAATTTTCTTCTCCTGTTCCAGACTGAGACCGGTGCTTTCCATGCTCAATTCGCTTCGCGGATCTTCACTCCCTTCGATCGCATCTCCTCCACCGCCTTGTCGACATCGCCGGGTGTCAGGTTCACGCCTCGGCTTGCTGCGAGATCGAGCGTTACCTCGAAGCCTTCCGCGAGGGCATCCAGCGCCGTGAACTTCACGCAATAGTCGGTAGCCAGGCCGCAGACAGTCACGTGCTTCACGCCCTGATCCCTCAACCATTCGCCCAAGCCCGTCGACTTGCGGTGGCCGTTATCGAAAAGGCCGCTGTAGCTGTCGATGGCGGGATCTGTGCCTTTCTGAAAGACTTTGGTGATGCGTCCGCTATGGAGCCCAGGGGCAAACTCCGCGCCGCTCGTACCTTGTTCACAGTGGGTCGGCCACAGCACCTGAGGCAGGCCATTGAGATCGGTCACCTCAAAGAGCTGCTTGCCCGGGTGATTCGCCGCGAAGCTGCCGTGATCGGAGGGGTGCCAGTCCTGGGTAGCGACGATGATCCCGAAATCATCCATCAGACGATTGGCGCGCGGGATGACCTGATCTCCTTCCGGCACCGCCAGCGCACCGCCGGGGAGGAAGTCATTCTGGATATCCACGAGGATGAGTGCGTTCTCGTTCATGCTGCTTCGTAAAGTCGTTTGCCAAAGTCGAGGATCAGCTCGCGCTGGTGGAGCGTCTCAAGCCATGCGGCAGGAATTCCCTCCAAGCCGTAATAGGCTCCTGCGATCTGACCGTAGATAGCGCCGGTGGTGTCAGCGTCATCGCCCAGATTCACCGCCAACAAGGCACCCTCCTTGAAGTTGTCCGAGTGATAGAAGGCCCACAAAGCCGCTTCCAGCGATTGCACCACGTAGCCCGTCCCGCGGATCGCAGGCGGCTGCTTCTCTTTGAAAGATCCGTGGGCCACCGCACGCAAGGCAGGATCATCCAGCCTCAGCGTTCCGAGCGGGCTATAAAGAGGTCCTAACACCTCGTCTTTTCCCGCTCCGTGGATCAACGCCCAAAGAATGCCACCCAGATAACGGCAGGCATCCAAGCAAGCCGGCGCTTGGTGAGTGCTGCGCGAACTCTCCACCGATTGCTTCACCGCGTCGCCAGCCACCTTGTAGTAGATCGGCACCGGTGCCAGGCGCATGATCGAGCCATTTCCTGCAGCGTGGGGGCTGGCACTGCCGCTGTCCGGCTTCCCCGTCCTCAGAAATGAGGCCAAGGCAGCGCTCACCGTGTTCCCGATGTCGAAGCACAAACCCGTAGCGCTCAAATAACCCTCTCGCCACCAGCGGACATACTGGTCGGCTTGGTCGCGCAGATCGAAGCCGCCGCACTCCAGCAAGCTCTCCGCAAGGCAGAGAGCCATCGAGGTGTCATCGGTCCACTGGCCCGGTTTCAGATGGAAGGGGCCGCCACCAACGATGTCATCGATTGGCTTGAAGCTACCGGGACTTTCGAATTCAAGAGTCGTGCCCAAGGCATCTCCTACCGCGAGCCCGGCGAGGCAGCCCATCGCGCGATCAAGCGCGCCTGTATCTCCGATTACGTTCATTCTTCTGTGGCCAACTCGGCCTGATAGATCTCCAAATCTTTTGCCGAGAAGCAGCAAAAGGTCACATCGAGCGGGTACTCTCTCACATAGTCCACGACGGTTCGCACCGCGATCGCAGCCGCCTCCTCGATCGGATATCCATAGATGCCTGTGCTGATCGCCGGGAAGGCAATCGAGGTCAGGGAATGCTCCACGGCCAGGTCCAGCGAGTGACGGTAGCAGTTGGCCAGCTTCTCGGCCTCGCCACGCGTCCCGCCATTCCACACGGGGCCTACGGTGTGGATCACGTGCTTCGCCGGGAGCTTGTAGCCCTTCGTAATCTTTGCCTCGCCGGTCTTGCAGCCGCCGAGAAGCCGACATTCAAAGAATAGATCCGGCCCCGCCGCCCGGTGAATGGCGCCGTCCACGCCACCGCCGCCGAGCAAGCTGCTGTTCGCCGCATTGACGATGGCATCCACCGCCAGCTTCGTGATGTCGCCCCGGACTGCTTTCATAGCTCGGCAAGTTCTTCCTGAAAGCCACCGCTCAAGATCGGCCAGCGACACCAAGTCTTCGGATCGAGGTTCTCGTCATCCAGATGGAAGCCGGGTGCATAACGCTCGCGCTTCCACTGGTTCCGGCTCCAGAGCGTGAAGAAGCGCTTCACCCACTGCTTACGCGTGTCCTCCGGATATTGGGGGAAGACCAATGCCAGAAGCTCCAGCACCGCGGCCGGGCTCTTACGATCACGGATCGAAGCGCGCTCGATGAAGTCCAGCACGGGATAGGGCATGAGGTCCTTCTCATCCGTCTGCGCTTGATCGCCCGGCCTCAGTTCCGCGGTCGGCTGCTGCGAGTTCACCACCGACAAGGCGGGGATCGGCAGCCTCCGATCGCCAAGCAAGGGGCCCGTGGTCTCCAGCCAACGCAGCCACTCGCGCAGGAAGGCCTTGTCGATCCCCGAGATCGGCGCGAGGCCGCCCGAGGTATCGCCATCCATCGTCGCATAGCCCACGGCCGCCTCGCTGCGGTTGCTGGTCGAGAGGAGCAGGGCATTGCGCAGGTTCGCCAGCATCCAGATCCCGGGCGAGCGCACGCGCGCTTGGATGTTCTGCAGGGAGATGTCATGCCGCTCCCAGCTCAATGCTTCCCCGTAGGCCGCTTCGATCATCGCCACGTAGGCCTTGTGGATCGCCGCGATATCCAACTCGCGATGTGTGGCGCCCAGCGCTTCCGCCAATACCGCCGCGGCGTTGCGTGTCACCTCGCCGCTATTCTCCGTCCCCTGATACGCCGTGAGCAGTAGTCCGCCGAAACTCTTGGCCCGGAGCTTGCCGCCAAAATCGTCGCCGAGTTCGGCCTTCGCGAGATCATGCATCAGCCGGACCAGACAAGCTGCAGCGGCCGAATCCGCGCCGCCGCTGAGCGAGATGACATAGCCGTTCGAATGGCTCTTCCGCAGGTAGTCGAAGAGGCCCAGCGCCACGGCATGGGTGAACTCCTCCATCTTTCCGTCCATCGCTTCATCCGGCAGAGCATGCTTCTCAAGCGCCGGGCTGAGCTTGGGCCATCCGAAGCCTGTGCGGATCAGTCCCGGATCGGCATCCGCCGGCAGGGCTGGCCGATGGCTGGCACTCCGCGACAAGGCCAGCCTGCCGCTCGATAGATCCACGCCGGCTGCGAGCACCCGGTGGTCCTTGAAGCCGAAACGCGGGCTCTCCGCTATCACCCGCCCGTCATGCGCCAGCAGAAGCTGGCCGTCGTAGATGACGCGACCCGCTTCATTTCCAAGCAGGTTCGAGTAAACGTAGGCGGCCCCGAAGGCACGCGATCCTTCCGCGACGAAGCGACGGCGGATCTCCGCCTTCCCGAAAGCGAAGTGGCTGGCGCTGGGATTCAGGATCAGGTCCACCCCGCGTGCCGCCAGCTTCGCTCCCGGCCGGTCCGCCACCCAGGCATCCTCACAGATCTCGAAGCCCATGCGGACCCCGCCGACATCGAAGACCAGATCCCCGATCGGCACGCTTTTACCATCCGCGGTAAAGTAGTCATCCCGCACTCCGCCTAGCCAAGGCTTGAACCAGCGTGGCTCGTAGTGAATGCCATCACCGGCGAGATTCTTCTTCGCGGCCAAGCCTAACAGTTCTCCGTCGGCCACCACCGCCGAGCAGTTGAACAGGGCGCGCTGATGGAAGACGGGAAGACCCAGCGCAAGCACCAGACCCTTCGTTTCCGGGAGAAGCTTCTGCAGCATCTCCCATGCGCGTTCATGCGTGGACGGGGCGAAGAAGGCATCCTCGCAGCCATAGCCTGTGAGGCAAAGTTCCGGCAGGCAGACCAGCGTCGCGCCCGCATCACGGGCATCGCGGATGGCGGCGCGGATGCGCAAGGCATTCCCGGCCCAATCGAGCGGGGTTTGATTCAAAGCAACAGCAGCGAGACGAACGTTCATGGTTTTGGAGATCCTTCTATCAATCCTGCGATTTCATCCAAACTTGCTCATGGGAACTTCCGCGTCACCTCGATCTTGCCGACGATGTAGCGATTGAACTCTTCCAGCTCTTCAGCCGGAACCCAGAGCTCGGCATGTTCCCTACCCTCGACGGTCTGGATCGGGAATCTTTCCAGATACCGCGAATCCACTTCGAAGCGAGTCACGAATCCCGACCCTGAAGCAGGGACATTCCAGTCCCGTGCGATCTGGATCGCATACGGCTCGTTTGTCACGGGATAGAATATCGGCTGATCGGGCAGACGCGGCGGAAAAGCAAGCCAACCGCTGTCCTCGATGAGCTTGAGTTCCTCCGGCCCAACCGGGCGATAGAGTGTCGTCGTCATTATATTGGTATTGTCAGTGATACGGGAGGGCAGCCGTAATCGAAGAGATCGAGACCTACATTTGCAGCCGCATCCTCCCGGCCCGGACGATAGACCGTCTCAAAGGGGATGCTCAGCCCGTGATTACCAGCGCTCACGCGCGTCCTCTGCGCGGCGACAAAGTCCGAGATGTCTTCGATCCGAATCAGTTCCCTCTCTGCATAACGGCGAAGCATTTCACCGCGCAGCCCGAGCTGGATCGCGCGGCGCTTCTGCGATGTGCCATCCGGCGCATGGTCCGGGTCCCACTGTAGCCTGACCTCGGATCTCTCCAGATCAGCCTTCCACTGGTCGGTATCGCGATAACGTGTCGAATCGAAACTGGAGACCACTGCGGCGGCCAACATCTCGTCGAAGAAGCTGCGCGGGATCGTCACCGCTAAGGTGATTTCCTGGCCCTCCTTCGTCCCCCAGCCCGAGCGATACATCATCCACAGGAAGTTCGGCTTGATCCAGCTCATGCGGCTGAAGCTGAAATCCCCGCCTAAACGCTGGTTCTCAGCCGCATAGCGACCAATCGCAGGCCGATAGGCCTGATAGACCACCACCGAATCCTCATCGTGACTAGCGAGGATATGACGACCCTCTGCCGGCCAGGTCGTCACGACTTCATTGTAATCGGCCAGCTTCATGGGAACTCGATGAATTGCGGCGGCACGGCATCCGTGAGCCAGACCCCGTTCTCCGAGACATAGAACCCGTAGCCCGCCGCCGACATCTCGGCAGCACGGATGGTGAGGATCAGGGCTTCTCCCCGGCGTTGGCCCACCTTGGTCGCGGTCTTCAGATCCGGGCTGAGATGGACATGATGTCTGGCGCCTTTGTTCAGTCCGCTTTCACGGATCGACTCGATGAACTTCGGCACGGTGCCGTGGTAGAGCCGGTCCGGCGGAGTGCCGACCGGCAGGGCCAGATCCACCTTCACCGAGTGACCTTGGTTGGCGCGGATCCGCTTGCCGTCTTCGCTCAGCGCGAAGCGCTGCTTGTCGGAAGTCCGGACGACTTCCAGCAGGGTTTCGTAACTGAACCTCTTCCCGCGGCGCCCTGCCGCATCGATCAGTTCACGGCAATCCGTCCACCCGTTTTCATCGAGGGTGATGCCGATCTTACCCGGCTCGTGGCGTAGCACGAGGCTCAGGAACTTGCTTACTTCTATCGTTTTCACTGTTTCTTTTTTCCATCAGCGGAAGCTCGCCAGTAGGCGTTCCCGCTCTTGATACAATCCCTGCTCAAGACCCGCAGGGTAGGAGTGGGGATTCGCGAGACGCAGAATCCCCGGGTGCAGCTTCGCCAGCGCCGCCTGGCAACGCTCGCGGGCGGCAGCCAGCGGCTCCGGTGCAAAGACGCGTGCCCCTGCTTTCATTGCCGGTTGGAGCACGTCCTTGTAGACCGTGCCCGCGGCGATCTTCTTGCGGCGGATGGGATCGGACGGATCGACGATCTCCACCTCGCCCGAGATACTACGATCCACATCGTAGATCGCATCCCCTACCAGCATGCCCTCGCTCTCGAAGCGGCGGACCTGCAGGCGACCCGGGATTGAGCTCTTCGCGGTCTGTTCGCTGAGCTTGATCCGCGGCTGCCAGCTACCGTCGGCCTTCCGGAGTGCGGCCAGTTTGTAGACGCCGCCCAGTGCGGGTTGATCCGCCGCAGTAACGAGATTCGTGCCGACGCCCCAGGTATCGATCCTGGCTCCTTGGTGGCGCAGGCTCTCGATGATGTGCTCATCCAAGTCGTTGCTTGCCACGACCTTCACGTCCGGGAAGCCCGCGGCATCCAGCTTCGCCCGCGCCTGCTGGCTGAGCCAGGCGAGGTCGCCCGAATCGAGGCGGATGCCATTCAGTTCGTGGCCTTTCTCGCGCAGCTTGCGGGCAACGGTGATCGCGTGGTCCACGCCCTTCAGCGTGTCGTAGGTATCCACCAGCAGGGTCGAGTTGTCCGGCATCGCCTCGGCATAGCGTTCGAAGGCTTCCAGCTCGTCATCGAAGGACATGACCCACGAGTGGGCGTGCGTGCCCAGCACCGGGATGCCGAAGCGCTGGCCCGCGAGAACATTCGAGGTGCCCGTGCAACCGCCGATCCATGCCGCCCGGCTGGCCGAGTAGCCGCCATCCGGACCCTGCGCGCGGCGGTAGCCGAACTCCACCACCGGCGATCTCGCCGCCGCATGACAGACGCGGGCCGCCTTGGTCGCGACAAGGGTCTGGAAGTTCAGGATATTCAGCAACGCCGTCTCCGCGAGTTGAGCGTGGAGGATGGGCCCCTGCACCCGCAGCACCGGCTCATGGGCGAAGACCAGCTCTCCCTCCGGCACGGCATCGATATCCAACTTCAGCCTCAAGTCCCCGAGGTAGCCTAGGAACTCCTCCTTGAAGAGCGGCGTGGCCGCCTTGGTCTTGAGGCCCGCGAGGTAATCGAGCTCCGCGGTGCCGAAGCGGAAGGACTCCAACCATTCGAGCGCGGGCTCCAGGCCGGCGGCGATGGCGTAACCGCCCTTGAAGGGCAGGCGGCGGAAAAAGAGGTGGAACACGCTCTCCTGCTCCGCGGTAGCGGCCTGCCAGTAGGCGGCTGCCATGGTGAGCTGATAGAGATCGGTCTGAAGCGGACTGTTCGTGATCATAGTTCGAAAAGAAATCCTTTGCTACGGAGTGCCTCGTACTTGTCGTGATCGAAGCGGTGGAGCCGGGCAGGACGGTGTGAACCGCCCGCGAAGCCCTGGGTTTCCACGACGAAGTCGAATGCACCCAATTTCTTGCGGAAGTTCCGCTTGTCCAAGCCCCGCCCGAGGATGGCTTCGTAGAGTGCCTGGAGCTGGGTAAGCGTGAAGCTCTCCGGCAGAAGCTCGAAGCCGACGGGCTGGTAGCGGATCTTTCCCCGCAGGCGTTCGAGCGCGGTGGTGAGGATCACCGAATGGTCGAAGGCGAGTTCGGGGAGCTTGTCGGCGGGGAACCATGCCGCCTCGCTGGCGTCGGTATCTCCCCGGGCGGGATTCCGGTCCGGCCGGACGAGGGCGAAGTAGGCGACGCTGACGACCCGCCCGCGGGGATCGCGCCCGGGGGCGCCGAAGGTTTCGAGCTGCTCGAGGAAGACGCCCTTCAGGCCGGTCTCTTCCTCCAGCTCGCGGCGGGCCGCGGCTTCCAGGTCTTCCTCCATGTGGACGAAGCCTCCGGGTAGGGCCCACGCGCCGAGGAAGGGCTCCAGACCGCGGCGGATCAGGAGCACCTGCAGCCCGGCCCCGTCGAAGCCGAAGACGACGCAGTCCACGGTGAGGGCGGGGCGGGGATACTCGTAGGTATGGGCCATCGCTCGGGGAGAAGTAAGTGTCGTTCTTACACTAAGTCAAGCCGGACTTTTTTCTGACCTCTCCCACCTTGCGCGACGCTATCCGGGTGGCTTTGATCCTTCTTGGTTCCGCATGCAGCAATTCCGTCATCTCCTCGTACCCTTCGCCATCGTGGCAAGTGCCACAGCGCAAACGGAGAGCGCGGATTCGTTGAACACCAAGGCAGTGGCTGCGGCAGAAGCGGGCCGCTGGGAGGAGGCGCTGGCGCTCTATGACCAGTGCATCGAGGTGCACGGGGAGAATGCCTTGGCCAAGTTCGGTCCGTCCTTCGGGGTCACCTGGTATCGGAAGGGAATGTGCGAGATGCGGCTGCAGCGCTGGGAGGCGGCGGCGCGGTCCTTCGAGATCTGCTACCGCGACTTCCCGAACAAGGCGAAGACGAAGGGCAACCGCTTCAACAAGACCGCGCTGGTGCGCTGGGGCGAGGCCACGCGGGCGGCAGGACGACCGCAGGAGGCCCTGCCGCTTTTCAAGAAGTTCCTGAGCGAGCGGGATCGCCAGACCGACGAGTTCGATCCGGCGAACTACTACATTCAGGTGGCGCTGTGCCACCTCCAGCTCGGTGAACTGGTGCTGGGAACGGAGAACTTGGAAACCGCGGTGCGAAACAAGGGCGGCTTCGCCACGCCCGACACAGGGATCGTGGCCGCG
Organism: Luteolibacter rhizosphaerae; assembly: GCF_025950095.1. Classification (NCBI taxonomy): domain Bacteria; kingdom Pseudomonadati; phylum Verrucomicrobiota; class Verrucomicrobiia; order Verrucomicrobiales; family Verrucomicrobiaceae; genus Neoluteolibacter; species Neoluteolibacter rhizosphaerae. The sequence continues at coordinate 522,201 of NZ_JAPDDR010000003.1, read as the reverse complement.
CTGCAGAGTCTGGTGGCGACGGCGATCGCGAAGAACGACGGTGCCACCCTACGGGGATTCTTTGAGCGGAACCGCGAGGCGCTGGCGATTCCGCCGGCGGAGATGGCGGCGTACATGGATGTCTTCGTGAAGCTGGCGACCGATGCGCTGGGGGCCGGGATGGAGGGCGCCGCGGTGGCGATCTTCCACCTGATCCCGACCAGCGAGGCGATGGCGAAGGATCTCCGCACCAAGCTGGAGACAGCCAGCGACAAGACGGCGCTGCAAGCACGGCTGGATGCGGTGGAGCAAGCGCGGCGCGACGGGGTCTCGCACGACGTGCTGCTGCTGGAGACGAATGCCACTTATCAAGAGAAGCAGGGTAACTTGGCGGCGAGCAAGGCGGCCTTCTCCGAACTGGTGGAGCGCTACCCGAAGGCACCGCGACGGACCGATCACCTTTTCCATCTGGTGAGGATCAGTGCCGCTCTGGGCGACACGCAGGAGGTCGAGAAGCAGGCCGGGAAATTTCTGTTAGGCCATCCCGATTCTCCGCAGGCCCCGGCGGTGAAGCGGATGCTGCTGGTGACTCTATACGAGCAGAAGCAGTTTGAGCCCTGCATCAAGATCGCGGCCGAAATGCTGCCGGCACTGGCGGAAGGTTCGGCGGAGCACGATCTCTGCCTGCGGGTGCTGGCGGGCAGCTACGAGCAGACCGGGCGCTTCGAGGAAGCACGGCCGCTGCTGGAGCGGCATGTGACGCTTTACCCCGCGAGCCCCTATGCGCAGACGACGCAGTATCTGCGCGCGAGCAATCTGGTGGAACTGAAGCAGTGGGAGGAGGCCGCGAAGCAGCTCGACGAGTTCATCGCGAAGCATCCCGATGCCGCGGCCAATCCTTATCTGCCCGTGGCCTTGCTCGACCGGGCCGAGTGCCATGCTTCGCTGGAGCAGGATGGCGCGGCGCTGGAGAAGCTCGCCCGCTTGGAGAAGGAATTTCCCGGTTCGGAAGCTCTGGCCAACGCGCAATCGCTGAAGAGCGAGCTGCTGCTCCGCCAAGGCAAGGATGAGGAAGCGGAGAAGTCGCTGGCGGAGGCGTTGCAGCAAGCGGAGAAGCAGGAGCAGAAGGAAACCGCCGCGAATCTCCTGCTGCACCTGGTCACTTTGATCGGCAGCAAAGACTCATCGCGCTGGAAGGATGCCCTGCCCTACTGCGAGCGCTTCTGGAAAAGCTACTCCGATCTCCCGAAGATGAAGGCCCGCATGGCGGTGGCCCAAGCAGAGATCTATTTGCAGGCAGGGCGCGGCAAGGAAGCGCTGGAGCGTTTGAAGGAATGCTTCGGCGATGAGGCTCCCTCCGAGGCATTGATCCGCCTCTACGCACGACTCTGCGCGAAAGAGCACGGAACCGAAAGGTTGAAGCAGGACTTCGCCGCGCTTCCCGGGATCAAGCCGGAGGACAAGGCCACGCGAGCCGTCCTGAAGATCGCGCTGATCGGGGAGCTTGAAGCGAAGCTCCCGGACCCGGGTGCGAGACAGGATGCGGAAGCCCAGCTCAAGTCGCTCTATCAGGAATTGAAGAGCGAGTTCGAAGCGAAGGATCTACCGGCGAGCGTTCTCTTGCGCACGGGCGATTTCCTGCGGCTACAAACCTCCGCACCGCGCCAAGCACTGCCCTACTATTCAGAAGCCCTGGCGCGGAACGATCAAGCGCTGCGCTTCCCGGCTCTACTCGGGCGGGCCACTATCCTGGCGGAAGGCAGCAAGGAAGAGCGGGCCGGGGCGATCAAGGATCTCCAAGAAGTGGTCGCGGGAAGCAAGGAAGTGAGCGAGAAAGAAGACGCGCTGTATTGGCTGATCATGAGCCGGATGAAGGACAGCGATTTCGCCGCGGCGGCAGAAAGCGCCCAAGCTTATCTCGCTCCCGATTCCGGCTTCCAGCGGCTGACGCCCGAAGTACGGCTGGCGCTGGCCCGCTCGTTGCAAGAGCGCGGGATGATCGACGAGGCGCTGGCCAGCTATGCGCAGGTGTGGAGCGACTCCCTCGAGGCGACCCGGGTATCGGTCTCCGCGATGCGCTTCTGGATGCAGATTTCGTGGACGCGCAACTCCCCTGCCAATGGCAGCGAGCGGCCGCGCAGCGATCGCCAAGCGGCCTATGACGAGGCCGTGGCCTTTCTCGAAAGGACGAAGCCGCTCTACGACAAGATGGCATCGATCGACCAGGAAGCTTGGCTCGAAATCGAGAAGCTGGTCGCCGAATTCGCCGCGACCACCGATGTGAAGCCGGTGCCGAAGCAGGTCGAGGCAGGCAAGCCGAAGTGAGTCACTACCTCAGCGGCGCGAGCAGAAGACGACCGGCGCGGCGGCGGAGGATGAAGTTCCCGGGGAGATTGACTGCCGGTGCGGCGGAGGGATCGAGCAGACCGAGGCAGCGGTTCACCGCATCCCGGGACAGATCGGGAACGCCGGAAGTACGAAGATAGGCGTAGATGCAGGCTGCCTGGAGCGCGCGCGGCAGGGTGAGCAGCTTGGGCAGATGCAGCCGGCCTTGCGGGTCGATGGCATCCGCCTGCTTCACGGCCCATGCCTCGATGACCCGGAAGTCTTCCGACGCCCCGGAAGCCCGGACGAATGACTCGGCCGGATCGCGCTTCGCGATCTCGGCGAGCAAGGGAAGTGCTTCGTTCCGCAAGCGATTGCGAACCGCGAAAGGCTCGGCATTGGTCGCGTCTTCCCGCCATGACAACCCCTTCGACTCCAGCCAGGTGCGCAGCTCCGAACGGCGGTGACCGAGAAAAGGTCGGATGCACTCCATCGGCCGCCCGCCCATCGGCAGGGTCTGGACCTCCTTCATGCCGGAGAGTCCGCGGCTGCCGCGGAGGAGATTCCACAACAGGGTCTCCGCCTGATCATCGTAGTGGTGGGCGAGCAGCAAGCGCGGGCAGCGGTGCTTGCGCGAACAGATCGCGAAGAAGGCATGCCGTGCCTCGCGGGCCGAGGTTTCGATCGAGTGACCCTTGTCCGCTGCCAGTGCTTTCACCGCCGCCTTTCCTACTTCGCAGGGATAGCCGAGCTCTGCCGAAAGCTTCTGGACGAAGCGGGCATCGCCGGCGGAGGCCTTGCCCCGCAGACCGTGGTCGAGGTGACAGACCACGACTTCCCGGAAGCCGCTGCGATGCAGGTGATGCAGAAGGGCGACCGAATCCGCGCCACCGGAAATGCCCGCGAGATAGCGCCGGCGCTTCGGCGCTTCGCGAAACCAGGCGATGTCCGGAATCGGCATGGCGGGGACTCTAGATGCAAGTCACGCCGCCAGCCAAAGGGAAATGGTGCCGTAATCGTTCAGCGTGAGAAGCGGAAGCGGTAGAACACGGGAGCGTTTCCTGAAGCGGGAGGCAGCGCGCTCTCGACCCTTCTGAATCCTGCGGGGACATCGCTTTGATCGGTGGCATTCGCGTAGCTCACTTGGGACCAAGCGGACAAATCGACTGACTCCCACAGTGTGGTTATCACTCCGGGATCGTTCCGGATCAGGGCCGACACTCCTCGGGTGCCGGACGACTCCCGGATCTTCACTCCCTCGGGCGTCATGTACTCCACCCCGTTGGCGATGCCATCGCCATCGAGATCGGCGTCGAAACCGGCATGGGGCAAGACCGGATTGCCACCGGAGGAGACGATCCAAGCATTGAAGGGGTTGTGGCGAGCCAGCTCCCCGGAGTTCACCCCCTCCCCCGCCTCATTGACCGCGCTGACCACATAGTAATAGGTCGCCTGCGGATCGAGGCCGCTGTCTTGAAAGGAGCGGACGGTCAGATCGCTGGCGATCGTTTGGTAGGGCCCGCCGCTGGTCGTGGAGCGCTTCAGCCGGTAACTCACGGCGAAGGAGGACTGGTTCCATGTCAGGCTCGCCGAGCTTCCCTCCCCGGTGAGGGCCAAGGCTCCGGGCGGCGAGGGAGGCAACACGCCGTAGAACTGGATCTCGGAGACATTGCAGTGCCCTCCATTCGGCGAGAGGTAACGGACGTAACGGTAGCGGGCCTCATCGCCCACCGCCGCACTGGTGTAAACATTGAAGGTAGGCGCAACCGGCACCTTGAAGAGAGTCACCGGGTTGTTGAAAGCCGGGTTATCCGCGGCTTGGAAAACGCCACCGATCATCCGATCCAGCCAATTGGTCGTACCGTTCCGGGGACTATAGCGGATGGCCGTGATCTTCCGCGGAGTTCCCAGATCCAACCCGGTCCAAGCCCCATCCGGGAGCTGGGCATCGAAGAAGGTCGCGAGCGAGTTATCGAAGACCTTCTGCTTGGTGCTGGTGCCATCCCAAGAACCATCGGTACCAATGATGGTGCCGTTCAACCGGTTCGCGGAAAGCGGGTTCAGGATCAGGCGGTCGGAGTTCGCGCTCTCTCCCGCTTCGTTCCTGGCGGAAACAGCGTAGTAGTAGGTCGCGCCATTGGTGAGGCCGGTATCCTGGAAGGAGGTGGTACCGAGGTCCGAGGCGATGACCGTGTAGCCACCACCATTTACCGAGGAGCGCTTGAGATCGTAGCCGTAGGCCATGCCACTGGCAGGCGGCCGCCAAGTCAGGGTCGCGGTCGAGCCCGAATTGGTCGCCTGCAGCGCGAGCGGCTTCGGTGGAGCTTGCGCAGCACCGGGACCGAAGAACTTGATCTCGGCGACATTCGCATAGCCATCATTGGGCGAGAGGTAGCGGACGTACCGGAAGGCGGTGGCATTGTTCACCAACAGGGTGGTGGGGACATCCTGCGGGGCGATCCAATTCACCTTTGCCAGTTCGACCACGCCGGAACTGAAGTCCGCGGTATTCGAGCCTTGGAAGACCCCGTTCATCATCCGGCTGGCCCAGTTCGCACGCGGGACAAATTGAACCGCCACGACCTGCCGTGCATGGCCCGCACCGAGATCGAGGCCCACCCATGCACCGCTAGCTCCGCCAGGCTCGGCGAAGGTCGCGATATTGTCATCGAAGGCGCGAGTCATGTTCGCCACCTCACCGCTGCCGATCACCGTCAGAGGACTGGCGAGCGGATAGCCCGTGATGAGCGGATGGTGCAGATTCGGGAAGGACTCGAAGGTGAATGTCGGCTGCGCGGTGACCGCCAGAGGCGAGACGGCATGATCCGGTGCCACCGCTTCCACCTCGATGTAGCCGCCGCTCTCCGAACCGAAGCGCCGGACATCCTGCGCGAAGAAGTAGCGGTTCGGCGTGGCACCCAGCCAGAGCCGGGGCGCTCCGACGGACTGGTCCTTGCGATGATAAATGTTGTAGTAAAGAACCGGTGAAGACGATGCGGTCCACCTGAGGCGCAGGGAGGTGGAGAACGCTTCGTCCGGATTGCGGCTCTTCCCCTCGAGGGTGATGGCCGATGGCGCTGCGGGCGCGACCGCGCTGCCATTGCTGATCTGGATGCGCCCGATGTTCGCCGTATAGCTGGCAAGCGCCGCGCTGCTGTTGAAGCGCAGGGTGATGAGGGCAAGCGACCTGCCTGCATGCGAGCCCAAGGAAAAGTCCACGGTGTTCCATGCGGTAGCGGAAGCGGCGGTGTGCGCGGTGGTGTAATGCATCACTGCCGGCGCGTCTTCAAAGGCGTAGCCGATCTGGACCTGGGCCGCGGTGATGGCGGAGGGCTTGTAGATCAGCCGCAGGTTGGTGTTGGAGGCGACGGGCAGCCGCGCTTGGTAGAGCTTCACCTCCTGTGCGAGGTTCGCGGCGAGGCTTCCTGTAACCTTCAAGGAACTGCCGCCATAGTAAGCCTCCGCGAAATCCAGCGAGGGCACCAAGGTCTTGGCCCCGGTGCTCTGCACCAGCCAGCGCCAGGTGGGGAGGACATCCTGGACACCGAGATTGGTCCACGGGCCGCTCATCACGGTGGTGCCGTTGATCTTGTAGAACCTGCCCTGCCCGACATTGAAGTTCGTCACGAAGGGCAAGCTGGTAAGCGGCGAATTGGCGGGGATGTAGTGAGCCATGCCGAACCAGTTCGGCGTGGAGGATCCTTCTGCAGGGAGTGTGTTCGAGGGATCGCCATTCGGGCCGGACCAGTAGATCTGGTCCTGATTCGCCACCGTCTCCGGGGAGGATCCTTTCACATAGGGAGTCTCCGCCCCGAAGAGCGCGACGGAGGTATTGTGCGGCTGGCCTTCCGGGAAGAGGTAGGGCCAGCTGATATCGAGATTCCCCGCGCTGTTCGGGTCCGGCGTCTTGCCGTAGGTGCGGTAGTTCTCGGTCCAGATACCGGCGTAGAGATCGTAAGGATTGACACCGCGGGTCTGGGCGAGGGAGCGGGAGTTGGTCAAATTACTGGAATTATAGTACCACCAGAAGTTCAGGAACATCTCGTGGGCCGCGAGGGTATTGCCCGTATCGGTCACGAGGGTCCCGGACTTCATGTAACCGTCGTTCTGGCTGGTGAACGCGTTCTGGAAACTGCGGCTGCCGTTCTCCGCCATCGCGTCGTACCAGGTGATCTTCAGGTGCGGGGCACCCTGGGCGGCGGCGCGGGTCCGGAAATAGACCAGGAAGTCGCGCATGTTCTGCGCGTCGGTGCCATTGGTCTGGTAGTTCTCCTGATTGATGAACCAGCCATCGAAGCCGAAGTAGATGGCAGCCTCCACCAGCTTGTCGGCGACGGGGAAGGTGGAGCCGTTCTTCTGGATCAGATCCCGGATCCGCTGCAGGGCGGCATTGTCCGGGGAGGAGTTCCAGTGGAAGAAGATCTTCCCGTAGATCCGGACGCCATTGCGGTGGGCGGCATCGATCATGTGGGCGGTAGGACACATGATCGTCCGGTTATCCCGATCCGAGCTACCCCAGAAGACCATGTTATCCGTGTACTGCCAGATGCTGGGGGCATAGAGGCGGGTGCTGCGCCAGCCGTTCGGGGAGCCGGAGGGAATGGTATTGAAGGTGGTGACTGCCTGCACCCGGGCCTCGCCGGGACGGGCGTGGGAGTTCACATTCCAGAGCGCGTTCAGCGCAGGATTCACCGCCGCGGTGGGAGGGGTGAAACGATTGGCCAAGGGAACGGTGCCACGATTGTAAGGCGCGAAGGGATCGGTGGCGGGCGACCAAGTGAGAATCTCCGCCGGGTGCCAGCGACGGGACTGCGGCACCGCTTCGTACTGCGCGGAGGCGGACCCGCTGAAGCAGAGAACGCCGCACAGGACCGCGAGAAGTGCGGTCAGAGGACCGGGGTTTTTCATGAAGGAGGCCCGAAACAGTTCGGGGGAAATGGGTTTGAGGAGGCAAACGCCAGTTCCGAGGGACTGTCAACGCGGCCCGGTGTCTTCGGAGAAGCGCGTGGCGGGGGAATCGTTTCCTCGCGAGAAAAGGAGGTGGAAGGGCCACCCGATGGAGGGACTTCGGGCTCCAAGCGGCCCTATGAAATCGACCCGTGCCTTCAGGATTTGTTTATGATATAGCCCGCCAATGGAACTCAACGAGATCCTCGGCTGGGTATTGCTCGGTCTCTTCTCCGGCCTGATCGCGCAACGGATCATGCCCGGTGGAGAGCGTGGCGGCTGCCTGCTCACCATCGGGCTCGGGATCACCGGTGCCTTCATCGGCGGATGGATCGCCCGGCACGTAGGGTACCTGCCGGCCGATCCGCCGGGACCGAACATGCCCTCGTTACGGTCACTGCTGACCGCAACGGTGGGCTCGGTGATCCTGCTGGCCGCTTGGAAATGGCTGAAGCGCTAGCCCGGCTCAGCGGATCTCGTGGAAGCCGAAGTAGGGCACCAACGCATCCGGAATGCGGATGGAGCCATCCGGCTGCTGGCACTGCTCGAGCAAGGCGACGTAGAGACGCGGCAGGGCGGTGCCGGAGCCATTCAGCGTGTGGCAGACGCGGTTCTTCCCTTCCGCATCCTTGAAGCGAAGCTTCATGCGGCGGGCTTGGTAATCCGCGAACCACGAGCAGCTCGATACTTCGAGATACTTCCCGTGACCGGGTGCCCAGACCTCGATGTCATAGGTCTTCGACGAACCGAAGCCGAGATCGCCGGTGCAGAGCTCGATGACGCGGTAGTGCAGGCCGAGCTTCTGCAGCGCGGATTCGGCATGACCGGTGAGCTCTTCCAGCGTGCGCAGGCCGTGGTCCGGGTGGACGATCTGCACAAGCTCCACCTTATCGAACTGGTGCATGCGGATGATGCCGCGGTTGTCACGGCCGGCGCTGCCCGCCTCACGGCGGAAGCAGGGCGTGTAGGCACACATCTTCTTGGGCAGCTCGTCCTCGGAAAGGATCATATCCCGATAGAGATTGGTCACCGGCACTTCGGCGGTCGGGGCGAGGAAGAGCTGGTTGCGGCCGTCTTCCCCGGCATCCGTGCCGTACATGTCGTCCTCGAACTTCGGAAGCTGGCCGGTGCCTTCCATGCACTCGCGCTTCACGACGTGCGGGACGTTCACTTCCTCGTAGCCATTCGCACCGCTCTGGAGATCGAGCAAGAAGGCGATGAGGGCACGCTCGAGGCGGGCACCCTTCCCACGATAGACGGCGAAGCCGGAACCGGCGATGCGGGTGCCATCCTCCAGAGAGATCAGACCGAGGGCTTCCGCGAGCACGAGGTGGTCCTTCGGCTCGGCGATGTCCGGCTTGTCGTTCCAGACGCGGACGATGGGGTTCGAAGCCTCGTCGTCCCCCACCGGACACTCCGGGTGCGGGAGATTCGGTATGCTCATGAGCAACTCCTGCTGGCTCTCCGAGGCGGCATCCGCCTGCGCATCGAGACCGGCAATCTTCTCGTTGATGGCGCGGACTTGGGCTTCGATGGCCGAGGTGTCCTCGCCCTTGCCCTTCAGGATGCCGATCTGCTTGGAGGTCTGCTTGCGCTCGGACTGGAGGGATTGCTTCTCGGTTTCCACGCGGCGACGGGTTTCGTCGCAGGCGAGGACTTCATCGATCAGGGTCCAGTGGGCACCGCCACGGGCCTTCAGCCGGTCGCGGAAGGTGGCGGGGTTTTCGCGGATCTCGCGGATATCAAGCATGACGCGGCGAGGCTTAGAGCATCCCCGCGCCGACGTCCAATGCGGATCACATCACTTCGAGAAGAAGGTGGTGACGACCCAGTAGAGGACGACGAGGAGAACGATGCCGCCGAGGACGGCGAGCATGTTGCGTTTTGCCTCGCTGGGTTTCTTCTTCTTGTGAACGACCTGATAAGTGCTCTGGGGCGCGTAAACGCGACCGCCGGCGGGGCGGGGCGGGAGCGGGATATTCGAAGGGGGCGGCGGGATATCCGGCGGTGGTGGCCCCGTATACTCGGGCTCGAAGCTGATCGACTGGGTGGCGTGCAGGCTGGGTGGCGCGCCATCCGGCGGGGCGAGGGGTTGGGGCGCGGTCTGGACCTGCACCGGCTGCTCCATGGTATGGGGCGTGGGAACCGGGGAGGGGCGCTGGGCCGCGGCGGTGCCGGGAGCCGGCGGGCGGACCATCGTGCGTGGGCCGCGGGGGGCCACCGGCTGGGTGATGGTCTGCGAGGGCGGCACATCGAGCTGGATGAAGCTCTTCAGCGTCTCGCGGGCATTCTCCGGGCGCTCGTGCGGATACCGGTTGATATGCCACATGACCCAGTCGCAGGCCCACTTCGGCAAATCCGGGCGGACTTGGCCGAGCGGGATGACACGATGCTCGAGGTGCGAGGCCATGACCTGCGGGCCGGTATCGCCCTCGAAGGGTGACCGGCCGGTCAGGGTGAAGTAATAGACGCAGCCGATGGAATACATGTCCAAGCGCGAGTCCACGGGACCGCGCTCGAACTGCTCCGGAGCCATGTAGAAGATGGAGCCGAAAATTGAGTCATGATGATCTACGGTCTGGAGCGAGGCCTTCGGACTGAACTTCGCGAGGCCGAAGTCCACGACCTTCGCCTGAAAGCGGCCCGAGGGCAGCCAATTCACCATGATGTTCGACGGCTTCAGGTCGCGGTGGATCAGGCCGAGATCCTGCGCGGCGATGAGCGCTTCCTGAATCTGAAGGACGAGCTCGCGAAAATCGGGCCAAGTGAGCGGGGCCTTCTCCACAATCTCATCGAGAGTCTGGCCGGTAAGGAGCTCCATGACCACGAAGGGTCCGTCCTCGTCCGAGCCGACGTCATAGATGGTAACGATATTCGGATGCTGGAGCGCGGCGAGGGCACCCGTCTCCTTTTCCATCTGCTTGGTGGCCTCCTGCCGGTGCTCCGCATCATCTCCGGAGATGATGCGTTTCACGGCGACCTCGCGCTTCAGGGCGCGGTCGTAGGCACGATACACCGCGCCAAGGCCCCCCTGGCCAAGTTTCCCGCGGATCTCGTATCTTTCCTCCATGCAGTGATCGTTCGCTTAATTTGAAGCCGGGGTTTGCGATGCGGCAATGAATAAAAAACCGGGGGCCGTTAGGCGGGTCAATCGGCCCAGAACCTGCGGATCCCCTGCCGCAACATCGGATCGCGGCGGCTGGCCTCATCGATCACGTCATTATCCCCCCGCTTCCATCCGTGGTAAGCGGCCAAAGCCTCGAAGCCTGCATTCAGAGACCCCTGCATGGGATTGTAGAGAGTCAAGCCGACCTCCATGTTTTCCGGGAGGCCCTGTGAGAAAAGCATGCCAGCCTTCTCCAGACTGGCAATGCCCGCGGGCAAATCCGAGCGACCGGTAAGGGCGAGACTCATGAGCATGGCGTGCGGGTGGATCCAGCGGATGCCGGGGACATCGACGCCATTCGCGGTGTATCCGGCACCGGGCATGCCGGACTCGCCCCCGGAAAGTCCGAAGAGGCCGAGGCGCGCGGCGGCGGAATCCGGCCAGTTTTCCACGGTGTAGCGGGCCTGGCGCTCAAAGAGATCGCGGCGGGCGGCAGGCCAGACCACACCGCTGACAAGGTCCGGCGCGGTGCGGTCGAAATCCGGGTAGAAGAGGCTCTGGATCTCCGCGATGAAGCCGACGCCGCGGAAGACGCGGCCATCCTGCATCATGCGGCCGCGGGGTTCGCGACCGGGGACCATGGCTTCCAAGGCGAGAACCAGCGCGGTCTCCCCGCCCCAATCACGCCACTGGCTGGCGAGCGGGGTGGTGCCATCCTGGGTGAAGCCGTGGCCGATCCAGCCCTCCGAATCAGTGACGAGATCGAAGTTCAGATCCGCGACGGCCTGGTTCATCGCGGCGGCAACGTCTTCCAGCTCGAGGATCCCGGCGGCGAGGCGGAGCGAGTGGAAGGCGATGGCGGTATCGACAGTGCTGTACTCGGTGCCGGGATGGATTTCCGGGCGGCCTTCGGGATTGCGGCGGCTGAAGTGGGGCAGGAAGCCCGCCGCCTTCGGCATGCCGAGCATGGTCTGGGCGGTGCGGCGGACTTCGGCAGCGGCTTGCTCCCGATCAAGGATGCCTTCCGAAGCAGCGGTGGCGGTGGCGAGGGCGTGCAGCCCGGACGAAGAGATGGAATCGAAGACGCCGGCGGGAATGTGGGCGCGATCGCGGGTGAGGCCGCTGGCGACATCATGGCAGCGGCGAAGCTTGCCGAGCGAGATGCGGAAGAGCCACTCCTCCTGGGGCATCTTCTCGGCGCGTTCCACCTCGAAGCCGATGGAGGACACCTCTGCGGCACAGCCGGGCTCGGCGACCCAGTTGATGAACTTGATGGAGCCGACCTCTTCCGCGGTGACCTCGAAGCGATGGCGGGTGCGCTCGCCGGGGACGAGGGTGAGGGGCTTGGCCCAACGGACCATTTTGGCCGAATCCGAGAGTTCGATGCGCAGGGCGCCATCGCCACGAGCATCCAGCGTCACGGCGATTACTTTCGCGCGACCCTCCGGCGGACCGCCCAGACCGGTGACATCGGAGAGGTCGAACATGCGGTCGGTCTCCAAGGCCAGTCCGGCGAGCGAGTGCCAGACGCCGGTCCACTCGCCCTCTTTCTTGGTGCGGATGGTGCCGGAGTGACCGTCGATGCGGGCTTGGCCCGGACCCATCCAGCCGAAGTCGGTGCCGAAGTGGGTGAAATTCTCGAAAGGATTGATGGCCGGGGCGGCATCAGGACGATCGCCGGGAAAGGAGATCGAGTAGTCGGTGACGGGCTGCCACGAGACCTGCGGGGCCGCTTCCGCGCCTGAGAGCAGGAGGGTCGAAACCCCGATGAAGAGGAAGGACCGCCGGAGGGGTCCGGACTTCTCTCTTCTTGTCGCGCTGGGGGGGGAGGCGTTTTCGTGAAGGGGTCTCAGCAGGTTCAAAACGGAAATACTGTTGGGTGCCGGTATTTCACTGAAGGGGGGCTCAGCGCTTAGGACTATGCCCGCAATCGGGGGCTGCATCAACCCCTTAGGGCCTACCCTACGCGATTTTCACGGGATTCCTTACATTCCAGCAGCTCTGCCCCCTGCCAGAAGGGATGCGAAGGCATCTAGCGGCTGTCCGCCGTGGCCTTGATGTCGGTCAGGGCCGCGATGAAATCACCAAGGATTTCGGCCGGAACCATGATCGTGTCGCGGTTGCCGCTGACATCCTCGGTGATCTTCACCACCATGCCGCGAGCGTTCTCCTTGAGATCGAGGAAGAACGTCTTCCGGTCCGCCAAGATCTTCTCCGTATGCAAAAGGTCGCTGTCCACCATGCCCTCCTTTCCTTGGATGAGGGCGCCAGTTTGTGACGCGATCCTTGATTGTCAAGGGAAAGCTCCGGGGGGTCTAGTACTAGACGAACAGGTACTCGTGCTTCAGCCAGCGTAGTAGCTCGTCCTTACCTTTTTCGGACTTCAAATCGGCGAAGATGAAGGGGCGGGTGCCGCGCATCTTGCGGGCATCCCGATCCATGACGGCGAGGTCCGCGCCGACGTAGGGGGCGAGCTCGATCTTGTTGATGAGGAGGAGATCGCTGGTGCGGATGGCCGGGCCGCCCTTGCGGGGGATCTTGTCACCCTCGGCAACGTCGATGACGTAGATGTAGGCGTCGACGAGTTCGGGCGAGAAGGTGGCGGAGAGGTTGTCGCCGCCGCTCTCGATGAGGATGAGTTTGAGATCCGAATGGGCGCGCTCGAGATCGACCACAGCGGCCATGTTCATGCTGATGTCATCGCGAATGGCGGTGTGCGGGCAGCCGCCGGTTTCGACACCGCGGACGCGATCGGCTGGGAGCACGCCCTCGCGCAGGAGGAACTCGGCGTCCTCGCGGGTGTAGATGTCGTTCGTGATCACCGCGAGGGAGATCTCGTCCTTCAACCACTGCGAAAGCCGTAGCACGCACATGGTCTTACCCGAGCCGACGGGGCCGCCGACACCGAGGCGGAAGGGACGCTTGGAAGATTCAGGAGATGAAGAGTCGGGCATCGGCGCGGGCATGGCGGAGTGAGGCGATTTCTAACAGAGGATTGAACCAGCCGTCGGGCGGACGGGAAAGGGCGGCATCGATGTCGCTGCCAAGCAGGTCGAGCATGCGGCGAACGATGCTCTGGCAGGCACTCTGGCCGAGGCGCATGAGCTTCATGGACGCAGTGGCGAAACCGGTGATGGTCTGGAAGGCGAAGGCGCGGGCCGCTTGGGCGATGGGGATGGCCGCAAGCTCGATGGCCGTGACGACGAGATGATGGCTGAAGGGGCAGGCGGCGGCATGCGCCTCGACGAGATCGGAGGGCGCAAGCTGACGAAGCAGTTCGAGACGACGCGAGCCGATGCGGCGGGAGGCATCCCGGGTTTCGGCAGGCAGGCGCCAGGCGTCGAGCTCGGCATCCAGCTCCAGCAGGCGGGCAGTGTCGGATGCGTTTGCGGCGGCGTGGGCTTGGACGAAGTAGGGCAGATCGAAGGTGAGGAGGGCGGGCAGGATCTGGGTTTCCAGGAAACGCTCCAACCCCTCTGCATTGGTGAAGACACCGGCCTCGACGAGTTCCTCCAAGCCATAGGAATGCGCGTAGGCTCCCGAGGGATACTGGGAGTCGTTCGCCTGCATCAGCCAGAGCCACGGGTCAGACGGCATGGGCAATGGCCTTGAGAGGTTGGAAGAGCACTTCCGGCTCACTGAAGTCCCAGCCTTCGCTAGCGAGGAGTTGGTTCATCGCCTCATCGTGCAGCACGTGGATGCGGTCCGCGAGGATCTGGGCGGGGAGGTGGAGATTGCCGACCCGCCATGCCACGAGCGCGGCGTGCGCGGGAGACTGGTAGATGACCTCATACACCAACTCCGGCACCTGGCGGACGATGTAGTCCTTGCCGTCCTGCTGGAAGATCACGCAGCCATCGGTCAGGCGGGAATCGAGGTCGAAACCGAACTCGGTGCCGTCATCCGCGATGCCGCGCCAGCGACGCTTGAGGAACTGGCGGCGCTCCGCATGGAGAGTGATCTGGTCTGCAGCGGTAAGGGCTGAAGAAGGAGAAAGGGAGCGCTGGATGAGGTGCATGGCTTTAGCCGACAATCACGAGTTGAAGCTCTCTGATTGATTCGAAGTGTCTCCTGTTTCGAGTCACCAAGGGCTTTCCAAGAGCAACCGCGGACGCTGCAATCCAAAGATCGTTCTGGCCGATCTTCCGATAGTCGCCTCGGTCTTGGAGTTCTGAACAGATCCGGGCGTACACCGGCACTACTTGATCAGCGTCGTTCATCGGTATCCCCAAGGCTAGGAAACGCTTTACGACATCGAAGTCGTGGCCAGCCCTCAAGGTGCCATGCCAAAACTCACCAAGAACCCCCCAAGGAATGGCGATAGCTGTCGAAGCATTCTCTCCGGCAAACTTGGTAGCCCAGGCCTGTCGCCTCCATAGACCAACAAGAAAGGTTGTATCCGCGATCAGCTCCATGGATCGCTTTTCACCGATGAACGTTCGTTGACCGATTTCTCAAGGATGTCGTTGCCTTTGAGTTGATCCGTCCGGTTTGCTTGGGAAAATTGGAGGAATGATCCCAGCGTGCCGGCCTCGGGAACCAGCCTTTTGACAACATTGGAAAAAGAGTCCTTCGGGCCCTTTTTCCAAGCCTTCAACCGCTCATAGGCGACCTCATCCAAGGTGATCGTCTTCATGCTTCGTGTATACACGAATAGGCACACGAATCAAGCTCAGAACAGGAAATAGCGCTGGGCCATCGGCAGGACCGCCAAGGGTTCGCAGCGGAGTTCCTTGCCGTCGGCGGTGACGGTGTAGGTCTCGGGGTCCACGGTGATCTTGGGCAAGGCGTCATTAAAGGGCAGGTCCTTCTTGCTGACACTGCGGCAGCCTTTCACGGCCACGAGTTGCTTCTGCAGGCCGAGGTCGTCGAGCGAGCCCGACTCAAGAGAGGAGGCGCTGACGAAGGTGATGGAGGTAGCGTGCACGGCCTTGCCGAAAGCCCCGAATTGCGGGCGATACATCATCGGCTGCGGGGTGGGGATGGACGCATTCGGGTCCCCCATGTTCGCCCATGCGATGAGTCCGCCCTTCAAGACGGTCTCCGGCTTCACGCCGAAGAAGGCGGGCTTCCAGATGACGAGGTCCGCGAGCTTGCCGACCTCGATGCTGCCGACGACGTGGCCGATGCCGTGGGTAAGCGCGGGACAGATGGTATATTTCGCGACGTAGCGCAGGGCGCGGAAGTTATCGGCGGCGGGGTGGCTCTCACCCTCCAGCTTGCCGAACTGCACCTTCATCTTGTGAGCGGTCTGCCAGGTGCGGGTGATCACCTCGCCGATGCGGCCCATCGCTTGCGAATCCGACGACATCATCGAGATGGCACCGAGATCGTGCAGCAGATCCTCCGCGGCGATGGTCTCCGGGCGGATGCGGCTTTCAGCGAAGGCGACGTCTTCCGGGATGCGGGAGTCGAGGTGATGGCAGACCATGAGCATGTCGAGATGCTCGTCGATCGTGTTCACCGTGAAAGGTCGCGTCGGATTGGTGGAAGACGGGAGGACATTCGCCTCGCCGCAGACGCGGATGATGTCCGGCGCATGACCGCCGCCCGCGCCTTCCGAATGGTAGGTGTGAATGGTGCGGCCCTTGAAGGCGGCGAGGGTGCTCTCGACGAAACCGGCTTCGTTCAGCGTGTCGGTGTGGATGGCGACCTGGACATCGAGTTCATCCGCCACGGTGAGGCAGGTGTCGATGGCAGCAGGCGTGGTGCCCCAGTCCTCGTGGAGCTTGAGGCCGATGGCTCCGGCGAGCACCTGTTCGCGCAGCGGTTCGGGCGAGGAGCAGTTGCCCTTGCCGAGGAAGCCCAGATTGACCGGAAAGGCCTCGGCAGCTTCGAGCATGCGGCGGATGTTCCACTTCCCCGGCGTGCAAGTGGTGGCGTAGGTGCCGTGGGCAGGGCCGGTGCCACCGCCGATGAGGGTGGTGGTGCCGCTGGCGATGGCATGCTCGATCTGCTGCGGGCAGATAAAGTGGATGTGGGTGTCGATGCCACCGGCGGTGATGATGCAGCCTTCACCGGCGATGATCTCGGTGGCCGCGCCGATGACCATGGTGATGCCATCCTGCAGCAGCGGATTCCCTGCGTGACCGATGCCGACAATGCAGCCGTGCTTGATGCCGATATCCGCCTTGATCACGCCTTGCGCGGCATCGAGGATCAGCGCATTGGTGATAACGAGGTCAGGGCAATCGGCATCGCAGGCCAAGGGCGACTGGGCCATTCCATCGCGGATGACCTTGCCGCCGCCGAACTTCACTTCATTCCCATAGCCACCGTTCTCCGCGATGAGGTCGCGTTCAACCTCGATGAAGAGCTCGGTATCGGCGAGGCGGACACGGTCGCCGACCGTGGGGCCGAAAGTGCCGGCGTAGTTGGCGCGGGTTTGGGTCATCGCGGGAAAGGGAAGGAAAGCAGTTCCGTGATTGGCTCAGGCATCCAAGGGTCCATCCACCCTGTTGTTCAGCCCGTAGATCTCGCGCTTGCCGGCGAAAGCGACGAGAGGAACCTCGCGGGTATCGCCAGGCTCGAAGCGGACGGCGGTGCCGGCGGGAATGTCGAGACGATAGCCACGGGCGGCAGAGCGATCGAAATCGAGCTCGCTGTTCACCTCCGCAAAGTGGAAGTGGCTACCGACCTGCACGGGCCGGTCGCCCTTGTTAGAGACGGCGAGCTTCAGTTTGGCCAAGCCGACATTCAGCTCGATGTCCGGCGCGCCGGCAGGCGTGATGATTTCACCGGGGATCATTATCTAACGGGATGGTGGACGGTGACGAGCTTGGTGCCATCGGGGAAGGTGGCTTCCACCTGGATGTCGTGGATCATCTCGGCCACGCCTTCCATGACCTGATCCCGGGTGACGAGGGTGGTGCCGTAGCTCATGAGTTCGGCCACCGACTTGCCATCGCGGGCGCCCTCGAAGATCTCGGCGGTGATAAGGGCGACGGTTTCCGGATAATTCAGCTTCACGCCGCGATCACGGCGGCGGCGGGCGAGATCGGCGGCGACGACGACGAGCAGCTTCTCCTGTTCGCGCGGGGAAAGGTGCATGGCGCTGGAATCAGAACGCGGCGATGAAAGCGAGCGAGCCACCGAAGACGATGGCCGCACCGACGCGCACCTTGCGGTTCGAGTGAAAGCGGAAGAGACCCGCAGCGACGACAGCCAGAGCTAGCAAGCCTACCTCAAGATAGCCGTGGAGGTGGAAGTAGTCCGCGCGAAGTTGATCGAACTCATCCTCTTCTCCCGGTGGATGGTAGTGGCCGGGGTGGGCGGCGGCGATGGCAGGCGCAAGAACGAGAAGGGCAACGACGAAACCGCGCAGCCGGTCGAGGGTTTGGCGAATCATGATCAGACAGTGAGGAATTCCTTGATGAGCTCTTCGGAAAGGCCGGACATCGGGCCATCGGCAGCGACGCGACCGCGCTCGAGGATGGCGAAGTCGTCGCCGAGTTCCTTGCAGAAATCCAAGTACTGCTCGACCAGTAGAATCGCCATCTCGCCTTCGTCGCGAAGCATCTTGATGGCATCCCCGATCTGGTCGATGATGTTCGGCTGGATGCCTTCCGTGGGTTCGTCGAGGATCAGGAGCTTCGGGCGGGTGAGCAGGGCGCGGCCAATGGCAAGCTGCTGCTGTTGGCCACCGGAAAGCATGCCGCCCTTCCGCGGCAGGAATTCCTTGATGATGGGGAAAAGCGTGAAAACCCGGTCCAGCTCCTCCTTCTTCGGCTTGCGGCCGCGGGCGATGGTACCGACGTAAAGGTTCTCCTCCACGGTGAGCTGCGGAAAGATCTCGCGGCCCTGCGGAACAAAGCCGATGCCCTTCAGCGCGCGCTTCTCCGGGCTCATGCGGGAGATCTCCGTGCCTAGCAGATTGACGTGACCGGCATTCGCATCCATCAGGCCGGTGATCGCCTTGAGCGTGGTGGTCTTGCCCACGCCATTCCGGCCCATGAGGCAGAAGACGGTCTTCGGGCGGATGTCCAGATTCACGCCGCGCAGGATGCGGCTGCCGCCGATGGAGACGGAGACATCGCGGACGGTCAGGGTCGGGGCTTCGGTGGCTACGGCACTCATGCGGCTTTCTTCTTGCGACCGAGGTAAACTTCGATGACGCGCTCATCGTTCTGCACTTTGTCCACCGCGCCTTCGCAGAGGACATTGCCTTGGTGCAGCACGGTGACGGTCCGGCCTTGCGAGATCTGGCGGACGAAGGTCATGTCATGCTCGATGACGACGATGGTGTGCTTGCCCGCGAGGGAGAGCAGCAACTCGCCGGTGCGATAGGTCTCCTCATCGGTCATGCCGGCGGCGGGTTCATCGACGAGCAGGAGCTTGGCATCCTGCGCGAGCAGCATGCCAATTTCCAGCCACTGCTTCTGGCCGTGAGCGAGCGAACCGGCCTTCACATAAGCACGCTCGGTGAGCTTGATGGTGTGCAAGATCTCCTCCATGCGATGCTCCTGCTCCGGGGTCACGCGCCCGAAGAGCGAGTGCCAGATGCCGCGCGAGCCGGCGAGCGAGAGCATCAGGTTCTCCTTCACCGTGTGGTCGGTGTAGACCGTGGGCGTTTGGAATTTGCGCCCTATGCCGAGGCGGTAGATCTGATACTCGTTCATCCGCAGCAGATCGTGCGTCTGCTCGAAGTGAAGCGTGCCATTGTCCGGCTTGGTGCGGCCGGTAATGAGGTCGAGGAAAGTCGTTTTCCCCGCACCGTTCGGCCCGATGACCGTGCGGAGCTCGCCCTTCTGCAAAGCGAAGTTCAGATCGCGGATAGCCTGGAATCCGGAGAAGGACTTGTTCAGTCCCTCCGCGGCCAGGAGATAGGGCTGCATGCTCATTTGCTTTTCGCGGCAGAGGTAAGGAGTTCGTCTTCCGCCGCGGCGAGGCGGCGGCTTTCGCGGCGGGCGATCAGTTCGCGGATCTGGCCGGGCAGGCCGACGATGCCCTTCGGCATGAAGAGCACGACGAGAACGAAGGAACCGCCGAGGATCAAAGGCCAGAGATCGGGGAACTTGTTGCTGGCCCAGCTCTTGAAGGCATTCACCGCGATGGCCCCGATGATGGGCCCGTAAAGTGTGCCGCGCCCACCCAAGGCCACCCACACGACGGCTTCCAGCGACTTCTCGGTGAGCATCTCGCTGGGATTGATGATGCCGACCTGCGGGACGTAGAGCGCACCACCGACCGCGGCGATCATCGCGGAGATGACGAAGACGAAGAGCTTGAAGTTCGCGGCGGCGTAGCCGGAGAAGAGCACCCGGTTCTCGCTATCCCGGATCGCCCGCTGGATCAGGCCAAAGCGGCTTCTCGTCAGCCAAGTGCAGGCGAGGAAGACGAGGACAAGAGTGATTGCCGAGGCGATATAGAGCATGCGCTTGGCTTCGGGCGTGCGGAGATCCGCGCCGAGGATGGTGCGGAAGTCGGTGAAGCCGTTGTTCCCGCCCATGTAGAGTTCATTGCGGAAGAACATCAGTGCCGCGCCATAGGTCAGCGCCTGCGTGAGGATGGAGAAGTAGACGCCCTTGATCCGCGAGCGGAACGCAAGGAAGCCGAAGATCCCGGCAAGCAGACCCGGTACCACGAAGATCATCAGCGTGGCGAAGGAGAAGGAGTGGAAGGGCTGCCAGAATCCAGGCAGTTCCTTGCGGCCCATGAAGTCCATGAAGTCCGGCAGCGCGCTCTTATAGACCGCATCCGGACCGATCATGAGCATCAGGTGCATGCCGAGCATGTAACCGCCCAGACTGAAGAACAGCGCTTGGCCGAGACAGAGGAGGCCGGTGTAGCCCCAGAGCAGATCCACCGCGATGGCGAGCAGGGCGTAGCACAGGTACTTGCCCCAAGTGTTGAGAGTGAAGTCCGATACCAGCCCTCCGGCATTCAGGGCGGGCATGACGACCACCAGGATGAGCGCCACGGCGGCGAACACGAGGTAGGGAACCTTTCCGGTAAGCGCGGTATTCATCAGTCGAGGCTACGGGAGCGGGTGGCGAAGAGGCCCGAGGGCTTCCACTGGAGGAAGAGGATGATGGCACCGAGCACGAGGATCTTACCCGTGACGGGATCGCCCAAAGTCTGCTGGAGAGTCTGGTCCGCCATGCCGATGCCAAGCGCACTGATGACGGTTCCCATGATGTTCCCCACGCCGCCGACCACGACGGTCATGAAGGAATCCACGATGTAGTCTTGGCCGAGATTCGGCCCCACATTCCCGATCTGGGAGAGGAAGGCACCGGCAAGACCGGCGAGGCCGCTGCCGAAGGCGAAGGTCATCATGTTCACCCGCTCGGTGCGGACGCCCATACAGGCCGCCATGCCGCGATTCTGCATCACGGCGCGGATCAGCAGGCCGAGCGATGTCTTCGTAAGGACGGCCCAAGTCAGGAAAATGATTAGCGCGGCGAAGGCGATGACGAAGACCCGGTTCCAGCCGAAGACGACATCGTTCACGGTCCAGTTTCCGGAGAGATAGGCGGGGCTGTCCACCTGCACATTGCTCGCGCCGAACACGAGGCGGAAGAGCTGCTGGATGACCATCGAAACACCCCAGGTGGCGAGCAGCGATTCCAGCGGGCGCTTGTAGAGGAAGCGGATGATCCCCCGCTCCAGCAACAGGCCGACCCCGGCTGCAACGAGGAAGCTGGCAGGAATGGCCACGAGGAAATAGAGCCCGAGGCTGGATCCCGTGAGATTCATCCCGGGGATGTTGATCGTGAGGCCGAAGGGCGACATGCGGATGCCGGCGGCGAAGAGATTCTGGATCAGGTAAGTGGTGTAGGCACCGACCACGATCAGTTCGCCGTGGGCCATGTTGATCACGCCCATGAGGCCGAAGGTGATGGCGAGGCCGATGGCCGCGATCAGGAGGATGCTGCCCTTCGACAAGCCACGGAACATGGTGCCGACTGTATTGACCCGGGAGATGTGGCTGGAGATGTCCTTCAGGGCGGTATCGCAGGCACCGACGAGGCTGACCTGGCCGCTCTTCTCCGCCTCCCCCTTTACGGTCTTGATCGCTTCCTGAGAGGCGATGGAGCCCATGTCCCCGAGCTCCTTCACGGCGGCTTCCCGCATGGCGAGATCCTCGGAGCGGAGCTTGATCAGGGCCATCGCCTCGGCGAGCGCATCCTTGATCTTGCCGGAAGTTTCCACGGTGGCGCTTTGCTCCAGCAGCGGCAGCTTGGCGGGATCCTGTTCCAGCCCGGTATCCTGAATGGCGCGCAGGCGCTTGACGGGATCCGGGGAGGAGAGCGCGATGCGGTCGGTGACGCCCTTCATCACGCGGCGGAGCGAGGAATCCGTATCCGCCATATAGAGTTCATCCTTAGTGGCGCGAATGGCAGCGCCACCCTCCGCGGTTACCGGCTTGCCCGTGGCGAGGGCACTGAGGGCATACTTCTCCTCGCCATCCGGCGCGCCTTCCAGCGTGACCGCCAGGTCAGTGCCCGCGGCATCCTGATAGAGGTAGATCTCTCCCTCCTTCCACTTCGTGAGCCAGAGGACCACCTCGTCCGGATTTGCATCCACGAGCGACTCGACGAGCGACTTCTGTTTGTCCGCATCCATCGAGCCCACGGCGGCTTCGGCGATGATTCCCTGAGCGGATTTGGAGCTGCCTTCTTGCGCGGCAAGCGCACCGAGCAGACCGAGTGTCCACAACAGCACCCACCGGACCCTGCGGCCCAATCCACCCTCCCTGCCTGGCGACGCGAGTCTCATGGTGAATCTACGCATGAGCAACTGGCGTGCCACGCCGGAGATATGCTCTGTCACTCTGCTTGCCACCGTGATTGGGGAATCGTGGCAAGCTGGTACGGAAACAGCATGCGCCGGTCCGGGGCTCGACAAAGCCATGGATTTGGGCCACGGCTCACCCGCGTGCCGGGCCTGCCAAACGCCCGGCACTCAAAGACATCCTTTCTCTCACCCGCCAAGAACCCGCGCCCGCCATGTCCGGATCTTTCCTACCCAAGCCGTTTTCCCACTCCTACGAGATCGACCCGAAGTTCTCGAAAAGCGCGGTGTATTTCTCGTGCGAGTTCGCGATCGACCAGATCTTCAAGATCTACTCCGGCGGTCTCGGCTTCCTGGCCGGGTCCCACATGCGCTCGGCTGCGGCGATGAAGCAGAACCTCTGCGGCATCGGCATGCTCTGGACCTACGGCTACTACGACCAGGCCCGCGGCGAGGAGCGCGAGATGG
This sequence comes from Luteolibacter rhizosphaerae, assembly GCF_025950095.1. Taxonomy (NCBI): domain Bacteria; kingdom Pseudomonadati; phylum Verrucomicrobiota; class Verrucomicrobiia; order Verrucomicrobiales; family Verrucomicrobiaceae; genus Neoluteolibacter; species Neoluteolibacter rhizosphaerae. Next base: position 499,640 of record NZ_JAPDDR010000003.1, on the reverse strand, counting down.
CGGTGCAGTTCCGCAAGAAGCAGTACGCTTTCCTCCAGGATACCGGAATCAAGTTCCAAGTGCCGGTGCACGGCCACCCGGTGTGGGTGAAGGCGATGTTCCTGCCGGGCGATGTCTTCGGCACGGTGCCGATGTTCTTCCTGACCACGGACATCGACGAGAACGACGGCCTGTCCCGCGCGATCACGCACCGCCTCTACGACAACGACCCACTGCGCCGGATCGCCCAATACATCGTGCTGGGTGCAGGTGGTGCCCGCCTGCTGGAAGAGCTGGGCGTGGACCCGGAGGTGTGGCATCTGAACGAGGCCCACGGCCTGTCCGCCGCCTTCCGTGTCTACGAGAAGCATCGTAGCTTGGACGAAGTGAAGAAGCGCTTCGTCTTCACCACGCACACGCCGGAGGAAGCGGGCAACGAGAAGCACGACTTCAAGCTGCTGCACGACTTCTCCTTCTTCGGCTCGGTGCCGATGGACGAGGTGCGGAAGATCACCGGCATCGAGGATGACGTGTTCAACCACTCGCTGGCGGCGCTGCGCGTGAGCCACCTGTCCAACGCGGTGTCCAAGCTGCACGGGGAGGTCTCCCGCAAGATGTGGGAGAGCTATCCGGGCATCTGCCCGATCACGCATGTGACGAACGCGCAGAACGGCAAGTTCTGGAAGGACCGGGGGCTGGAAGGCTCGCGGCTGGAGGGAGACATCGCCACGCTGGCCAGCCGCAAGCGCGAGCTGAAGTCCCGCCTCTTCCAGACGGTGGCGAACCAGACCGGCAAGCTTTTCAACCCGGACGTGCTGACGATCGTGTGGGCGCGCCGCTTCGCCGGCTACAAGCGGCCGGACCTGATCACGCGGGACATCCGCATGTTTCGCTCGCTGGTAAACAACAACGACAAGCCGGTGCAGATCATCTGGGCCGGCAAGCCCTTCCCCTTCGACTTCGGCGCGATCGAGACCTTCAACCACCTGGTGCAGACCACGAAGGACTTCCCGAACGTGGCGGTGCTGGTGGGCTACGAGCTGGAGCTTTCCCGCCAGCTCAAGTACGGCGCGGACATCTGGCTGAACAACCCGATCGTGACCCGCGAGGCCTCCGGCACTTCCGGCATGACGGCGGCGATGAATGCCGCGATCAATCTCTCCACCTACGACGGCTGGGTCTGCGAGTTCTCCGAGGACGGTCACAACAGCTTCATCATCCCGCCGGCGGATCCGAGCCTGGATGCCATCGCACGCGACCGCCACGACCTGCTCGGCTTCTACGAGGCGATGGAGCAGAAGGTGCTGCCGCTCTACTACGATAGCCCGGACGATTGGTGGAAGCTGGTGCTAACCTCGATGAACGAGGTGGTGCCCTTCTTCGATTCCGACCGGATGGTGACGGAGTACTACGAGAAGATTTACGCGTGAGGTGAGGAGGGGAGCGTCACGGGTGTTCGCTCCGTGTCGCCCCTGCCGGGGCTTACTTATCCCGATGCTGATACCGGTGGCTCACGCCACCGGCTAATCTCGGTCGTTCCTGCCGGGACTTAGAGGTAAAGAAGCGCTCTCACGCCCGGAACCGCTTGTGCGTCCCGTCGCAAAGCGGCGGGGTCTTGGTGTGCTTGCACTGGCACCACCAGACGGTGGTCTGGACCAGGGTCTCGAACTTCACCGGCTGGATGCCGGTGCCCTTGTGGCAGCCATCGCAGAAGGGCGGATGGCTGGACCGGCCGCAGGCGCACCACCAGTGGACGCCTGCCTCGACTTCCAAGCCCATCGGCTTGTTATCGCACACGAGCGGTTCTTCACCCATGCCGGTCACCGTGGCAAAAGCCACGGGAAAATGCCAGACTCAATCGGGAGAGCCTGCGGCTCAATCCACGGTCACGACCGGGGCGGCTTCCTCGCCCGTCTGATCCGCGGCCAGAGCGGTGGACTGCTTCTTCGCCACGGGCTTCACCTTGGCAGAGAGCGGCACGGAACCGCGGCCGAACTGGGTGTAGCTATCGACGGGGACGTCCTGCAAAAACGTGGCGGTAAGCCAGACCGCGAGGAGCGCGGCGGAACCCATGACAAACAATCGGACTTTCATCAGGAGGCAAGGGAGCGGCACGGAGTGCCTGAAGGGTGTAGCGGGACGGCCGGTTTATGCCGCCGATACTACGCAAAAGTAAAGTAGATTCAATGTCTTGTCCGGAGTGGGGGCTCCCTCGCGCTGCGTTCCATCAGGACCGCCGCCGGGATGCAAGCGGAAAGCGCTCAGCGTGACAGAACTACCGGCGCGCTGAGGTTGCCGAAACGGTCCACGGCACTCACCGCGACAGCATCCGGGAGGCGTCCGCCGAGGGCCGGCAGATCGATCGACTTGGAACCGGCGGAAACGACCTTGGCCATGCGCCATTGATTGCCGAAGCGGGTCTGCACGGCGTAGCGCGAGGTGGCGCGGTCGCCGCTCTGCAGGTCCACCCGCACGGCGGAGCCATTCCCCGCGGCACTGGCGCGCGGCATGCCGGGGGCCTTGTTGCTGAGCCATGGCATCGGCGGGACGAGGGCGGCTTGTGAATAAGCGTCCTTGGCCAGCATGTTCGAGATGCCGCCACGGTTCTGGGTGAGGCCCTTCACGCTCCAGTGGATGTGGCCGGCCCAGTTCTTACCGATGCTGCGGGAGAGGCCCACCTGCCTGGTGATCTCCGAGGCCGGGCGACCGGGGTCCTCCGAGCTGCCGATGCGGGTGGTGGCGATGCCGGGCCAGACCGGGCGGTTGCCCTGCTGGCGCCACCAGGAGAGCAGGGCGGAGAAGCTCTGCTTGCGCGGCTGATCCCGCCAGTAGAGCTGCGGGGCGAGGTAGTCCACCCAGCCGCTGGCCAGCCACTTGCGGGCATCGCAGCCGATCTGCTCGTAGGCGTCGATCCCGGCCTCGATCCCCTGCGGCACGCCGGGACGCCAGATGCCGAAGGGCGAGATGCCGACGCGGACCCACGGTTTGGTCCGCTTCACGTCCGAGTAAAGCTTCTGCACGAAGTCATCCACGATCTTGCGGCGGACCGCCGGGCTGCGGCCGTCCGGGAAGCTGCGGCCGCCTTCCGGGTAGGGGTAGAAGTAGTCGTCCAAGTGCACGCCATCGATGTCGTAGCGCTGGACTACATCGAGGATGACCCCGAAGGCGCGGGCACGGGTCTCGGTGGCGGCTGGATCGCACCAGACGAGGTTGCCGTAGCGCTTGGTAATATGCGGGGAGGCTTGCGATACGTGGCTGGGGCAGCACTGCTGGCTCGCATTCGAGAGCGCGCGGAAAGGATTGAACCAGGCGTGGACCTCGATGCCGCGGGCGTGGGCTTGGCGGATGGCATACTCCAGCGGGTCGTAGCCCGGGGACTTGCCCATGGTGCCGGTGAGGTAGGGGCTCCACGGCTCCTTGGACGACTGGTAGACGGCATCGCTATGCGGGCGCACCTGCAGGATCAGGGCGTTCATGTTCAGCGAGGCCATGCGGTCGAGGATGGCGCGCATCTCCGCCTGCTGGCTGGCGGAGGAGAGGCCTTTCTTACTGGGCCAGTCGATGTTGTGAACGACGGCGGCCCACGCGGCGCGGAATTCGCGGGCAGGCATGGGCGGCTTCTCGCCCGAGGGGCGGTAGGTTTGGGCTGCGCAGAGGGAGGATAGCAGGCAGGCGAAAGCGGCGATCCGGGCGAGCATGGCGTCTTAGATGGCTTGAATATCCAGCCCGTGCAAGCGGCGATGCCTAACGGTTTTCGGGATCGGAAAGGTCATGAAATGTCTGTGTTGCGGAGAAAGTTGCGGGAGGGCGTTTGCAGGTTGTTAGGACAGGCTAGCAAAATCGGGGGAGAAAAGGGAGGGCGAAGATGCTTGCCGACACTTAATCGGAAATTCCCGATTGCCGATTCCCGGCCGATACAGAATGGCCGGGACAGCTAGCCCCATGCTCACCGCGGCTCGCTCCCGGCGGTGAGGATCACCTTCACCTCTTGCCCTTCGGCGGCGGTGAAGCTTCCCGCTTCCCGTGGCGTGTCTATCAGGAAGGTCCCCTTCGACTGCAACAATTGCCCGGGCCCGGGCTGGAGCCGGTAGCTGAGGTCGAAGATCTTCCCGTTCCCGCCCGAGCTAAGCTCGGTCTCGAAGAGCGACTCGACTTCGCCGTTCTTCTTCCGGGCAAGCGTTGCCTTCTCACCGGATCGCGAGCTGAGCCGCCAAGCTCCGGCTTCGGGGCCGGTCTTCACCCAGTGGGACACACCCGGATCGCCTCCGCCGGAGAGGAGCCCTTCGATGTCCTGCACCCAGCGGTCACGGGCGATGACGAGCAGATGCCCGCTCACGGGATCGAAGCCTGCAAACTCCCGTGCCTCATCCAGCCGGATTCCATTTAGTGCCAGATGGGGGCGCAAATCCATGACGCTGCCGCGGAGAAGTCCGGCAGCTTTCTCAGGGACTTCGACTGCCGTGGAAGGGGTCTGTGACCCGTGTCCGACCATCTTCAAGGGCGTGTCCTTACCAATGTAGAAGAGCGCCATCTTATAACCCTCCCCGAGGTCGCGCGCCTCGTCTTGATGATACTGTGGCACGGACCAAAGGGTGACCGCTCCTTTCTCCTCAATCCACCGTCCTGGGGAGACGGGCGTGCCATCGAGCCACTCCCGTTCGGTGGAAGCAAAGAGCTCCCATTCCTCCGCGCCGCTTCCGTGGCCCGCCACGCGGAGTGGCTTGGCATCCTTCAGGGTCAATGCGGTGGCTAGCTCCCAAGTCTCGCCTTTCTTACCCGAGGGCCACTTGACCACGAGCTTGGCGTAATTTTCGGGGATCTGCTCTCTCCCGTCAGCTTCCAGCTCCAGCTTGAAGCCACCGACCTCCATGATCGATTTCTCACCGGATCGCGACACCAATGAGATCGAGCGGGAAGGCTGGCCAGCCTCCACTAGCTCCAGCTTGGTGCGAAATATCTCAAGGCGCCCGTTGAACTTCAGCCCCGCCTCGATCTGCCGAACATCCTCCCACGATCCGCGGGCGATGAACATCCGCGAGCGGGCATTCCACACCACCCACTCGCCATCCCATTTCCCATCGGGCTCCCCATTCCAATCCCAATCCCCCGAGCGCCTCGCGGCAAAGGGATCATTTCCCTCCTCCTCTTTCTTCTCCCTCTTCGTCGGCCTGAAGCCTCGCGGCCACGAGATCGCCTTCGAGACATCCCATAGCTCGTCACCCGCTTGGAAGAAGGCGGACGCCGCAGGAGGCTGGTCCAACTTCCGATACCTTTCGTCCGAGCGGAAATCAGCGGCCTGCGATTCGACGGGGACTTTCCAAGCAACAGTCACGGCGGCCCGCGTTACCCCGGAGGTTAACAGGAGCAGCAAGAACATGATGAAGATTTTCATGGGACTGTGGCCAGCATCAGGGAAAGAGCGTCTTCAGCGTTACCTCAATCTCCTCCTCCGCTTGGCCCGGCAACATGAAGCCGCCGAGGTTCTGAGGGACATCGAGGATCAGGATCGTTTTGGAAAGCAGCTCGCTGGACCCGCTGGACAAGCCCAAGCAATAGGCCAACCCGGCGATCCTGCCGCTGCCCCCGAGGATGGGCTCAAGCTCAAGAGAGTTTCCCTCCGTCCCGCCTTTCCCGGATAGCTTCGCGGTCGAGCCGGATCGGCAGGCCAGACCCCAAATCTTCTCCGACTGGGAGAGCTCGATCCAGAGACAGTCTCTTCCCGTGTCATCTTGGGAGATGTTCCGGTCGATTCCGAATAGAAACTCGACCAATTCGAGGTCCTCCTCACTCCCCAACACGATAACGCGCTGCCACCCGGGATCGAAGATCACTTTGGTTCCGGTCCGGTCCAGCGGCACCCCCTGCTCCCGGAAGAACGGAGTTAGGTCATGGCAATCCCCCTTGATCCATCTCGCCAGCTCGGCCGGTGCCGCAATCTTGGCGATGCCATCCGGATTCGTGCCCTGTAACGATTTCTCAATCAAATCCGCAGGAACCTCCCAGTCGTCGATTTGCAGCACGCCGAGTTGCAGGCCATGATGGAAAGGCTCCCTTGCCGATTCCTTCCATCCGGCTGGCAAAGGCCAATTCTCCAAGCCTCCGGAGGCCTCTCTACAACGAGTCTCTGATCGCTTTGTTCCGTCGGGGAGTTCTTGCGTGATGGTAAGGAATAGCTCCCATTGTTCGCCATTGGAGGCGTGAGAGGCAATCCGCACTCTCCTGCCATCGGGGATAAGGAGAGTTGAGGTGTACTCCCATGAAACACCGTTTTCAGTCCACTTCGTATCGATGGTGAGATCGATCCAGCTACTGCTTGACGATGAAGTCGGCAACAACTTCAGCTCAAGATCTCCCGACTTTGCCGAGGCCTCGATTCCGCTCTGGATGATCTGCGAGATCGAGCGCGCGATCTTCTCCCCCCCAGCGACCAACTCCAGCTTCGCGCGGAGCTCATACTCTAATTGGGGAAGCTCCAGAGCTCCTTGGACGAGTAACAGATCGCTCTCCGAACCCCGTGCCACCACCATTCCCGAACGGGCATTCCACACCACCCATTCGCCTGGCCAATCGGGAATCACACCCAGCTCACCGCCTTCCATGAAGATCCGGTGAGACACGATCTGCGAGAGATCCCAAAGCTCGTCGCCGGATTGGAAGAAGGCGGATTCGCCCGGAGGATTCTCCAGCTTTGGCACATTGGGATCATCCCCCAAGGAGTAGACCACTTGCGAACTTGGCACCTTCCATCCCGCCGTCACGGAAGCCTGCGCCCAAAGGGCGAGCGCAAGCCAAGCAAGACAGATGATCCGGGCCATGATGGTCCGAAGTTGAGGCTAGATGCCCGCTCCATGCAAGCGGCGAAGCCGCGACTTCAAGGCGAGATGCTCGCGGTCATGACGACCTCGATCTCCTTGCCGTCCGAGGAGAAGACCTTACCGACGACTTGGGGTCGGTCGGGGAAGAGCGTGGTCGCGGATTGCATGCGCCCGACCTGCTTCTGCCCGTTCATCACATCGAATTGATACCGCAGGTCGATGACCTGCTCATTGCCGCCGATGGTAGGCTCGATATCGCATGCCAAAACGGTCTCGCCCTGATTGGATCTGGAAATCGAAGCCTTCTCTCCCGAACGGCTCAGAATTCCCCATCCGCCGGACTCGGGATTCGTCTCTAGCCAAACTGCGCGGACCGGTGATCTTCCCATGTCGAGAATGCCTTCCAGCAGATCCTGGTTTTCGCGGTCGGCAAGTGCGACCACGCTTGAGGTGGAGGGATCAAAGCCGATCCATGCCTCAGGATGAACGAGCTTAACCCCGTTCTGCTCAAGCAGCGGGCGGACGTCGAGATACCACCGGCGAGCCCCGTTCACAGCTGAGGATCCCTCGACAAATACTGCCTGCCCCGGAAGCCCCCCACCCAACTTGTTCATGAAGTCATCCCGCACCGGGTATACCTTCAGGATCAGATCGCCTTCGAAGCTTTCCCGATAGGACCCGGCAATGGGATAATGAGCCCAGAGAACCGGCCCCGATGGAGCTTCGATCCAGCGTTCTCCGTGGAGAGGTGTTCCATCCGCCGTCTCGGTGGAGATGGTCGCGTAGAGCTCCCAGTTCTCGTCATGATCCCGACCCTTCGCAATTCGCGTGCGGACGCCGTCTGCAACGGTGGACCTTGAACTAACTTCCCATCGGACTCCCTTCTCCTTTCCCGGCCAAAAGAACAAGATGGCGCTATGACTTAGGGCATGACGCATGTCGCTTTGCGATGTGGTCTTAGCCCTCACGCCCTCGACCTCTGCGCTGGCTTCCTCCGAGTCCCGACTCGTTAGAACCAATTCGCTCCGTCTCGATGCCTCGGCGGCTTCGCCAGCGGTGGCCACGAACTCAAACCTCGTCCTCTGGAGCGTGGGAATGGAGTTGATGCTCAGGCTCTGTTCCAAACGCCGGATATCGTCCCATGATCCACTGCCGATCACCGTCCGGGAACGTGCATTCCAGACCACCCAATCGCCGCCCCATGGCTTGGCCTTAGAAGTCTCCGATGTCTCTTCCTCGAATGGATCCGCCTCGCTGCTCCACTGAATCGTCTTTGAGATCTCCCAGAGTTCATCCCCCTCTGCAAAGAACACAGACTTTGCCGGAGCATTTTCCATCCTGGTAGCCCCTAAGCCAGCGAACCTCTCCGGGAGGGAACTATGAAAAGGGACCTTCCACCCCACGGTAACGGCCTGCGCACACAGCACGAGCGCAAGGCAAGCGAGACAGATGATCCGGGCCATGGTCCGAAGTTGAGTCGGATACCTGAGCGATGCAAGCGATGAGGGCGCTTCAAGGAGGAGATCGCCGGAGAAAGATGGTGATCATCCCGTCGCCTTGCTCGGCCATGAAGTCCTTGCGTGTCACGAAGTCGGGGGCAACGAGCTTGAAAAGTCCTTCGCCGGAGATCCTAGCAGCGGCACCTTCCAGTGGAATGCGCGCGGCAGCGAACTGGAGATCGTATGAATGGTCTCCCAACTCGGAGATGGAGACTTCAAATGCGGGCACCGCTTCGACCTCCGGGGCGTAGATCCGGGCCTCCTCACGCGCCCGGCAAGCGAGCAACCACGCCCCAGAGCTTGGATTGGATCCGACCCAAAGATTCTCACCCACGATTGGGTCCACGACGCCAGTGTTCAATCGCGACTCGCACCGATCTTGAGCCTCTGCATCCGCAAGCACCAAGATCCGACCGCTACGGGAGTCGAAACCAGCAAACCAAGCGGGATTCGCCAAGCCCTCGAAAAGGATGGCGCCCACATCGGCGACGGGACCACGCATCCAGTTCGAAAGAGCATCCGGTACGACTACCTGAGGAAGCGGCGCAAAGGGCTCAGGGCTGTTGCGGAGACGGCTCCACGGATTCGCAAAGCGATACATGGTGATGGAAAGATCACTCCCGATGGGTTTCCGGATCTGATTGTCATTCGCAGCGACGCGAGGCCAAGGCTCCAGACGCCCCTCCTTCTCAGTCCAACGCGCCTCCCGAAGCGGCAAGCCATTGGTCATTTCAATCGAGGCCGTGGCAAAAAGCTGCCAGCGATCCTGACCGGTGCCCTGCCCCGCCACCAAGGTGCGCTTGCCCTCTTCCAAGGTAAGAGCCGTAGAAACTCCCCATGGTTTGCTCGAACCCGCATCGGCCCACTGGACGGTCAGGAGAAGATCGACCGCACCTAAAGAAAAACTCCAATCCTCACCCGTCACATTCGCTTCAAGCCCCTCCACCTTCAAGGTGGCCTCTTCTCCCGATCTGCCCGTAAGAACGGCGCTCCGGTTTTTCGTCTTGTCGGCGGACACGAGTTCAAGCCGGGTCCGGATCACGGTGGGCATCTTGCTGAAGCCCAAGGCCTCCTCGACGAGGAAGATGTCATTGTATGACCCACTCGCCGCAATCATGCCGGAACTCTCTTTCCAGACCACCCAATCCCCCGGCCACCGAGGCGGATCGTTTGCGGGTTTCTGTGCCGCGGCAGCTCCCTCTTGCGAGAGAGCGATCAAACCGCTTCGCTTTGAAACCCATGCCGACATATCCCGTAAGGAATCACCCGGCTTGAATAGTGGTGATCGCACAGGCTCCGTTTCGAGTTTCGGGAGATTCTTGCCCTCAGGAAATGCGGGTGAGAGGGACTCCACGGGACCCTTCCAAACCACGGTCACATCGGCCTGCGCACACAGCACGAACGCGAGCCAAGTAAGCCAGATGATCCGAGCCATGATGGTCCGAAGTTGAGGCGGATGCCTGCGTGATGCAAGCGATGAGGGTGCGGGCCGAAGTCATCCGGAACGGGCTTTCGTTCCGGACATGGCCACAGCCGGAAGGACGAGAGTCCTTCCGCTACACCGCGGAGAAGAAAGGCATGGGGCGCGGGACGCACCCGCTCCTTGTTATCCGTTCAGCTTGGCGAGGTTCTTCGGCAGGAAGACGCCGTCCTTGCGGATGACCTTGCCGTCGAACTTGATCTCGCCGCCGCCGTAGTCCTTGCGCTGGATGCAGACCATGTCCCAGTGGACCTGCGAGCGGTTGCCGTTGTCGGCTTCCTCGTAGGCTTGGCCGGGGGTGAAGTGGAAGGAGCCGCCGATCTTCTCGTCGAAGAGGATGTCGCGCATCGGATGCTTGATCGCGGCATTGTAGCCGAGAGCGAACTCGCCGATGTAGCGGGCACCGGCATCGCTATCGAGGATCTTGTTGATCTCCTTGGTCTTGCCGGGGGACTCGGCCTTCACGACCTTGCCCTTCTCGAAGGTGAGCTTGATCGAGTCGAAGGGGATGCCCTGGTAGATCGTCGGTGCGTTGTAGGAGATCACGCCGTTGACCGAGTCCTTCACCGGCGCGGTGAAGACCTCGCCGTCCGGGATGTTGTGGGTGCCGGCGCAGACGATGGCGGGGATGTCCTTGATCGAGAATTTGAGGTCGGTGCCGGGGCCGGTGATGTGGACCTCGTCGGTCTGGTCCATCAGCTTCTTCAGCGCGGTGGCGGCAGGCACCAGGCTCTTGTAATCCACCAGGCAGACATCGAAGTAGAAGTCCTCGAAGGCCTCGGTGCTCATCCCGGCCTGCTGGGCCATGGATGGGGTGGGCCAGCGCAGCACGCACCACTTGGTCTTCTTCACGCGGTGGTCAATCACGCCGCGCATGTGCTTCATGACGAGCTTCATGTTCGCGGCGGGCACGTCGCTGCTTTCCGCGATATTGTGGCTACCGCGGATGGCGATGTAGGCGTCCATGTCCTTCATCTCCGCCAGCAGGTGCTTGGCGATGATCTTGTACTGCTCGTCCTCCGCGCCCTTCTGCATCTCGCGGTTCAGGCGGGAATTGTGCAGGCGCAGCAGCGGGTAGGCACCCTTCGCGCGGGCCTCGCGAATCAGGGCCAGACCGATCGATTCCGGCACGTCGTAGAGATCCAGCAGGATCTTCTCACCCTTCTGCAGGGAGGTGGAGTAGCGGACGAGTTGGCGGGCGAGCTGATCGATTCGCGGGTCGTGCATGCGCCTGATTAGCCGAGCTGCGCAAAAGGCCAAATCCGAAAAGCGGGCGGCTCGCTTTTTGGACCGTTCCTTACATCCGCCGCGCGTGGATCGATCGGCAGATCATACGCCGAGTGATTCGAGCACGAGCCCGTGAGAAACGAAGCGGGCGAAATCGGCAGTGTTCCTCGTGGCCAGACGGCTGCCGGTGGTCAGGGCAGAGGCAGCGATCATGCAGTCCGAGTGGGATCCCTTCCGGCGCCCAGCGAGATTGAAAAGCCGGGCTGCCTGCTCGCCCTCGCGCCAAGTGAAGTCCTGAATGTTACCATCCAGCACCGCGAAGGCCGCATCTTTCTGCCCGGAGGACAAAGGGCCGTTGCAGAACTCCGACCAAGCAATCGCCGAGGTGCCCACATCTTCTCCACCTGCAATCCACCCGCGCACGATCACCGCACCCGGCGAACCCACGCTAACCAGCTCCACGAGCAGGTTGGTATCCAGATGGATCATGCCTCCCACCAGTACTTTTTTGATTCGCGCTCCGCACGAATGGCTTTCTTGAAGGCCTCTCCTTCCTTCACCGAAAGGCCGCCCCCACCCTGCAGCCAGTCTAGGGCCTGAAGCGGCGTTAGCTTGCGGGTTTCGCGATCCGCCTCAGCCTTCAAGGTCCGCACGGCGCGGCGCATGATCTCGGCCTTGGATACCGACCATCGCTTGGCCAAAGCATCCATCGTCTCGAGCGTAGCCGTATCCAGCGACATGCTGGTCCTGACCATGCGGTAACTCATGTGGTAATAATTACCACATACGCTGACCGGTCAAGCGATCATTGGCCATTGGCTTCTTCGGCAGCGTCCGCCAATTTCCGCGCATGGCGCTTCGGAAGCATGGATGGTGGATTGCTGGGACTGTCTTGTTCCTAGTGGTGGTGGCCGGGCTGCTCGTGCGCTTGCAGGCGATCCGGCGCGATGTCGAGCGATGGGAGAACTATCAGCAGGAGTGCCGATCCCGCGGCGAAGATCTGGGGATCGAGGCGTGGCTCCCACCGGTCGTGGCGGATCGCGAGAACTTCGCCGCCCATCCGTGGATCAAGGCTATGATCGCTTCAGAGAAGTCTCCAGAAGCGAAAGTAGTATGGGACTGGAAATATTGGGCCTACGACGCGCTGGATGGCCATGAAGAGCCCGACAACGGGAGATCATGGTTCGAGGACAAACCCGAGAAAGCCGCGATGGTAATGGAGCGCGGTGCTACCCTCGCGGCTGACCTCGCGGCGATCCGTGAAGCCGCCGGGCGTCCCGCTTGCCGGCTTCCGCTTGCATTGGATCGTGATCGTGATCGGCTTTCCGAGGTTCTGGATTGGCTGATAGACATGACCGGGATAATTTCCCTCAGAGCCGAAGCCGCCTTGGCGCTGAACGAAGAAGCGACCGCGATGGATTCCATCGAGACTTTGCTGCAAATCGGCGATCATCTCCAAAGTCAGCACTTCCTACTTTCCGTGCTGGTGGGGAAGCGGGTCAAGGCTGCGGCGGTGTCGCTTATCGAGATCGGCCTCGCTCGAGGAAGCTTCTCCTCCGCGTCACGGCTTCGTTTGCGAAGCTCCCTGCTGAATCCTCCGGCCGGGGAAGATATCGGGACGATCGTGAGGCTCGAGCGCGGAATGATTTTGGAACAAATGGGCAAATTGCTGGAACAGCGGGCGCCGGGGGAACGTTTCGGCGAGGGATTCATGCAGCCGCCCGCACGCCGCACGGCATACTCCAAATACACCTTCTGCAAAGGATTGGACTCGGTGCTTCTGAAGCCCGCGACCCGGGAGACTTGGGAGAGCTTCGATCAAATCCTCGAGGAAGCCGTGAATGATCTGCCGCCTGGCGATCTGACGGCCGGATGGCTGCTCCTTTTTGAGACTATCTACCCCCCGTTCTACCAGCACGCGGACCGGGTTGAGGATATCAGGAAGAAGCTCGCCGAATAGCAGATTGGCACTTGGAAGTTCTCACGCGGGACTTTCTCCTCCGCGCATGCGTCTCGGCATTCTTGGCTCCGGTTCCGGTTCGAACATGCAGGCGATCCTCGACGGGGTGGCGGATGGCTCGATCCCGGCGGAAATCGCACTGGTGATGTCGGAGAATCCGGAGGCCTACATTCTGGAGCGTGCGAAGAAGGCGGGCATCCCGACCGCGGTGATCGACTGCCGGGGTTTCAAGTCGAAGTTCCCGGAGGAAGCGCAGGCCGAAACCGCCGCCGCGCTGAAGGCCGCCGGGGTGGAACTGGTCTGTCTGGCCGGCTTCATGCGCCTGGTCCGCACTCCGCTGCTGAAGGCCTTCCCGGACCGCATCATCAATATTCACCCGGCCCTGCTCCCCGCCTTCCCGGGCCTGCAGGCATGGAAACAGGCGCTCGACGCCGGGGTGCCGGAGACCGGCTGCACGGTGCACTATGTGGACGGCGGCATGGATACCGGCCCGGTGATCTTGCAGAATTCCGTGCCGGTGCTGCCCGGAGACACCCCGGAATCCCTGCACGCGCGGATCCTGGAGGCCGAGCACCGGACCTACCCGGAGGCCATCCGGATGGTGGCGGCCCGCCTAGCGGACAAATGACGAATGTGGAATTCCCGAATGACGAATGGCTTGTGAGCTTGAGGCGGCAACGTCCGCTTCGGCACACTTCATTCTGCATTCGGAAATTCGTCATTCGACATTCCGCCCTCTAACCCCGTTTCTCCCGGCTTGATCCGGCCCGCCCGGGCCGCTAGCGTCCGCGGCCCCAGCCCACCATGCCAAAGGTTTTCATACGCACCTACGGTTGCCAGATGAACGAGCGCGACTCCGAACAGGTCGCGCAGATGTTCACGGAAGGCGGCTACACGGTCACCGGCGACGAGACGGACGCCGATGCCATCTTGGTCAACACGTGCTCGGTGCGCGACCAAGCGGAGCAGAAGGCGCTCGGCAAGATGGGCAGCATGGGTAGCTACCGGCGGAACAAGCCGCACGTGGTCTTCGGCTTCATGGGTTGCATGGCGCAGAGCCGCGGCCCGGAACTCTTCGAGCGCATCCCGCACTTGGACGTGGTGGTGGGCACGCAGAAGTATCACAAGGTTTTCGAGTACGTGGACACCATCCTGCAGCGCCGCCTGGAGCGCCGGATGGACGAGCTGCAGCTCTCCCTGACCGGCGAGAGTGTGTGCGATGTGGAAGAGGAAGCAGGATCGCAGAACACGATCCGCGATCACATCCCGAAGGACCTCAACGCGTCCGCCTTCGTCTCGATCATGCAGGGCTGCAACATGCGCTGCTCCTTCTGCATCGTGCCGGACACGCGCGGGAAGGAACGCGGTCGACCGATCGCGGAGATCGTGGAGGAAGTGAAGCGCCTGCGCGACCACGGCGTGAAGGAGATCACGCTGCTGGGCCAGATCGTGAATCTCTACGGGCGGACCGAGTTTGAGAAGGTGGATGGCAAGTCACCCTTCGTGCAGCTCTTGGAACAGGTGCACGCGGTGGAGGGCATCGAGCGCATCCGCTTCACCTCGCCGCACCCGATCGGCTACCGCGATGACCTCGTCGCCGCCTTCACCTACCTGCCGAAGCTCTGCCCGCACATTCACTTCCCGATGCAGAGCGGCTCGGACCGCATCCTGAAGCTGATGCGCCGCCCGTACAAGAACGAGAAGTTCGTGGAGATCTGCGAGAAGATGAAGGCCGCCCGGCCGGGCATCGCCATTACCACGGACATCATCGTCGGCTTCCCGGGTGAGGAGGAAGAAGACTTCCAGGCGACGGTGGATACCGTGCAGCGCCTGCAATTCGACAATGCTTTCGTCTTCCGCTACTCGAAGCGCAAGGACACGCCCGCCGCCGAGATGGACGGCCAGCTCCCGGAGCGCGTGAAGGAGGAGCGCAACCAGCGCCTGCTTGATGTCGTCAACGAGATCGCCAAGGCCAAGCACCAGGCGCTCGTCGGCACGGTCCAGCAGGTCCTCTGCGAGGGTCCGAGCAAGAACAACAAGCAGCGCCTGACCGGCCGCACCGGCACGAACAAGATCCTTATCTTCGACGGTGATCCGCACAAGCTGACCGGTCAGCTTCTCGATATCCGCGTGGAGGAAAGCACCGGCTTCACGCTGTACGGCAGCGTGATGTAAGAAAGAGGGTGCTCCGGACTCACAGGCGCAAGCGTAGGCCGGACTTATCTTTGGATCCCGTTCTCCTCCGCGAATTTCTCCGCCGCGGCCTCATCCTTCGATCTCCACTGGCGATAGATCTGTGCCATCAGATCGGTCTTTTCCTTACCCGCCGGCATCGTGAGCGACCACTCGGCGGCAGTCGCAGGATCGTAGGGGAGCACGGCGTCGGCATACGACTTCACGGCGACTTCCTTCGTTGGACCTTCCTTGAAGTCGTTCAGCCACTCGCCCGCCGCCTTGTAGTCGTCGTTCGCCCATTGGCGCATGAACATGCTCATTCGCGGGCCAATCTCCTCCTTGGGAAACTTGTCCGCCATCCAGGTGATCCATTTCCCCGTCTCGGCCTTGGTCTGCCATGGCTGCACGCCTTGTGCGAACTCCTCCATCTCCTGCGCGCTGAGATCCGAGGAGGCCAGCCAGGTCATGGCGGAATCGTACCCGGCCTGCGAGATGTTCTGACCCAAGGCATTCAAGGCCTGCTCCCTCACCTGTTTGGCGGCATCGCCGTTCAGGGTCTTCACGTGTTCCCGCATGGCGGCCAGCATGGCCTTCCGCTCCTCCGCGGACACGGCGGTATCGACGATGCTCCGCACGGCCATGTGGGACGACTCGAAGCCGAGCTCCGCGATCAAGGAGAAGGCGAGCTTCGGATCCTGACGCGCTGCTCCGGCCAGGACACCGCGCTTGGCCTGCTCGCCCGCGAGTTCGGGATGTTCCTTCGCGTTCTTGCGAATCCAGTCGAGTGCGGCCATCGGATCATCCTGAGCCAGGCGAGCCAGCGCCGAACTGAGAACGTGCTGCGAGGTGCCCTGATCTTTCATTAGATCGCCGGACTCCGCAAACAGGGCAAGTGCCGCCGCGGGATGATCATTCGCCAGCATCATCACGGCGAAGCTGAGAATGCCGTTCCGCATATCCTCGCTGAGGTCGCTGGTCGCGCGGAGCTCCGCGACCAGGAGCTTGAGCTCCGACGCATCGAGCTCGAGCATCTTGTCGATGATCGCGAAGATCTTCTTCTGCATCTCCTCGCCCGGCTGCTGGCCCGACTTCTGGGCTGCTTCCATCTCCTTCGCGAAGGCCACCAACTCGGCGGCGAAGGCCTTCACCTTGGCCGGCTTGTCCACGGCTTCGGCACGGCGGGATTTCGTTTGGGCATCGCCGCTGCCGCTTGCCGCATCCCCATCGATACCGAGCGCCCGGCCTTCCTCGACCAGGCGTTCGTGTTCCGCGTGAACTTCCGCGAGCCGGGTGTGTCCGCGCCAGCCGAAGAAGGACGCGGCGAGGAGAATCAAAGCGGCGAGTGCTAGAGAGGCTTTCATGGCGTAGCGTCGGTTCAGCGTTTCTCGGCGAGCTTCTTGCGCAGCTCCTCGCGCTTCTGTTCATCGGAGATCTTGTCGAGCATGGCGGTCGCCGCTTCGGTGTGAAAGCGGGTGATCTCCCCGCTGAGAAAAGCGACCAGCACCTCGTCGTTACCTGCTTGCTCGTGATACTTCAGGGCGAGTTCCGAGGCGGCTTCGAACTCATGCATGCTGCCCAAGGCCTGACCGGTGATGCGGTCCGCTTGTTCGGGGGAATGCTTCAGCGCCCAAGCACGACTCTCTTCCAAGGTCGCGGCCAGCTTCGCCTTGTCGCGGATATTGCGGATCTTGTTCTGGAAGGCATCGGCCACCACGGCGTCCCGCTCCTCCTGGGACGGCGCGATCTCACCGAAGAACTTGTCCACCCGCTCGAAGCCTCCCTGATGGACGAGCTGGCCGACCGCCTCCGCCAGCACCTTGTTCCGCTGGTCTTCCGGCATCTGCTGGCGGATCAGATTAGCCAGTGCCTTCTCGCTTCCCGGCTTCGTGCCGAAGATCATCCCGTAGCGCAGGATATCCGCCCCTTGCTCCGGGGGCAGCGCCGCGATCCGTTTGCCCGCGGCCTCCGGGTCGGTCGAGAGCAGGGCTCCGATCAAGCCCCGCTCGAACTGGGTACGTTCGTCGTTCTTCCCATCGAGCGAGGTGCTGGCGAATTTCCCTTCCGCGATGCGGCGGTCCATCCACGCCACCGCCGACGCGGGATCCTTGAGCGCCCATTGCTGAAAGGCCGAGCCGAGCTGCCAGGACATGCTGCCCTGCACCTTGCCAATCTGATCGGCGAAGCGTTCCACCGCCAAACGCGGGTCTTTCTGGGCCAGCACGCCGAGAATCAGGCCCTGCAAATTTGCTTTCAGCTCCTTCGGGATATCGAGCGCCTCGATCTCGTCCAACTGGCCCAGAAGCTCGTCCGTGGTCATGGCCAGCAGCGCGCGCTGCATTTCCATCATGGCACGCATCCCCTGCACGTCGTTGCCGCTCTGCATCGAATTGTGCTTCTGGGCGATCTGCTTCCAGTCGATGCCCTTGCCGGTCTTCGCTCCTGCGTCCTTGCGACCGATGTGGCTGCCATCCCCGGCGGCCTCATGGCGCGCCGTCTCGATTCGCTTCCGCAGGTGGCCGGACTTCTCCTCCAGCGCGGAGATCGACCGCTGCTGCGATCCCAGCCAGAGGGCGGCGATCGCGATGGCGAGCACCGGAGGGACAAGGTGGACGGGTTTCATGGGTTTACCGGTATACGGCGCGGAGCATGGGCAGGATTTCGCCGCTTCGTCCTCTGGAAATGCGCGGAAGCTTTGGAATCGGTTTTCGAGCTTCGCATTCACGGGAGGCTACGGTCATCCTCCGCCGCGTGAGCCCCGCCCTCGAAACCCTGCTGCTGCCTTTTGAACGCGGGGAATTCGCGATCCCGTCCAAGGCGCTGTTCCTTGGAGCCGAAGCGCACCCGGCCTTGAAGACCTGGCCCGACATCACCGGCTGGCAGCCGTGGAAACCGATGGCAGAGGCGTGGAAAAAGGAAGGACTGAGCCTTTGCGCGGAGCCGGAAGGCCTCTGGCCCCTGGTGCTCCTGCTCCCGGGGAAGTCACGGGAAGAAACGCTCGCCTCCTTTTCCTCCGCTTACGATCTCCTGTCTCCCGGCGGCTCGCTGGTGGTCGCGATGGCCAATACGGCAGGTGCCGCGCGCTTCGAGAAGGAGCTCGCGGAAGCGGCGGGAAACATCGGATCGATCCAGAAGAACAAGTGCCGCTGCTTCCGGGCCGTGAAGGATGCCGGATGGGATGCAGACACGCTGGAGGCCTGGCGCGGCTTCAGTGCCCTGCGGCATGACGAGGTTACCGGCTTCCAGACTCAGGCGGGGATCTTCAGCGCGGACGGAATTGATCCGGGATCGGCTCTGCTGGCGGAGCAGCTCCCGAAGAACCTCCGCGGTAGCGTGGCCGATCTCGGCGCGGGCTGGGGCTACCTCTCGAAGGCGGTGATTGAGAAGAATCCCAACATCAAGGCGCTACACCTCTACGAAGCGGACTCACGGGCGCTCGACTGCGCGCGCTCGAACCTCGCGGGCGAAAGCGTGCCGCTGGAGTTTCACTGGCACGATGTCGCGGCCGGCTTGCCCGGCAAGTACGAGAACATCGTGATGAACCCGCCCTTCCATAGCGGCCAGAATACGGATGTCAGCCTCGGTCGTGCCTTCCTGCGCAGCGCGGCAGATGCGCTGCGCACCGGCGGCCGCCTCTTCCTCGTGGCAAATCGCCAGCTCCCCTACGAGCCGGAGCTGGAGCGCTTGGGACTCGTCTGGCGCAAGGTGGCGGAGGACTCGGTTTACAAGGTGATCTTTGCGGAAAGGAGAATGTTGCGATGAAATTGGTGAAGTTGCTGGCAAATCTCGGCTACGGCTCGCGCAGCCAGGTCGAGCGGGATCTGAGGAAAGGGCATGTGACCGATACGGTCGGCAAGGTGCTGGGCGAACGCGACTTCCCGCCCCACGCGGAGATCCGTTTCAAGGGCGAGCCTCTCGACGCTCCCGCGCCGCTAACGATCCTCTTCCACAAGCCGGACGGCTACACCTGCAGCACCGACGACCCGGGCGATACGATCTACGACCTGCTGCCTAACAGATTCGCCCTGCGCAATCCGGTCCTCAGCCCCGTGGGCCGTCTCGACAAGGACACCACCGGCATGCTGCTCATGACGGACAATGGCCAGCTCCTGCATCGCCTGATCAGCCCGAAACACCACGTGCCGAAGACCTATCGTGTGACCCTCGACCGCCCGATCGAAGGACATGAGAAGGATCTGTTCGCCAGCGGTGAGTTGGTCCTGCGTGGCGAGGACAAGCCGCTTTTACCCGCGACCATGGAGGTGCTAGGCGAGAAGGAAGCGACGATCACCCTGGAGGAGGGGCGCTATCATCAAGTGCGCCGCATGTTTGCCGCTGCGGGCAATCACGTGGTGGCCCTGAAGCGGATCTCCATCGGCAATCTGGCACTGCCGGATGATCTGGCTGAGGGGGAATGGCGGATCGTGACCGAAGAGGAGATCCGCCTGGCCTCCGGGAAGTAGCTCAGATCACCTCCCACACGGCGATGAACTCGCGCGCGGCAGCGGGATCGTTGAGCGCGATCCTGCCGCCCTGCAGCGAGCCACCGAATGCGAGATCCGCGGCCTCCGCCTTGCCTTTGCGGAGAGTCCGGAATCGACCCTGACGGTTCGGGGCGGATTTCTGCAGGAGTTCGAGTGCCACGCGTCCCATCGTCATGCGGACGTTCAGCTCCACGACTTGCTTGAGAGCAAGGCTGCCGTCGGCGCGGCGATAAACCATCGCATCGACACCGAGCGGGCCGATGTATCCCGGTAGCAAGGTGGCCAGCGCAGCAGGGATCTTCTCCTGATACCATGCCATCACTTGAGCTTCGCGGTGAAGGAAGGTCGCCACCTCCGGATCGAGCATGCTCGCCCACTTCGGCGAAACCCGGGTGCCGAGGAAACGTCCGGCCGCGTCGTTCTCCATCAAGGTCAGACCGATCAATTCGACCCGGCCGGCGGAATCCATTTCGTAGAGCGCAGAGAAGTCGGTGACACGTTCCAGCCAAGGCTCGATGATCACGCAGCCGTGATCGGCGATCACGTTTGCGAGCCAGTTGCGTGTCGCTTCCGGAGGGCTCTCGCCATTGATGCGCTTGTGACCTCGACCGGCATAGGAGTAGGCAGCCTTCGCCAGACCTTGTGCATCGGGGAGCAAGGATTCGACCGCCGCAAGCGCCTGCTCCACCGAGCAACAGATCAGTCCGTGCTCCGATAGTCCTAGTAGCTCCTCCAGGCGGATGCCGATGCTCTTCGAGAACCACTCGCGGGGCAGCTCGCGCCACTGCCACGGAACCCCGGCGGAGACGTCTTCCGCCAAAGGCTTGAGGCGGAGACTGGCGTCCGGCGACCACGCCCAAGGACGCAATCCCCCGAGCTTCCTGCCACGGAGTTCATCCAAGCTCGCGATCTCCGGCAGGTCGAAGCCTGCCCGCTTGAGTTCCGCGAGATGATCTCGCGATGGCGATTGACGCATGAGCGCGACATCGTCCTTCCGGCACCACGCCGCGATGAGCATTTCGAGATCCGTTTCCAAAGCTGCCACGCCTTTGTCCGCCTGATAGCGCGGCGACATGGCATGCGACTCCGCAGCGGGATTGAACCAATGGACCACGGGCGTGCGGCCGCGGGATTGCTCGCTCACTTCAAGGTGGCGGATGAAGTCCTCATCAAGGCCCGCGAGGCGGCGGCCTTCCGCGTTGAAGGGAGCGACTCCTTTTGCCCGCGACGGTGTCAGCGGGAAGTGCAGAGCTCCGCGATAAGCATCCCAATCACTGGAGCCCTGGTCCTTCCAGCGCCGGAACCACTTCAGGCCATGGCCCACGTGGCCGATCTCATCCTGATAGATCTTCTCAAGCACCGCGGCGGTCGAGGTGTCGCCCGCTTGCCGGAACAGCGCGGCGTAGTGCTTCGAGAAATCGAGATTCGCTTGCTCGAAGGTCAGGTTCAGCCGCGTGACGAAATCCACCGGCGTCTCCATCGGGGCTATCGTGCGCCAGAAGTAATCGTTCACCGGCAGCTCGCCGAAGTGGATGCCACACTCCCGCATGCGGCGCACATACATCAGCGTGTGCATCTGCTCCTCGCGCATCGCGGCATACACGCCGGCGCGATATTCCTTCGGCGCATCCGGGAACTTCAGCAAGACCAGCGCCATCAGCTCGGCGGCGAGCAACTCGTGATTCGCCAGGAAGTGCAGCATCACCCCGCGCTCGCGATCATCGTCGAGCCGATGGATGCCGGGGAACTCCACCCGCACTCCTCTCGCATCGATCCGCAGCTCCCGGGGGCGTCCCGGCTTTTCCGGCATCGCGATGGCCAGTCCCGGAAGGGAATCGCTGGCAGTTGCCGGAGCCAAGGCGAGCTTTTCCTCCAAGGTCTCCGCGAAGAGAACGCGCTCCGCTGCTTCACGGATCTCCATGGTGTTCTAGCTCCGGGATGCGGCTCTCACCTTCTCCGCCTTCAGCTGTCCGCAGCCCGCCGCCACATCGATGCCGCGGCGCTGTCGGAAGGTGCAGGGGAAGCCTGCATCCAGCAGGATACGCTGGAACTCGAAGCCGGACGACTCCGCCGCCGCGATGCCCTTGAAGCCGTGGGTGGGGTTCAAGGGGATCAGGTTCACATGCGCATCGATGCCGTGCAGCAGCGCAGCGAGGCGCTGCGCGGTCTCCGGCGAGTCGTTCTTCCCCGCGATCAAGGTCCACTCGAAGAAGATGCGCTTGCCGGTGATGGCTCCGTACTCGCGACAGGCGGCGATCAACTCGGCCAGCGACCACTTCTTACTGGCGGGCACGAGGGCGGAGCGTTCCTCCTCGGTCGAACCGTGCAAGCTCACCGCCAGCCGGTAGGGATGCCCTTCCTTCGCGAGGCGCAGGATGCCGGGAACGACACCCACCGTGCTGATCGAAATCCGCGAGGGCCCGATGCCGATGCCGCGGACATTCGAGATGATATCCAGCGCCCGGATCACCGAGTCGAAATTATGCAACGGCTCGCCCATGCCCATCAGCACGAGATTCCGCAGGCGTCTGCCGGGCATCATGGCCTCCAGCACGCGCCGCGCGTGAAGCACCTGCGCCACGATCTCGCCGGGCCGCAGGTGGCGGACGAAACCCATCTGCCCGGTGGCGCAGAAGACACAGCCCATCGCGCAGCCGGCCTGGGTGCTGACGCAGGCGGTGTGTCGCCCATCGTAGCCCATCAGCACGGTTTCCGTGGTCTGGCCGTCGCGCTGCTTGAGGAGAAATTTCCGCGTCAGGCCGTCGCTGCTGTGGGTCTCGCTCACGACTTCGGGCGCATCGAGGAAGAAGTCCTTCCCCTCGCCCACGTGGTCTTCCACCCAGCGCTTCAGGGGTGGAGAGAAGTCGCGGCTTGCCAGATCCAGGGAGTTCTCCCGCTGGAAAGCGCGCCAAAGCGCCTTGGCATGGTGCGGATTGATTCCGGCAGAAGACAGCTCCCCGGCGATCTCGTGGAGTCCGAGATCGTGAAGGGAGCGGGGCGGTCGGCTCATGCTGCTGCCCCTCCATCCACCGGAGGCGGTCCGGCTTCAAGCCTCATTTCCCTCGTCGGCCGGACCGGGGGCCCCTCCTATCCGCGACCTTATGATACGGGGGATGATAGGGGCATGACATCACCATTCCGCATTTTCACGGCCTATGTTCCGCCCCGACTTCACGGTTTTTTCACCGTTCATTTGTCGTAATTCGATTGATTCCCTGCGTTTTTTAGAAAAGTTCCGCCTCCCGCTCCGCCTTTAGCGGGCCCCCGCTTCACTCCTCTCTTATCAACTCGTGAACCCCAAGATTCACAAGCTGCCCCTGCTTGCCGCCCTATGTCTGCTATCCGCACCCGCCTGGGCGCGGACATGGACCGACACGCAAGGCCGTACCCTCGAAGCCGAACTGGTGTCCGCCACCTCGACGGAGGTCACGCTGAAATTGGACAGCAACCAGAAGGTCGTCACCCTGCCGCTCGCTCGTCTCTCCGCGGCGGATCTGGACTACCTCAAGACCACCGGCGACAAGCCCGCGCAAAAGGAAACTCCGAAGTCCGCCTCCAAGGATGACGATAGCGAAAACTTCGACGCGCCGTGGCCGGACAAGATCCAGTTCACCGAGGATCCGAAGATCGAAACGATGACGGAGGACAAGGAGGCGAAGCGCTTCATCTACGAAAGCGCGAACTACCGCTTCGTTTGCGACGTGCGCTTGGCCCAGTCGGTGGTGAAGGGCTTCGCCGTCATGTTCGAATCCACCTACCTCTACTGCCGGGCGCTGCCCCTCGGGGTTTCAGGCGGCAAGAAGACGGACGGCAAGTATCAAATCCTGCTCTTCGAGACCAAGGAGAGCTACGTGAAGGCAGGCGGGCCGCCTACCAGCGCCGGAGTCTTCATGCCAGGCCGCGGCGTGGTGATGGTCCCGCTCACGAGCTTGGGCGTTCGCCCGATGGGCAGCGGCTACAT
The DNA here is from genome assembly GCF_025950095.1 of Luteolibacter rhizosphaerae. Taxonomy (NCBI): domain Bacteria; kingdom Pseudomonadati; phylum Verrucomicrobiota; class Verrucomicrobiia; order Verrucomicrobiales; family Verrucomicrobiaceae; genus Neoluteolibacter; species Neoluteolibacter rhizosphaerae. Next base: position 476,063 of record NZ_JAPDDR010000003.1, on the reverse strand, counting down.
CCTTGATCGCGACAAGGCCAATGGCACCTTGGTGCATGAGCTGACCCACCAACTCTCTCCCTCCGCGTATTTCGAGAAGGGTGCCATGGGTTGGTTCAGCGAAGGGATCGCCGAATACACCACGGCTACTCCCTACCGGGCGGGCATTTTCAAGGTGAAGTCGAACTTCGACGACATCGTGGCCTACGCCACCGGCTACGGGAAGGACGACACCCACGGGCGTGCGCTCGGCGAGAAGATCAAGGCGCCATCGCTCGAGAGCTTCTTCAAGATGAGCTATGGCCAATTCACTGGCCAGCGCGCGAATTTCAACTACGGCTTCGGGCTAATCCTCACCACCTACTTCCTCCACCTCGACGGAGAAGGTGACGCGGCCCGCATGAAGGAGTTCCTGAAGTCGCTCCGCGATGGCAAGAGCGGCGACGCGGCGCTGAAGGTGCTTCTCGACGGCCGGAGCTACGAGGAGATGGAAGAGGCAATCTCCAAGGCCTGGAAGAAGAAGCGCGTGGACATTGAATTCGGTGCTGCCTCCCCGGGTCTTCCCGATGAGGATGAAGACTACGTCGACGACGAGGAGGAAGAGGACTAAGCGAGCCAGCTCACGCGTTCGACGAACCAGAACAGGCCGGCACAGGCGAGCGCCACGCAGCTCCAGCGCCGGAAGTGCGGCCATGCCCGGCTGCGGCTCCATCCCATGGTGAGGATCCATGCCGCGGCCAGCACGATGACCTGACCGACCTCGACGCCGACATTCGCCGAGATCAGGGTGGGCAGGAATCCTTCCCCGGGGCGAATCCAGGCGGAAAGCACGCCGGCGAAGCCAAGGCCGTGCACGAGGCCGAACACGAAGACGAGCGCGAGACGCCACGGCTTCGCCTCGGTGACGAAGAGATTCTCCACCGCAAGCGCGGTGATGCTCAGCGCGATGATCGGCTCGACGATCGAGCCCGGCACTTTCACGAAGCCGGCGGCAGCGAGGCCCAGCGTCAGCGTGTGGGCCGCGGTGAAAGCGAGGGACTGCTGGAGCAGCGGCTTCCAACGCCGCTGGAGTAGGAAGATGCCGAGCACGAAGAGGATGTGATCCAGCCCTTCCGGCACCACATGGAGCACGCCTTGGGTGAAGGCCACGGAGATCGGCGTCCTGCTCTCCACAGGATCCGCGGGAGTGCTGCTTACCAGTCGGGTTTCCGCGCCGGGGGCCACGGTCAGGTAGTTGCCACCATCCGCTCCGCCCGGGAGCTTCACCACCAGATCGGGATGTTTCCCGCCCGCCATCGCCACCGTGACCTCCCCGGATGCCGGAGCGACCGGTTCGATCAGGATGCGGAAGTAAGCGCCATCGTTGAGCAAGGAAGGAAAGCTCGGCGGCGTAACATGGAAGTCCGGGTAGGAGACCTTCCAATCCAGCGGCTGACCTGAGGTGCGGAAGCTCAGGGATTCGCGAAGATAGATCTCGGCCTCGCGACACAGTTGCTGCTGCTGCCCGGAAGGCAATCCCACCAGCCACTCGCGGGTCGGCTGCGGCGCCTCCAGATCGTCGCGCAACTTCGGATCGGCAAACCCGGCATCAAAGAGGATTTCCAGCTTCCATGAGCCATCCGACTCTTGAAGCTCGCCATACAACTGGCTCACGACATGGGCAGGCAGCCTCTGCACCGCCACCATGGAAAGCAGCACCCACAGCAGCGAAAGATATCGATTCCGGATCAAGCGGCTCACCGGAAAGAGCATCTAGCGAATCCGCGAGTCAGGTCGAATGCGAAACGCCGGATTGACTCGGACATGAGGGAGCATGGAGCGCCGCCGGTATCTCGGCGGGACTCCATTACGAATCAAGGATGAGCCTCCAGCACCATGTTCACCATGGTCTGGGTGGAGCGGCGGAAGCGGGTGAAGCCACCTTCTTGGATGACCGCACGCAAGCGCTTCTCCCCGGCTTGGGCACCGAGGGCGAGTCCCACTTCCTGGCTTTTCGAGCCGGGCGTGCAGACCATGGTCGAGACGCTGTAGTAGAGACGTCCCAGCGGATTGAGATTCTCCGCCAAGCTATCACCGGCCATGGGCTCGACGATCATCCATGTGCCGTTCTTATGCAGCGCCTGGCGGATGTGGATGGACGCGCCGACCGGATCACCCATGTCGTGCAAGGCATCGAAGACCGTCACCAGATCGTAGTCGTGGCCCGGGAAGTCCTTCGCGGTGGCCACTTCGAAGCGGACGTTGCTCACGCCTGCATCCTCGGCATGGCCGCGGGCCGCCTTGATCGATTCCTCGTGGATGTCGAAGCCGGTGAAGAAGGAATTCGGGAAGGCCTTCGCCATCAGCACGGTCGAGGAACCGTGTCCGCAACCCACGTCTGCCACCTTGGCACCGGCCTTGAGCTTGGCTTCCACACCATCAAGGGAGGGAATCCACGAAGATACCAGATTCGCCGCGTAGCCGGCGCGGAAGAAGCGGTCCACCCCGCAGAAGAGACAGTTGTGGTGATCCGCCCACGAGATCCCTTTCCCGGTCTTGAAGGCTTCCTCCACCTTCGGCTCGTCGTGGTAGGCGGATGCCATGGTGTAGAAACCGCCGATCATGGTCGCCGGATGGTCCGGCATCGCGAAGACGGCGGCCTGCTCGGGGTTCAGCCAGAAGAAGCCCTCGCCGGGATTGCATTCGATGTAGCCGGAGGCGGCTTGGGCCGCCAGCCACTCGCGCAGGTAGCGCTCGTCGAGGCCGGTAGCTTGCGCCAAGCCGATGGAGCTTACCGGGCCGGTCTTGGCGAGTGCTTCATAGATCCCCAAGCGGTCGCCGAGGATCACGAGAGCGCCACTCACGGCCGCCCCCAGCTCATTCATCATCTTGCCCGCAAAGGCCTCAAGGAGGTCCATGCGGAGTTCGGTGCGTTGTTCTTGGATTTCGAGTGTCGAGTTCATGGTTCGCTTTTGGACGAGTTTGGGAGGGTGGGATGAACCAGGAGAATGGAAATACCAACCGGTTGGTATGGTCCGGAGGCCGAAAAAAGTCAGACTGCTACCATCGTCAGGCGTTCAAGGTTGATGCGGAAAGCCCTCAGCGCGGAAGAAATGCGGGCGGAATCGCGATAGACCTTGGCGAAGATAATCGAGCCTTCCAGCAGCGAGAGGTACTCATTGGCGAGGTCTTGGGCGGAGGGAAGTTCCGGCCAGCGCTCCGCGATCGGGACGAAGTAAGAAGCGAAGAAGTCCACCACCTGGGTGAACATTCCGACCACGACCTGGTTCAGCTTGTCGCTGGTGTCCGCCAGTTCCATTGAGAAGCTCGCGAGGATGCAGCCGTTCGCCCACAGCGCTTCGGAGGAGTCCTCCACATGCTTCAGGAAGGCGAAGGCCTGCTCCACCGGATCTTTAATCGTCGCATGGGGGCCATTGCTCAGAATCTCGCCGCCCTTCCGGGCCGACCACTCGAGGATCGCGATCCCGATTTCCTCCTTGGATTTGAAGAAGTGGTAGAAGCTGCCCTTGGTCAGCCCCGCTTTTTCGCAGACTGCATCCACCCGCATCCCGGCGTAGCCATAGGTCAGCACCAGCTCCTTGGCTGCTGCGATCAGGCGTTCCTTGGACTCGGGAATGGACACGGACGGACCACTAGACCAACCGGTTGGTATGATCAACAGTTTTCTTTCTCTTCCTCCGGCGATTCGCCCGGGAATGATCCGGTTAAGGCGCTTCCTTGGTGGGGGTTTCGCCCAACTTCACCTCGACGGCATTACGCGCCCTCAGGCCGATCCGCATGATGGCCTCGTCGAAGGCCCGGCTGGCGAGAGCCTTGTCCGCCACAAAGGCATTCATGGATTTGGCCGTCTTCCCGACTGCCACATAAGGAGTGGAAAGGAGCTTCTTCCCATCCGCGCCAAGCAGCTCGAACTTGCCGCTGATCGCGGGCGTGACCAACACGTCCCCATCCTTGCCCGCACGCGTGTAGCGGAAGGTTTCCACCGTGACGACGAAGCGGTTCGGAGAGGCATTGTTGACCTTGCCCTTCAGGAAGGGATGAGCGCCCAGAGACTTCGACACCTCCTTGTGGACACGGCTCGAGAGATCGCCGGGAACAGTGCCGGGTGCCCGGGAAATGGCATCGGCATAGTTGCTCTCGAACATCTTCTGCTGAGCCAAGGCGGCGATCTCCACGATCAACTGGGCACCGGCTCCTGCCGCCGCACCGGCCGCGAAGCTACCACCGCCGACGGTGATGATCGGGGCCGAATGAACTTCGTTGCCGATCGGCGGCTTGTAGCCGTCGGGGGCAACACTCGGCGCCACGGATAGAGAGCTGACCTGGGCTTTCTGGGCTTCGGTCCACTTGGTAGCACAGGAGCTGAAGACGAGCGGAAGCAGGCAAGCAGCGAGGGGGAGGACGTGTCTCATGTCGCCCCTGTGTTCGCCACAGGTCCGCGCCGATAAAGTCAATTCAACGCTCCGATGAGAGCTTCATCGAAATTTCACCAAGCACCGGTCCGGGCTGGGAGCGGCGGGATCAATCCCCGCTCTTCAGCACCTTGATGAAGGCGTCCTGCGGGATGTTCACCTTCCCGATCGCCTTCATCTTCTTCTTACCTTCCTTCTGCTTCTCCAGCAGCTTGCGCTTGCGGGAGATGTCACCGCCGTAGCACTTGGCGGTCACGTCCTTGCGCATGGCGGAGATGCTTTCGCGGGCGATGATCTTACCGCCGATGCAGGCCTGGATGGCCACCACGAAGAGCTGGTTCGGGATGACGTCCTTCAGACGGGCGGCAAGCGCCCGGCCGTAGCCTTCCGCCTTCTCGCGGTGGACGATGGTGGCGAAAGCCTCAATGGGATCACCGGCGATCATCATCTCCATCTTCACCATGTTCGCGGCACGGTAGCCGGCGTGCTCGTAGTCCATCGAACCGTAGCCGCGCGTGCAGGACTTCAGGCGATCGTTGAAATCGACGAGGATCTCCGCCAGCGGCAGCAGACAGGTCAGCATCACGCGGGTGTCATCGATCGTCTCGGTATGCTCGACCTCGCCGCGCTTCTCCATCACCAGCGACATGATGTCGCCGATGTAGTCGCCGGGGATCATGACGAAGACTTTCACCAGCGGCTCGCGCACCTCCTGGATGGTCTGCTGCTCGGGGAAGAACGAGGGATTGTCCACGATGACCTCTTCCCCGTTCGTCTTCGTGACCTGATAGATCACGGACGGGTAGGTGGAGATCACGTCCATGTTGAACTCCCGGCGCAGGCGCTCCTGGATGATCTCCATGTGGAGCAGGCCGAGGAAGCCGCAGCGGAAGCCGAAGCCCAACGCGGTGGAGCTTTCCGACATGTAGGTGAAGGCCGCATCGTTGATCTGCAGCTTGCCCATTGCGGTTTTGAGCGACTCGTAGTCGGAAGCGTCGATCGGGTAGATCCCGGAGAAGACCATCGGCTGGATCTCCTTGTAACCGGGCAGCGGCTCGGGGCAGGGATGAGTGTTGTCGGTGAGGGTGTCACCGATCTTGGCCTCGTCCGCGGACTTCATGTTCGCGATGACGTAGCCCACATCGCCGGCCACCAGCTTTTCGCGGGCGGTCATCTTCGGCGTGAAGACGCCCACTTCCTTGACCTCGTAAGTCTTGTTCGTGGCCATCAGCTTCACGCGCTGGCCCTTCTTCACGCTGCCGGAGAAAACCCGAACGTAGGAGACCACGCCACGGTAGGTATCGTAGATCGAATCGAAAACGGAGGCGCGCAGGAGCTTGTCCGGATTCTCCACCGGGGCCGGCACGCGCTGCACGACGGCTTCCAGGATTTCCTCGATCCCGATGCCCTGCTTGGCGGATGCGGGAATCGCATCTTCCCCCGGGATGGCGAGGATGTCCTCCAACTGCTTGCGGCACTTTTCGACGTCCGCCGCGGGAAGGTCGATCTTGTTGAGGACCGGGATAATCGTGAGATTCTGCTCAAGCGCCAGGTGCAGGTTTGCCACAGTCTGGGCCTCCACGCCTTGCGCGGCATCGATCATCAGGATCGCGCCCTCACAGGCGGCCAGCGAGCGGGCGACCTCATAGGAGAAATCGACGTGGCCCGGGGTATCGAGCAAGTTGAGCTTGTACGTCTTCCCGTCCTTCGCCTTGTACTCCATCGCCACCGGGTGGCTCTTGATGGTGATGCCCTTCTCGCGCTCGAGGTCCATGGCATCGAGAAGCTGGGCCTGCTGATCGCGCTGGGCCACCGTATTGGTAGCGTCCATCAAGCGGTCGGAAAGGGTAGTCTTCCCGTGGTCGATATGGGCGATGATCGAGAAATTGCGGGTCAGGGAAGTAGGCATGGCAGACGGGACGGACTCTCGGGCGGGCGGAGGAAAGCACTAAATACGCGGAAATCACGGAAAAAGAAAGTCCGGGAAGTGACGGAGGTATTGGCGAAGCCGCCGGGACTCTGGTAGTGCAGGGCGAGTGGCTGGACGATACGAGATTCTGGACATCCTGGCGCAGGACGCGAGCGGCGTGGTTTTCCATGCCGAGGAGCGGGATACCGGGCGATCCGTCGTGCTCCGGCGCTTTTTCCCCTACGGCCCCGATGGCGGCGGCCTGCAGGAGGCCGAGCGCGCCGCCTACATGGCCGCTCTGGACCGCGTGAAGGAGCTGCGCCACCCCACCCTGCGCACCATCCTCGACGGCGGCTGCGACCCCGTGGACGGCATGCCTTTCCTCGTCACCGAATGGGTTGAAGGTCAACGTCTTTCGGAACTACTGAGATCCCGGGCCCTTAGCCCTGGCTCGACCAAGGCGCTGATTTCCCACGCGATCGAGGCATCCCAAGCTCTCGCTGGGGCCTTCGGCGAGGAAGCCGTCTGGGTGGAAGCCACCCCGGAATCCATCGTGCTGCCGGTCGAGGGCGAGATGGTAACTTTCTGGATCTGCCCGATGAAATGGCTGGCCAGCCCGCAAAAACGCGGTGGCTTACTCCCTCTGGCCGAGCTAGCCGAGAAAGCCCTTCACTGGCGCGGCAAGCAACCGGCCGCCGCCGGGGAAGGGCTCGGCGTATGGGTGGGCTCCGTGCGCACGAATCCCAACCGCTGGTCGCTGGACGAAGCGCTCCAAGCGCTCCACGAACCGCTCAGTATCGTCGGTCAGCCTGCTGCCTCCGGCTCGGTGCCGACCATCCCGATGAAGGCCGCGAAGAAACAGGCCCCACAGCCGGTGAAGAAAAGCAGCTCGCTGGTGCCGGTGCTTCTCGCCTTCCTGCTGGTCGCCGGGGCCGGGGCGGGTGCTTTCTATTTCTTCAAGCTCCGCGGCGGAAGGGCAGCTGAGATCGCGGCGGCCAAGGAGCCGGCTGCCGCCAGCGCTCTCGACTTCGGTGCGCGCAAGACGCAGGCCGGTAGCGAGGCCACCGCACTGCCGGTAGCCGTGGTGAATGATCCCAAGACCCAGCTCGCCGGCACGGTCAAGTCCGTGAAGGACCAAGGCAAATATCGCTGCATGGAGTTGGAGGTGGATGGCAAGCCACGCTGGATCGCCCACCCGCTCGACCAGAAAACCCCGGGTTTCGACACGAAGGAACTGGAGGCCCTGAAGGGGAAGCGCGTGGTGGTCTCCGGTGCCTTCAGGAAGGAACCGGCGGAACTGGGCGAGGTGCTCCATGTGAGCGATCGCAAGCAGATCGAAGTGAAGTAACCCCGCCCCGGAGGCTGCCCTTTTGATCGTCCCGTCCGCTCCGCTCGCGTCTGTCGGCTTCCTTGTCCCGAAGGAAGTCATCTCGCTCGCCACCGCGGGCCTCCATCGCGCGGGCAATCTGCTCGACTGGCTGCCGCGCCGCTACGAGGACCGGCGGCGTTTCGATGCTTTTCCCGCCCAAGCCGGGGGACCCGCGGTCTGCCTGCGGGGCACGGTGGTGGATTCGATGAAGCGCGCCTTCGGCCCGCGGCGGAAATTCTACGAGGCCGTGGTGATGGATGGCACCGGCGGGGTCTTCGGCTCCGGCAAGGTGACCTGCCGCTGGTTCAACATGCCCTTCATCCACAAGATGGTCGCCGCCGGGCAGGAGGTGATCGTCTACGGCAAGCCGAAGGACTCCGGCGGCAAGCTGGTGATCGACCACCCGGAGTTCGAGGTGATCCGGCTCGATGGCGGCCCCTCGATCCACCTAGAGCGCATGGTGCCGATCTACCGGAATGTTTCCGGCATCGCCCAGCGGAGATTGCGCGAGATCGTCCACGAGCTGTTAGGAGCGATGGACCCGCTGGCCCTTGCGCCCGCCTTCGATGTCGATCCGAGCTACCCGCGTCACGAGGCATATCGGGAAGTGCATTTCCCGGAAGCGGTCGAGCAGGCGGAGGCGGCGCGGCGGCGTTTTGCCTTGGAGGAGTTCTTCGCGCTGCAGCTCAATGTGGTTTGGCGGCGCGCCCGCAACCACGAACACACCGGTCGCGTTCTCGGCACGAAGACGAGCTTGCTCAAGCGCTTCTACGAGACCCTTCCCTTCGACCTCACCGGCGCTCAGAAGCGCTCGATCAAGGAGATCGTGGCGGACATGCGCGAGCCGCGCCCCATGAACCGCTTGCTTCAAGGGGATGTGGGCTCGGGCAAGACCTTCGTGGCCATGGCGTCGATGCTGCTGGCCATCGACTCCGGTGTCCAAGCCGCGCTGATGGCGCCCACTCAGATCCTCGCCGAGCAGCATTTCCTGACCTTCCGCAAATGGCTGGAGCCACTGGGCGTGCGGGTGATGCTGAAGACCGCCGCCAAGGAAGAGGGCACCCACCTCCCACTCGAGGGCACGCCACAGGTTTTGATCGGCACGCATGCGCTGCTCTACGACAAGGTCGCCTTCCAAGACCTCGGACTGGTGGTGATCGACGAGCAGCACAAGTTCGGCGTCACCCAGCGCTCGCGACTGATCGCCCAAGGGATCACGCCCGACGTGCTGGTCATGACCGCCACACCGATCCCGCGGACGCTAACGATGACCATCTACGGCGACCTCGACGTTTCGATCCTGGATGAACGCCCGGCTGGACGCGGCAAGATGGTCACCGCGCTGCGCACCACCGCGAAGCAGACCGAGATCACCAAGTTCGTGAAGGACCAGCTCGACGCCGGCAGGCAGGCTTATCTGGTCTATCCGCTCGTGGAGGAGAGCGAGACCCTGAAGGCCGAGTCCGCCACCGAAGCTTTCGAGAAATGGCAGAAGCGGCTTCCGGCATTCAAGGTGGGTATGGTCCACGGCAAGCTCGACCCCGAGCAGAAGGAGGATGTGATGCGGCGCTTCCGTGACAACGAAACCCAGGCCTTGGTCGCGACCACCGTGATCGAGGTCGGCGTGGATGTCCCGAATGCGAATCTCATGATCATCCATCATGCGGAGCGCTTCGGGCTCGCGCAGCTCCACCAGCTCCGCGGCCGCATCGGGCGCGGCGAGCACAAGAGCTACTGCATCCTCCTCACCGACGGCAAAAGCGCCGAGGGCATGGAGAAGCTGGCAGTGATGGAGAAGACTTCGGATGGCTTCGTGATCGCGGAGGAAGACCTGCGCCTGCGCGGCCCCGGCGATGTGCTGGGCACCATGCAAAGCGGCTTGGGCGATATCAGGTTCGCGGACTTCCTCGCGGATACCGCACTCCTCCGCGAAGCGCGCGCGCTGGCAGATCAGGTGATCCGGGAAGATGCGATGCTATCCGATACACATGCCGCCCTTCGGGGGCTCATCCACGAAAAACCTTCCACGGTCGATCAACGTGGCTGAACCCGTGTCAGATCTGGAATCCAGCGTGGGTTCTAAAGTTTTCGCCATCGGCGACATCCACGGCCACACCCGTGCGTTGGAGGCTTTGCTTGCTAGCATTCCGCTCTCCGATGGCGACTGGCTGATCTTCCTCGGCGATTATGTGGACAAAGGCCCGGACGTAAAAGGCACCCTCGAGATCCTCTGCTCTCTCGCATCGCGCCCGCGCACCATCTTCCTTCGCGGCAATCACGATCAGATCTTTCTTGATGCGCATCTCGACCCCACCAAGTTCCTGGTCTGGGAAACCCTCGCGGGGCAGAACTCCCTCGCGAGCTACGGTGCTGGCAGTAGCGAGGAGCTCATCCGTGTCGTGCCCTTCCACCACTGGTACTTCTTAGAGAACACCTGCGTGAACTGGCACGAGACGGATGACTTCATCTTCGTTCATGGCGGAATCAGATCTTCCATGTCTCCTGCCGAGGAAGAGTCCGAACGCCTGCAATGGATGACCCTGTCCATGGCTCTACCCCATCAATCGGGGAGAACCGTGATCTGCGGTCACACCCGCAACGAGTTCGGGAGAATAACCGACCTCGGGCATACCATTTGTATCGATACCGGGATTACCAAGGGAGGAGAACTCACCTGTCTCGATCTCACCGGCTTTGAGTTCTGGCAGGCCAATGCAGAGGGCCGCATTCAATCAGGCCGCTTGCGCCGATAAACTCCGCCACAGATGCAGCACCGCGTAGCTGCGCCATGGCCGCCAGCGCTGGGACAGCCTCTCCGCCTCCTTCGCACTCACGCGGCCGAGCGCATTTCGCACCGCGATGTCTTCCTTCGGAAAAGCATCCGGCCAACGCAAAGCGCGCATCGCAATGTAGTGAGCCGTCCACGGCCCGATGCCCGGCAGGGCCACCAACCGCTCCACCGCAGCCTCCGGATTTGCGCCGGGTTCGAGCTGCAAACCGTCCATGTGGAAGGCACGGGCCATCGCGATAATGCTCTTCGCGCGCGCGCTCACGATCCCGAGCTTCGCCACATCGTCCACGGTGGCAACAGCGACCCGTGAAGCCAGCGGTGAAAGACGTGACAGCTCCGGCAGCGGAGTCTCGATTTCGTCCCCGAAGGCTTCGGCGAAGCGGCACGAAAGCGTGGTGGCCGCCTTCACCGTGATCTGCTGGCCGAGGATCGCCCGCAACGCCATCTCGAAGCCATCGAAGGCACCGGGGACGCGCAGTCCCGGATTTCGTTTCACGCCCTCCCTCAGAAGCGGATCTTTCCTCAGATGCGCCGCGATCACATCCGGCCTGGCACTCAGATCGAAGAGATTCCTCAGCCGCCCCAGCAACGCGGGCAGCACCGGCGACAGCGAGTTCGTGAACTCCACCGCCAGCGCATGCTTCCCCGCCAGATGCGTGACGCGGACCCAACCGCTGTGCTTCCCGAGGCGAATGGTACGCGCGTAGCGATCCTCCGCGACATGCTCCACTTCCCGGATCGCGCGGCCTTTCAAGAACGCGAGAATTCCATCCCAGTCATAGGGCGGCCGGTAGCCAAGCTGCAGCGTGGAAGTATCCGACAATTTCCAATCCGTCTCACCCTCCGCCGATTCCTTGCGCAAGCGCGTGGGCGGCATGCGATAGCGGGCACTGAAGGCATCATTGAAACGCCGCAAGCTGGAGAAGCCACTGGCAAATGCGATCTCGGTAGCCGGCAGTTTGGTCTCGGTGAGGAGCTGCTTCGCCAGCAGGAGGCGGCGCGTCTGCATCAGCTCGATCGGCGAGACCCCGAGCTCCTTTTGCACGATGCGACGAAGCTGTCGCGAGCTGATCCCGAATTGCGCGGCGATCTCCTCCAAATTCGCGCCTTCATCGGTAAGCCCCTCGTTCATGCGGTGCACGATGAGCTGGGCGATGCGATGCGCGCTATCCACCGGTGCATTCCCCGGGGCCAGCTCCGGGCGACAACGCAGACAAGGCCGGAAGGCTGCCTTCTCCGCCGCTTCCGCACTCTCGAAGAAGCGGCAGTTCTGCGGCTTCGGGGCCTTCACCGTGCAGATCGGCCGGCAATAGATCCCCGTGGAAGTGACGCCGACATAGAAGACTCCATCGAAGCGGGGATCGCGCGAACTCATCGCGTTGTAAGCAGCGGCGGGATCAATCATCGGAGTAGCATAACCCCAAAGCCCGCACCCGTGCTGGCCGTTTTCGGACACGCGATTAAATTTGCCCTGATGTCCGAAAACGGCCAGCAGCATCTCTTCAAATGGGCATAGTGAGGCCATGAGCACTTTCTACAAAACCATGGACTCACCCGTGGGCACACTCACGTTGGTAGCGGAGGACGATGCCCTAGCCGCGATCCTCTGGGAGAACGATCCACCTGAACGGGTGCGCTTGGGGCCGATGGCAGAGAAGCCCGAGCATCCCGTCTTGGTCGAAGCGGAGAAGCAGTTGCACGCCTACTTCGCCGGCAAGCTGGAGCGCTTTACCCTGCCCCTCGCATTCAAAGGCACCGATTTCCAGAAAAAGGTCTGGGCAGCACTCACCACCATCCCCTTCGGCGAAACCCGCAGCTATGCGGAGATCGCGAAGCAGGTTGGCAGTCCGGGCGCGGTACGGGCCGTCGGCGCGGCGAATGGCAAGAACCCGATCTCCATCGTCGCGCCCTGCCACCGCGTGATCGGCTCGAACGGGAAGCTCACCGGCTTCGCAGGCGGGCTGGAGGCAAAGGCTTTCCTGCTCCGGATGGAAGCGAAGGACGATTTCCCGGCCTTGAAGTGGTAAGGGATTCGCGCCGGGCAGCGTGAATTTCCGCGAAATACCTCGCTACCCTTTCCGCCAAGTCGTATGGCGGACCCCTTGGCACCCCCGGCCGGGATTTCCCACTGCACTCCCGTGAAAATCACCCTGAACGATTCCATCCCAGAAACGAAGCGCCCCGAAGTGGAGGAGCTGGTGAAGACCTTCATCAAATCCCCGGAGATCGTGTGGCTGCCAAGCCGCTTCCCGCGCTACGTGATGTTCATCGAGCCGGGGCCAAACGGCAGTGCGGAGCCGGAGAACGGCTCGATCTTCGAGTCCCCGCAATCGGGAAAGCGCTCGCTGTCCTCCGTCACCAATTTCCTCGAAGACCGGATCAAGCTCTGCCTGAGCGGCAGGCAGTAGGCATCAGGTGTCGCGATATTCCTTGTTACCGGTCGCATCGCGGCTACTGTAATTCGTTTCGTAAGGGGCTAAGGGCCTTTTGTCGGGATCCTCGGATTCCGCCGCCATGGAGAGCGCGAGATCATTTCGATTTCGCCCGCCATGAAAGTTGCTTTGTCGACCCGTCATATCGCCTTTATCGGCAATTATCCGCCGCGGAGATGCGGCATCGCCACGTTTACTGCCGATATCTGCGAGGCAATCGCTTCTGAATTTCCTGCAACGAGTTGCTTTGCAGGAGCAATGAACGATCGGGCGGAGGGCTATGACTATCCCACCAGGGTACGCTTCGTAATCGATCAGAACGATCCCGAATCCTACACCCGAGCGGCCGAGTTCCTTCACATCAACAATGTGGAGGTTGTCTCTCTCCAACATGAGTTCGGTATCTACGGCGGCCCGGCCGGAGCGCACCTGTTAGGCTTTCTGGACCAGCTGAAGAAGCCCGTGGTGACCACGCTCCATACCGTCTTGAAAGAGCCGGATCCGGCGCAACGCCACGTAATGGAACGGCTCGACCAACTCTCGCGACGCTTCATTGTAATGGCGGAGCGGGGGCTACGTCTGCTCGTGGAAACTTACGGGATCGAGCGTGACAAGATCGACCTCATCCCCCACGGCGTGATCGACATGCCCTTTGTGGACTCGAATTTCTACAAGGACATCTTCAATGCCGAGGGAAAAACAGTGCTGCTCACCTTCGGCCTTCTCTCTCCGAACAAGGGGATAGAATCCGCAATCGAGGCACTGCCTGGCATTCTGGTTGAGAACCCGGATGTCGTCTATTTGGTGGTAGGGGCCACTCATCCTCACCTGATCGCGAGCCAAGGAGAAGCGTACCGCGAAGGACTCCAGGCGCTGGCGCGGCAACTGGGAGTGCAGGACCAGGTGGTTTTCCATGACTGTTTCGTTTCGATGGAAGAGCTCAAAGAGTTCATTGGCGGGGCGGACATCTATATCACTCCCTACCGGAACGAGGAACAGATCACGTCTGGAACGCTGGCCTACACCTTCGGCGCGGGAAAGGCGATCATCTCTACGCCCTACTGGCATGCCTTGGAACTGCTTGCTGAGGAGCGGGGAGTGCTTGTCCCCTTCGCCGACCCTGGAGCGATCGCCACCGCGGTGAACGATCTCCTGAAGCATCCCACCCGGATGACCGCGATGCGGAAAAAGGCCTGGAAGGAAGGCCGCAAGATGACTTGGCCGCACGTGGCCCGGCGCTACATGGAGAGTTTCGATCTGGCACGTGCGGGTCTGAGCGCGATGTCCTCCTCCGCGATGGAAGAACGCGAGTCCACGCGGGAGCGCTACGCCGTCCCACCTGCGAAACTGGACCACCTCTTCCGGATGACCGATCACACGGGAATTTTCCAGCACGCGATCTACAACGTACCGAACTATCACGAGGCTTACTGCACCGATGACAATGCGCGGGCCTTCATCTTCACGATCCTCCATCAGGAAGAACACGGAGCGGACACGAGAATCGATGCGCTGGCGAGCACCTATCTGGCCTTCCTTTGGTATGCCTTTGATGCAAACACGCGCCGCTTTCGGAACTTCATGAATCACGAGCGGCAGTGGCTGGAGAGCAAAGGCTCCGAAGATAGCCACGCCCGGGCGCTCTGGGCAGCGGGTACCGCTCTGGGCCGCTCTGCAAACGAAGGCTATCGCAATCTCTGCGCCCTCCTTTTCCAGCGAGGACTGCCTGCGGTAAAGCACTTCAGCTCGCCGCGGGCTTGGGCTTTCACCTTGGTGGCCATCCACGAGTACTTGCGAGCCTTCACCGGGGACCGGGAGGTAGCCAGGATGCAAGATATTCTGGTAGCCCGGCTAATTGATCTCTTCCACGCCAATTCCGGTCCCGGCTGGCGTTGGTTCGAACGTATCGCCACCTACGACAATGCGAAGCTACCCCATGCCCTCATCATTTCCGGAAAAGCCCCGGCGGTGGAGATCGGCCTCAGCTCGCTGGCTTGGCTAATCGAACAGCAAACGGGGGACGGCGGACAATTTTCACCGATAGGCTGCCATGGCTTCTGGCCACGCGAAGGCGAAAAGGCCCGGTTCGACCAACAGCCGGTGGAAGCACACGCAATCATCTCCGCCTGCACCGCTGCGTACGAAGTCACTGGTGACGTAGCTTGGTCCGGCCATGCCTTGCGTTGCTTCGAATGGTTCCTTGGCCGCAACGATCTTGGTCTACCACTTTACGACGAGAGTTCCGGAGGATGCCGCGACGCCCTCCTGAGAGATCATATCAATCAGAACCAAGGAGCCGAATCGACGCTCGCATTCCATCTGTCGCGAATCGATCTGAGCCGACAACACCGCATTTCCGCTGCCCTTTCATGACCCCGATCTCACCCGTCTCCACGGGGATTCACATCCGCCCGAACAACTCCCGCGTTCTCGTTCGTGCCTTCATTCCGGGAGATCGCAGTTCGATCCTCCGGATTATCGAGAGGGCAATGGTGCTCAGCGAAGATGAGATCGCCACCCGGCTCCAGCAACTCCATGTCCATTTCGATGCAAGACATCAGGGGCTCGGGAAGGTTTGGCTGCGGCACTATGACAAGATCAAGGGACACGTACCGCACAACGACTCGCTCTCCGATGAGCGCCGACTTTACATCGGTGCATTGTTCTCCGGAGAATATGCTTTGGAGTCCGCCGCTCTCTTCAACCCTTCGATAGTTCCCCACCCCGACCAAGGAGGTCTGAGCACAGGCGAGCTCCGCTTCATCATGAGCCTCCGTGCCACGGGAGAAGGCCACATTTCGTCCATAGCCTTTCGCACCGGTATCATCCGTGGCGACCATACCATTGTGATGGAGGAGCCTTCCCGATTCGTGACCGCTCCGGATCTGAAAGCGGATCCTTCCTTCCGACGCGTCACCTTCTTCCACAAACTTCACGAAATGGACTTCGACAGCGTGTGGACCCGCGAGCTAATGCAATCGCTGGGGGACCGCTTCACCCGTAGTGAAATGAACTCGGCCATCCGCACGGCTGGCGGTGCCACGCGCGAGGCCTCCCGGGCAGCGCGGCGCACGGTCGAATGCATGCGGTGGCTGGCGGAGGTGAATTACGAGGTCGACTTCACGCCGGCAGTGGCGCTTTCGGAACGCGTCATATTCCCCTCCTCACCCACGGAGAGCAATGGCATGGAGGATGCGAGATTCGTCCACTTCACGAACGACGACGGATCGGTGACTTACTACGCCACTTACACCGCATATAACGGGAGGGCGATCCTGCCACAGCTACTGGAAACCCAAGACTTCCTGAACTTCCGGGCTTCGACCTTGAATGGTCCTTCCGCCCGCAACAAGGGCATGGCGCTCTTCCCCCGGAAGATCCACGGGAAATATGCGATGATCTCGCGTCATGATGAAGAAAACCTCTTCCTGATGTATTCCGATGACATTCACCTCTGGCAGGACGCTCTCCTGCTGCGACGGCCTCGGGAGGAATGGGAGGCCGTCAAGATCGGAAACTGCGGATCACCAATCGAAACGGAAGCCGGGTGGCTGGTCCTGACCCACGGGGTCGGGCCGATGCGACGTTATTGCATCGGCGCGATGCTCCTTCAGCTCGAAGACCCCTCGATCGTCCTAGGACACCTGGTCATGCCGCTGATCGAGCCTGACGAACCCGTGAGAAACGGCTACGTCCCCAACGTTGTTTATACCTGTGGTGCCATGGCACATGCGGGAAAGCTGATCCTCCCCTACGGCTTGAGCGACACTTCCACGGCCATTTCCACAGTCGACCTTGCCGAGCTGATTGCCGCGCTCAAACCTGTTGGGTGATTTGGAGGAGGATACACCTCCGCAGCACCGGCGAAGCAGGACACCGCCCGGCATCGGCGCGGAACGAAAAAGCGGCACCCCGCGAGGAGTGCCGCCGTGAAGATCATCGCTCGGGAGCCGCTCAGTAGCGCCGGCCGCCGGAGGGCTTGCCACCGCCATAGCCGCCGCCGCCACCACCACCGCGCTCTTCGCGGGCCTGGGCCTCGTTCACCTTGAGATTGCGGCCGTCCAGTTCCTTGCCGTGAAGGGCGGTGATCGCGCTCTGCATCGAGGCAGGCGAATCCATGGTCACAAAGGCGAAGCCGCGGGGTTGGCCGCTATCGCGGTCCACCGGGAGGTGGACATCGGTCACCTTGCCATGCTGGGAAAACAGGGCTTCGATGTCCTGTTTGGTCGTCTTGAACGACAGATTGCCTACATACATTTTCATAACATCCGGTGGTCCGCGCCTTGCGCGTGTCTCTGCAACTGTTCCCGTTCGTCGGGTTTCAGATCACCACCGAATTTGTCAGACTCGCCTGGCAATACTCCAGGCCTTGATCTTGCCAAGGCGTGAACCAACAGGGCACGATAGGGGGCGGCCCGCCGAGAAGCGACAAGAATCTCGAAATCCCCCCGCTTATGTTCCGGACACTCATTCTCCTCTTCCTCGCCCTGCTCGCAAGCTGCTCCACCCGGGCACCTGAGGAAGCAGCAGAGTTATCACCCCAGATCACTTGGGGATCGAAGCCGCTAAAGCCGGTCTACGGGAAGGGCCTCAACGGCAGAATCGTGGACGGAGTGAAAGTCTACACCGTGACCGTGGCTCTGTACGCGACGAAGGAAGGCAAGGTGGAACACGCGGAAGTGGTCCGCTCCGATGCTCCGCTGAAACTCCAATGGGTCAGCGTGCGCGCCGTGAGAACCTTCAAGCTTCCTCCCATGAAGAGGTCTCGCATCCTTTATCAAACCTTCTACTACAAGGGTTACGAGGTGAAACCCGATTGACGCCACGGCGCGTCTCGATCACTCATCCACTCATGAAACCCGCCTTCCGTCCCGCTCTGCTGCTCGCCCTCCTTCTAGCCGGCTGCGCGGCCGAACCACCGATTGACCCGACCAAGACCTCCTATTTCGTCGACGTGGAGTACACGATCGGCACAGACGGCAAGTCGAGCAACGCAAAGGTGATCAAGACCGATGCGCCGAAACAGCTCCAGGAGGAAGCCATTCACGAAGTGAACCGCTACCGTGCCGAACCGGGCGTCCAACCGGCCAAGGCCCGTCGCACGATCGAGTTCGCGGTGGAGCCTGGCTCCTCTCCGCAATGAGTTGAGGGGCCTCGGGGCCCTTTGGATAGGGGAGGACTTCCCTTTTCCGTCCCTGATGAGTTGGCCGCCATGCTTCCCACTCGCCAGACGGATCGGGCTGGTTAGAGTATCGGGTCATGACCCCGTCCGTCTCAGACTACGAGAAGCTCGGTGCCTTCTACTTAGGCCGCGAGTATGATCTGGATACCAAGTCCGCCGAGGGCGAGCTGGTGCTCTACGACTCGAAGGACCTCGTAACCCACGGTGTGGTCCTCGGCATGACCGGCTCCGGCAAGACCGGCCTCTGCCTCGCGCTGCTGGAGGAAGCGGCGATGGATAACATCCCTGCGATCGTGATCGATCCGAAGGGCGATATCTCGAACCTTCTGCTCACCTTCCCGAATCTCGCCGCAGCTGACTTCCGCCCGTGGATCAACGAGGACGATGCCGCGAAGAAGGATGTCTCTCCCGACGAGTTCGCCGCGAAGACCGCGGAGACTTGGAAAAAGGGCCTCGCCGATTGGGGTCAGGCACCGGAGCGCATCGCCCAGCTCAAGGAGAAGGTGGACATCAACATCTTCACCCCCGGCTCGAGGGCGGGCATCCCGGTGTCCATCCTCAGCTCGCTGGAGGCACCGCCCTTCGAGATCATGGACGATGCCGAGCTGCTGGGAGAGCGGATCGAAAGCACCGTCTCCTCCCTGCTCTCGCTGGTAGGGGTGGATGCCGATCCGATCCAAAGTCCGCAAGCGATCCTGCTCTCCACGATCTTCCAGAAGGAATGGCAGGCGGAGCGCGATATCACGCTGGAGACCCTGATCCGCCACATCCAGAAGCCAGCCTTCGACAAGGTGGGCGTGATCGATCTGGAAAGCTTCCTGCCGCCGAAAGACCGGCAAGCGCTCGCGCTGAAGTTCAACAATCTCCTCGCCTCGCCCGGCTTCGCCACTTGGCTTGAGGGTCCGCCGCTGGACATCGCGAAGATGCTGCACGCGCCGGATGGCAAGCCGCGCATCTCGATCTTCTCGATCTCCCATCTCGGCGATGCGGAGCGCATGTTCTTCGTGAGCCTGCTGCTGAACCAGACGCTCGGCTGGATGCGGGCGCAGAGCGGCACGACCTCGCTGCGCGCCCTGCTCTACATGGACGAGATCTACGGCTACCTGCCGCCCTCCGCCAATCCGCCGAGCAAGCGCCCGATGATGACGCTGCTGAAGCAGGCCCGCGCCTTCGGCCTCGGCTGCTTGCTCGCCACGCAGAACCCGGTGGATCTGGACTACAAGGCGCTCTCGAACATCGGCACCTGGTTCCTCGGTCGTCTCCAGACGGAACGCGACAAGCTGCGCGTGCTCGATGGGCTGGAAGGAGCCGCCGGCTCACAGAACGCGAAATTCGATCGCGGGGAGATGGAGAAGCTGCTCTCCGGCTTGGGAAACCGGGTCTTCCTGATGAACAACGTGCACGAGGATCATCCGGTGCTCTTCCACGTGCGCTGGGTGATGAGCTACCTGACCGGGCCTCTCACCCGCAGCAGCATCAAGGCGCTGATGGACCCGAAGCGCACAGCCTTCGGCAGCGGCAAGGAGGAGACCAAGGCAGCCGCCGGAGCCAATCCGATGGCGATGCCGGGAATGGCCGCCGAACCCGCTGCGACACCCTCAGCTCGTCCGCTCGTGGGCAATGGCATCGTCGAAAAGTTTGCCCCTCCCGCAGGCGATGCTTCAGAGGTGGTTTATCGCCCTCACCTGCTCCGCGTGGGCACCGTCCACTTCACGTCCGCGAAGACCGGGGTGGATGGCAGCCGCAAGGTGCGAAAGGTGAATGCCATTCTCCCTGAAGCAATCGATTGGGACAAGGACTTGCCGCCTCCCCTCAAGCCCGAGGAACTCGGCTCCGACCCGGCCGCTGGCGCGGGCTTCGCCCCCCTGCCCGGCTTCGCGATGAATGCCGCGAACTACAAGCAGGTGGAAAAAGACTTCGCCGAATGGCTGTATCGCAACGAGCGCGCGGATGTTTTCTCCTGCGCCGCTCTCAAGGCTTACTCGCAGCTCGGTGAATCCGAAGCGGAGTTCCGCACCCGGCTGACCCAGCAATCCCGTGAAGCCCGCGATGCCGCGCTCGCGAAGGTCCGCGCCGCGACCAACAAAAAATTGGATACCCTGCAAGGCCGCCTCCAAACCGCGGAGGCCGGACTGGCCCGCCAAAAGGCGGAGTCTCAAGGCGCCATGGTTCAGGCAGGAGCCTCGATCCTGGGCGGGCTACTCGGCGGTCTACTCGGCCGGAAAGGCCGCGGCGGCTCGCTGATCACGAAGGGCACCAGCGTCTACAAGCAGCGCCAGGATGTAGGGGCGGCCGAAGACAAGGTGGAGGCGGTCCAAGAGGACATCGCCATCATCGAGAAAGAACTGCAGGCCGAGATCGAGGAACTCACCCGCAGCTACGATCCCGCATCACTGCAACTGGAAACGGAAAGCGTGAAACCCACCAAGACGAACGTGAAGGTGGATTCCATCGCGCTCCTCTGGCTGCCCTACGATGCCCGTGGCGAGCGTGCCTGGTGACCGGAAATGACAAAATATCGGGAAATTAATCCGACACAAGATTATTATAATCAGAAGATTAGATCAATTTTACCTGTCCTCCGACTTGCGCGCTTCCGAACCAAGCCGAGAGTCTTGCCGAACCCCAAAACACAATTATGGGCGACAAGAATCCAAAAGCACTACGGAAGCTCCACGCTCAGCAAGAGCAGCAGAAGAAGCACAAGGCCGAGGAGAACCAGCGCTTGCAGCAACGCATACACGATCTCCATGAGATGAAGCATCCGCACGAACCGCAGGGATCATGATCCGCACCGGTTTGATCTACTTCTAAAAAAAGCGCCGCTCCACCTCGGAGCGGCGTTTGCCGTTCTGAATCCGTATTTCCCTGAGCGGAAAAATATTTTGGAGAAAACTCCTAGCCGGAGGCGCTGATGCGTCGTCCCTTGACGCTCTTGGGGCGCCCAGTACCCGTTATTAATATGAAAACCAGACACCTGTTCGCGGCCGCACTTGCCGCATCCCTCGGCCTGAACTCCGCTTTCGCCGGCGGCGAAGGGTGGACGCAAGATTTCGAGACCGCCAAGAAACAGGCGGCCGAGGAAAAGAAGGACCTTCTGATCGACTTCACCGGCTCCGACTGGTGCCCGCCCTGCAAAGCGCTGACCGCCCAAGTCCTCTCGAAAGAAGAATTCCGCACCCTGACCAAGGATAAGTTCGTGCTCGTGGAGCTGGATTTCCCGCGTCAGGAGGAAAACGTGAAGAAGCAGTCCGATGCGGACCGGGAGCGGAACCAGAAGCTGCTTGAGCAGTATGGGGTGGAAGGCTTCCCGACGCTCATTCTGACGGATGCGGGCGGCAAGCCGTACGCTTACACTGGATTCCAGCCCGGCGGCCCGGAGGAGTATGTGAAGCACCTCGACGAGCTGCGCACGAAAGGCGAGACCATGAAGGGCTCGCTGGAAAAAGCGGAGAAGAGCGAAGGCGTGGAGAAGGCCAAGGCCCTTGTCTCCGCTCTGGGCGATCTGCCGGACATGGCCGTCACGAATTTCTACCCGACCGTGGTTTCCCAGATCAAGGAAGCCGACCCGAAGGACGAGACCGGCTACGCCAAGAAGCTCTCGGAGAAGGCCCAGATGGCGGAGTTCGAAGCAGGCCTGCAGGAATTCGGTGCGAAGCAGGACATGGAAGGTGCTCTCGGCCACGTCGACAAGGCTCTGGAAAGCGGCAAGTTCTCCGGCGAAAACAAGCAAAAGGCCCTGCTGATGAAGGTCAGCATCCTGGCCAACATGGGTAAGTTCGACGACTCCCTGAAGTTCCTTGAAGAAGCCAAGGCCGCTGCTCCGGATAGCGAGATCGCGGGACAGTTGGACGGCTTCAAAGCCCAGCTTGAACAGGCCAAGGCCGGTGCTGCGGGCGGGGCTGAGAAGGCGCCCAAGGAAGAAGAAAAGGAAGAGACTGAAAAGTAAGGAGTTATCCTAGGATCTCAGGCCCTGCGGAATACCTCCGCAGGGCCTTTTTCGTGTCGACGGCCTAAATTTGAAAAGGCTCATTTTTGTTCGAGTGAACATCTTTTTGCGTTGACGGAGCTGTTCAGCCCGGGCCAGAGTCCGCGCATCCCAACTAGACTGAATTATGGCTAAAACATCCGAAGATTCCTCCGACAAGCTCGCCGACGCCCGCAAACGCAACCTCGATCTGGCGATTTCCAGCATCCAGAAGGAATTCGGTGAGGCCGCCATCATGCGCATGGGCGATGGCCACCGCGTGGACGTGGATGTGATCCCGACCGGGAACCTCTTGATCGACCGCGCGCTCGGCGTGGGAGGCTTCCCGCGCGGCCGCATCATTGAAGTTTTCGGTCCGGAATCTTCCGGTAAGACCACTCTTACCCTGACGGCGATTGCCCAGGCCCAAAAGAAGGGCGGACTGGCCGCCTTCATCGACGTGGAGCACGCGCTCGACCCGCAGTATGCGAAGATGCTGGGTGTGAATCTGGACGACCTGCTGGTCTCCCAGCCCTCCTCCGGTGAAGAAGCTCTGCAGATCTGCGAGGCCCTTGTCCGCTCGAATGCCATCGACGTCATCGTGCTCGACTCCGTGGCCGCGCTGGTCACCAAGCAGGAACTCGACGGCGAAATCGGCGACTCCACCGTGGGTGCTCAAGCCCGCCTGATGAGCGCGGCGATGCGCAAGCTGACCAGCTTCATCTCCAAGGCCCGCACCGTCTGTATCTTTACCAACCAGATCCGCGAGAAGATCGGCGTGATGTTCGGTAATCCGGAAACGACCCCGGGTGGTCGTGCGCTGAAATTCTTCGCCTCCGTCCGCATCGATATCCGCCGCATCGGCCAGATCAAGGCGACGGATGGTTCCACTCAGGGCAGCCGCACCAAGATCAAGGTGGTGAAGAACAAGGTCGCGCCGCCTTTCACCGAGTGCGAGTTCGACATCATGTATAACGAGGGCATCTCCTCGGTCGGCTCCTTGCTCGACCTGGCACTTGAGATGGATCTGATCCAGAAGCGCGGTTCGTGGTTCGCTTACAACGGCACCCAGCTCGCCCAAGGTCGCGATGCGGCAAAGGACGCGCTCAAGGCGGACGAGGCCCTCTACAACGAGATCTCCGACAAGGTGCGCGAGAAGCTCGACTCGGCGAAGAAGAAGTAATCACGCAAGCAGCGAACGGTTCACATCGAGTTCGCGTTCGATGGGGCGGCGGTCATGGACCGCCGCTTTTTCGTTGAGGCCCCGATGAAGGATGAGAGGATAAGAACAAGAGATGAGTGATTCCCAAACGAATGCCGCGCTCCGCCCGCTGGCTGTCCTGATCGATGCCGACAATGCCCGGGCCGCGGTGATTCCTTCGGTGCTGGCGGAGGTCGCGACCTACGGCACCGCCAGCGTGAAGCGGATCTACGGCGATTGGACCAAGGATCACCTGAAGAGCTGGAAGGACCAATTGTTGAAGCATTCGATCCAGCCGATCCAACAGTTCGGTTACACCACGGGCAAGAATGCAACCGATAGCGCGATGATTATCGATGCGATGGATCTGCTCTACACCAACCGCTTTTCAGGCTTCTGCCTCGTGACCAGCGATAGCGACTTCACCCGCCTAGCCGCACGGATCCGCGAGCAGGGTCTCAATGTCTACGGCTTCGGTGAGAAGAAGACCCCCGCCCCCTTCGTAGCGGCCTGCGACAAGTTCATCTACACCGAGGTAATCGAAGCCGCCGCACAGGAAGCCTCGGGAGGAGAAGGCACGGGTACCACGATCAAGAAACTGAGCAGCGCCGAACTGAAGAAGGAGCAGAAGCTGATCAATGCCATCCGCAAGGCGATCGAAGCCATCACGGACGACGAGGACGAATGGGCCTCCTTGGGCGGAGTCGGCTCCAGCCTCACCAAGCTCATGCCGGACTTCGATTCAAGGAACTACGGCTACGCCCGCCTCAGCGATTTGGTAAAAGCCATCGGCATCTTCGACGTGCAGAAGACCGACAAGCACGTGCTGATCAAGCCGCGGGTAGCGAAGTGATTGCCGATCTTCCGTCATGTCTCCGTTACGCGGCAAAGCGGAATTACTGATCCTGCGTCTGAGGTAACAACAGGTAAGGGGTGGCCTTCGGACCCCATGGGGTATCCTCTCCCGTCGTCTGGAGAAAGCGACCGCTTGCACCGGTCCGAATGTAACCGCTCTCTTCGTCGATGTTCATCCCTGCAACGCTATTATCGAGCTTGAGAACCACTGCTTTGCCTCCATACACGTCGGAATCGAAGGTCCATAGCGCACCGCCAAGCTTGCTGGCGGCGACCACTACAGGGCGACCAGGATCACCGGAACTCTTCTGGCCCAAGCCCGGCGCGGCCATGATATAGCTGTATCCCACCTCACCGGCTTGGAGCGCCTGCAGAGGGCTTAAGTCATCGTCCGGTTTCCGGGGAGAGAATGAAGTTTTGCACCAGAAAGGCTTCTCCGATTTCAGGCCGACGACAATCAACTGGCGGAAGTAGTCGTTCGAGTGATCCCCGCTCAGCTTGAACCCAGCCTTGGCTTCTTCCGGGAGCTTCAAAGCGGTGGCATCATCGGGAAAGCTGCCATATTCGCTATCGAACTCGAAGAGCGACGCCCCGATCTGGCGCAGGCCGCTCAGGGCCTTTACGTGGGCCACCGCCTTCTTCTGCTTGATGATCACCGGCCTCATCACCACCACAAGAGCGATCAGGACAATTGCTCCTAGAATCCAGAGGACTCGAACTTGGCTCCGGCTCGCGGGTGGTTTCGATTCGCTTGAAGCCATGGATTAGCGTTTCTTGGGCTGCGGGGCGCGAAGGAAGGGCGTGGCATCTGCACCCCACGGCGTGTTTTCGCCGGTGGTCTGGAGGTAGCGACCTGCAACTCCGGTCGCGATGAACTTATTGTCCGTCCGGACGTTGATGGCCGCAGCGCTGTTATCAAGCTTCAGAACGATTGCCTTTTCACCGAAGGCTCCGGGGTCGAAAGTCCAGTCGGCGCGTGCTTGATAAGACGCTGCAACGATCACGGGGCGGCCGGGATCACCTGAGCTGCTTTGACCCTTGGTCGGAGCGGCCATGATGTAGCTGAAGCCGACCTCACCCGGTTCAAGTGCCTTGTCCGCTCGCTGAAACTTGTCGTCGGGCTTCTTCGGCGAGAAGGAGGTCAGGCACCAGAAGGGCTTCTCGGACTTCAGCCCCGCGGCGAGAAGCTGGCGGAAGTAATCATTCGAGAACTCGCCGGTGAGCTTCAGCTCCGTGTGAGTCCGCTTGCGGACCTCGTTCGCCGTTTGGTCATCGGGGAAGCATCCGTAATCGCTATCGAATTCGAACAGCGACATGCCGATCTGTCGGATGTTGTTCAGTGCCTCGGTGCGATCCGAAGCCTTTCTCGACTTCAAGATCACCGGACTGCTCAGGCCTGCCAAAGCCATGACAATGAGGATGACGACAAGAAGCCATCCAAAGTGAGACCAATCGCGCCGCACGGGCGGGAGCTCGGCGGGCTCGGCTTGGGGTGGCGATGTCTCTTCGTTTTTCATCACCTTGGCGGGATCGCAGGCAGAGGGGCTACCATGACAGGGTCGTATCCCCATGGAACCCGAGCGCCGATGGTTTGTATATAACGGCCCGCCCCTCCGGTTAAGACGAACTTGGTCGCAGGATCAATTGTCAATGCAGCAACACTACCATCGAGCTTCAGAACAAGCGCCTTTCCTCCGAAGGTATTCGGATCGAAGGTCCAGTCCGCCCTAGCTTTGTCAGACGCTGCCGCAACCACTACCCACCCCGGAATGCCTGAACTAGAATAGCCTCTGACGTAACTGAATCCGACCTCGCCGGCTGCCAAGGCGCGAGCCTCGGAGCGGGAATGTGTGGGAGCATCGATCTGGCTGTCCGGTCGTTTCGGGGAGAAGGAGGTCTTGCACCAGTACACCTCTTCGTTCGTCAGGCCGCAGGCCATAAGCTGGCGGAAGTAGTCATTCGAATAGGTGCCGGAGAAGATCAGGGGGCTTCCGGTGTTTTCCCTCACATCTACTGCCGTATCGTCGTCCGGGAAGGTGCCGTACTCTCTGTCGAACTCGAACAAGGCGGTGCCCAACTGGCGGAGATTATTGAGGGCCTCGGCCTGCCGCGCGGCGGGACCTTGGCGACGGATCCACGGCATGGCGGCTCCGATGAGCCCGGCCAAAAGCACGAGCATGAGAATGAGATGCGCGAAGCGGAATCCCTTCCTGCGACGGGAAGCGGGAGAAGCAGACATAAGTCGGGGGAGGCAGAGGTGGAAGCACCCGGACGGGAGGGCAAGATCCTCCCGTCACCCATGAAACAAAAAGCCGGGAAGCCCGTGAGGGCTCCCCGGCTGGAGTGAATTAATCGATCGTGATCCGATCAGTTGCCACCGCCGCGGGGCTGCGGGGCACGGAGGATCGGGTTGGCGTCGGAACCCCAGGGGGTATTGTCACCCACGGTCTGGAGGTAACGGCCGGCCACACCGGTCGCGATGTACTTGTTGTCCACGCGGATGTTCATGGCCGCAGCGCTGTTATCCAGCTTCAGGACGATCGCCTTTTCGCCGTAGGGCTCGGGGTCGAAGGTCCAGTCGGTCTGAGCCTTGTAAGACGGCGAGACGACGACCGGGCGGCCCGGGTCACCGGAGCTGCTCTGGCCTTCGGTCTGGCTAGCCATGATGTAGCTGAAGCCGACTTCACCGGCTTCCAGCGCCTTGGCCGGGGTCTGATAGACATCGTCCGGCTTCTTGGGCGAGAACGAGGTTTTGCACCAGAAAGGCTTCTCGGACTTCAGACCGACAGCGATGAGCTGGCGGAAGTAGTCATTCGAGAAGGTGCCGGCGAAGTTCAGGCTCGTTCCGGTATTCTCCTTCACGTCTTCCGACGTGTTGTTGTCCGGGAAGGTGCCGTATTCGCTGTCGAATTCGAACAGGGACATCCCGATCTGGCGGATGTTATTCAGCGCTTCCGTGCGGTCGGCAGCCTTGCGCTGCTTCAGGATCACGGGAGCCGAGAGGCCCGCGAGGGCCGCGATGATCACGATCACCACGAGCAGCTCCACCAAGGTGAAACCGCCGTGCTGGCGATATTTGGCTTTCATGTTTTGGTTTTGGTTTACTGGTCTACTATGAGTGGGGCCGCTAAGTGCCCCGGTTTTATATGAATCCGCCACCGTCCGAAAACGGTAGAGGATCACGTGAAGCTAAGGCCGCCCGGGGGCGGTGCAAGGAGAAAGAAGCCCATCCTCAGCGGGAAAAGGCGGCTGCAAGCGCCGCCAGCGAGTCGCCGGAGGGCCGGTCCGCATCCAAGATGGCTTGGCGCTGCAGGGCGGTGAGTTCGGCGGCACCCTTTTTCGCCAGATCCAGCATGGCGCTCATCTCGTCGCCCGAGAAAACCGCCTCCTCGCCGCTCCCTTGGACTTCCACGAAATCCCCGCTCTCGGTCATCACCACGTTGAAATCGACCGCGGCTCCCTTGTCCTCGATGTAATCGAGGTCGAGGACCGGGTTTCCTTCCACGACCCCGGCGGAGATGGCGGAGACGAGCTTGGTGAGCGGGAAAGCCTTCAGCTTGCCCTGCGCCATCAGGCGGTTCAGCGCGATGGCCAAAGCGACGCAGCCGCCGGTGATGGAGGCGGTGCGGGTGCCGCCGTCCGCTTGGAGCACGTCGCAGTCGATCCAGATGGTGCGCTGGCCGAGCTTGCTCAGATCGGTGACGGCACGGAGGGCCCGGCCGATGAGGCGCTGAATCTCGGATGAGCGGCCATCAAGCTTGCCACGGGTGATATCCCGCTGCTTTCGCTCCAAGGTGGAGTAGGGCAGCATGCTGTACTCGGCGGTGAGCCAGCCGCCCTCCACCCGCTGCATCTTCATCCAGCGGGGTACGTCCTCCTCAATGGTGGCGGTGCAGATGACCCGGGTCTGGCCGAAGGAAACGAGTACGGAACCGGCGGCATACGGGGCGACGTGCGGGATGAAGGAGATCGGGCGGAGCTGGTCGGGCTGGCGGCCGTCGTGGCGAGCGAGAGACATGGGAAAAGTGAACGGAAGGGGCGGACCGATGGCAAGAGCCGGGGCGACTGCCTTTTCGGGCTTGGATTCCGGGGCGGTTCCGGTGTCCCCTGCCGCCGCGGATGAAGGAAACGCTGGCCGAACTGGAGCGCTGGGGCTCCGACGTGATTTTCGGCCGGGCGAAAGGCTTCCGGGCGAGCATGATGCGGCTGGCGATGAGCGCCTTGTCCGGCGTCTACCGCGTGGTGGTGCAGACGCGGCTGAAGATCTACCGCAAGCGCTGGCGCCAGCAGCACCATCTGGGCACGCTGGTGGTGAGCATCGGCAATCTGACGGTGGGCGGCACGGGCAAGACCCCGGTGGTGGAGCTGCTGGCCAAAACCTTGCGCGACCGCGGTCGGCGCGTGGCCATCCTGAGCCGCGGCTACAAGAGCCGGCGTCTGAAGGAGCCGCAGAATTGGAAGAGCAACGACGGAACGAAATTCCCGGCAGAGAAGATGCCGAAGCTGGTATCGACCGGGCGGGCGCTGCTGCTGGATTCGAAATTTGCCGGGGACGAGCCCTTCATGCTGGCCCGCAATCTGGATGGCGTGGCGGTGGTGGTGGACAAGGACCGGGTCAAGGGCGGGCGCTTCGCCGTCGGCCAACTGGGCGCGGACACCTTGGTGCTGGATGACGGCCTGCAGTACCTGCATCTCTCGCATGGCATGGACATCGTGCTGGTGGATCGCAGTGCTCCCTTCGGCACCGGCGCCCTGCTTCCGCGCGGAACCCTGCGCGAGCCGCCGCGGAATCTGTGCCGGGCGAGCTACATCCTGATCACCAAGTGTGACGGCACGCCGAACGACGCCCTGATCGAGAAGCTGCGTCGCCACAACCGCGTGGCTCCGATCATCGAGTGTACCCACGGACCGCGCTATCTGGAGGAGGTTTTCACGGGCGAGCGGAAGCCGCTGGAGTTCCTGCAGGACAAGTGGACGGCGGCGATCAGCGGGATCGCGGTGCCGGAAGGTTTCGAGCGCAGCATCGAAAAGCTCGGCGCGCGGGTGGAGATCCGGCGGCGCTTCTCCGATCATCACCGCTTCTCCCGCAAGGAGATCGACAAGTTCATGGAACGCTGCATCGAGCGGGACATGGAGCTGGTGGTGACGACGGAGAAGGATGCGGTGCGTTTCCCACGCCCGAAGGAGATCACGGTGCCGATCTACTTCCTGCGGATCGAGGTGGAGATCCTGAAGGGCCACGAGGCATGGGAGGATCTGATCACGCGGCTCTGCCATCCATCCGCACCGGGCGATCCGGTGCTGCGATATCGGGATGCCTACGCGCTCTGAGGAACGGTTGGAAAAGCGGGAAGGTTTTGTAATCGCCCGGCTCTAGCGCTCGAAAGTCCTTGAAGCAGTGGGCTTCCGACAGCATAACTCCGACGATTTATGAACTCTTCCTACAATCCCTACGCCGTGGGCTCGGTCTCGGAGGCTCCGATGGAGACCCGGACCGACTTCGTGCGGAAGACCTATCTTCACCTCGCGGGGGCAATCGGTGCCTTCGCGCTGATCGAGACGCTGCTGATCCAGATGGGCTTCGGCCGGATCGCATTGCAGTTGCTGGGTGCCAGCCGCTTCTCGTGGCTGATCGTGCTGGGCGCGTTCATGGGAGTCTCCTGGATCGCGAACAAGTGGGCGAACAACGGCGCCTCCAAGAGCACACAGTATGCGGGCTTGGTTCTCTACACCCTCGCGGAGGCGGTGATCTTCCTGCCGCTGATCATGATGGCGACGCTCTACGATCCCGCAGCCATCGGTAAGGCGGGCGTGGTGACGGGCTTCATGGTGCTGGGCCTGACGGCAATCGCTTTCACCACCAAGAAAGACTTCACCTTCCTGGGTGGCTTCCTGAAGGTCGGTTTCCTGATCGCTCTCGGTGTGATCCTCGCGGGAGTCTTCATGCCGGGCCTGATGAGCGGCATGGGCATCTGGTTCTCGCTGGCCATGGTGCTGCTGGCCTCCGGGTCGATCCTCTACAACACCAGCGCGATCATGTATCACTACGCGCCTGGCCAGCACGTGGCCGCCTCGCTGTCGCTCTTCGCGAGCGTGGCGCTACTGTTCTGGTATGTGCTCCAGCTGTTCATGTCGCGCGACTGAATGGGCTGAGACCTAAAACTGATTTCAAGGCGGCCGGGGGTGACTCCGGCCGCTTTTCTTGTGTGTAGGCGGGAGGGAGTCAGGATGGCGGGATGAAGCTGGGTGATGACTTGAAGAGTCCGGTGGCATTGCGGCTGAAGGGATGGCTATTCCTTATACTGGGTCTTGCCGCTGCGGGCTTGCTGATGGTGGAGGACTTCAGCTGGCCGCGACTCGGGCTTCTGACGATCGCGGTATGGGGGTTCTGCCGCTTCTACTACTTCCTGTTCCATGTGCTCCAAGGCTATGCGGGGAGGGATCGACCGTATGCGGGAGTGCTGGATGCGATGGGCTGGGCGCTACGCGGGCGGGAGGGAAAAGGTCAGGAAAAGTCATGAGATTCGGAAACGGGTGAGAGGGTGCAGGGTGCAAGGTCCGGGCTTGGTTCTGCAAGGGTTCAAGCAGGGGAGGATGGTAGGGACCAAAGCCAATCTAAAGCATAACTCATTAATGGTTAATATTTTTTAACTCAGTCGCGGTTAGTGGCACCCGGCTTGCGTCTGGGGATCCAGTAGCCCCGCCGGGGGCCGCGGGCAGGATTGCCTGTGGTCCGGGCGGGGATGAACCATCACCAGAAGAAAGCCATGAAAACCAACCTTACTCGACTCGCGCTAATCCTAGCGATCGCGCCGCTTAGCTCCGTTTCCGCTCAGGAAACCAAGACCGAAGAAACGAAGAAGACCACGACCACCACCACGGAGACGACAGTGGCCAAGGTGGCGGAACCCGGCACCATCGCTGCCGCGATCAATGACGGCGTGACCTTCTCGATCCTCTCGAAGGCGCTGAAAGCGGCGGACCTTGAAAGCACCCTCGGCACGAAGGGCTCCTACACGATCTTCGCTCCGACGGACGAAGCCTTCATGAAGCTGAAGGAAGGCACCCTCGACAAGCTGCTGCTGCCGGAGAACAAGGAGAAGCTGCGCTCGCTGCTGCTTTACCACGTGATTCCCGGCCAATTCACGTCCTCGGACTTGAAGGACGGTGAAGTCACCACCTCCAACGGGGAGAAGGTGGAAATCGACGTGGAAGCCGGCGGCAAGATCGAGGTGGAAGACAAGAAGGTGTTCAAGGCCGACCTGGTCCTCAGCAACGGCGTGATGCACTCGATCGGCGAAGTCATGGTGCCGAAGTCCCTCGATGGCTTCGCGAACTTGGATGAAGATTGATTCTTTTCTCCTCCGACCCGCTAACAGCCGTCTCCGGTTCGCCGGGGGCGGCTTTCTTCAAATCCCGGGGAGGGGTTGAAAATGGCGGGTTTATTGGAAAGGGGCCCGGTGACTTCCGCCTTGTCCCGGGGCCCGTGCTCCCCTAATTCCCCGTGCGCAGATGGATAACGCGATGCACCTTTACGAACGCCTGCCGCTCTACGGCACGGGCTTGGTCCTAGGGGTGTGGCTGGTGGCCCTGCATGCGGTGATGCTAGCGAAGCCGGAGCCGGTGCAGAAATTCCTGAAGCGTTTCCCGCGCGACAAGCAGATCGGTCAGGTGCTGCTGGCGATCGGCCTGCTGTGGTTCTGGCTGCTGGTGGCGAAGCCGGGCAAGGGCATCCTGCATGCGCTGGCGATGGATCTGGGCGAGTTCAACCCGCTGAAGAACTACCTGCGGATTTTGGTGCCGCTGGCGATCATCGGGGTGGGGATTGCGGTGAAGGAGTTTCTGGCGGTGCGGGCCTTGGGTTTGTTGGGTTTGATGGCGGCGGCACCCCTGTTGGACGCGGCGTTCCTGAAAGATCCGCAGAGCCGGTTGTTGGTGCCCACCTATGCTTTCGCGATGATCATCGCATCGCTTTACTTCGTGGGGATGCCTTACCTGTTCCGTGACGCGGTGACTTGGGCGACGGCCTCACAGAAGCGCTGGCAGGTTTTGAGCGCGAGCGGCCTTGCTTATGGAGTGGCGGTGATCGGCTGCGCGCTGATGTTCTGGAAAGGGTATTGAGACCGGGGGTGTTAGAGGGGACGCTCACTGCGTGAGGATTCCTTACGGGATGCGATGATGTGGTGAGGAGACCCGGCGCCGGGTGTGGCTATGATAAGGGGTTCCGTTGGGGTTCCGTTGGGACGCGTGGGAGACTTGGAGCTTCTGGTGAAGGGGGCGAAGTCGTTCCGCTAAGGGAGGGCGGGGTGAGCGCAGAGGTGCTTCGCCCGACCGTCCAAGCGGACTGAAGATCCGCGCTCCCGGGAGGGGCGCTAGAGAATAGAGAGCGGCGATGCGAGGGGTGACAGCGAGCCGCCGGAAGGACGAGAGTCTTTCCGCTACATGAGGGTGTGGCGAGCGCGAGAGGTGCTTCGCCCGACCGTCCAAGCGGACTGAAGTCCGCGCTCCCGGGAAGGCCGCTAGAGTTTAGGAGACGGCGATGCAGAGGAGCGCGCGAGCTGCCGGAAGGACGAGAGTCCTTCCGCTACATGAGGGTGTGGCGCGCGCGAGAGGTGCTTCGCCTGACTGTCCAAGCGGACTGAAGTTGTCCGATCAAACGGGTCAGTCGGACTTCTTCGCTGCGCGAAGTTCGCGTAGCCGATAGGCTTGAGATGAGGCAAACGACGAGGGTTGCTTCTGCGGGCCGGAGGCTCCGCGCTCCCGGGGATTAGCCGGGGAAGACGGTCTCGGTGGCTTTCTTCCCACCACCGCCGCGGCCGAAGTCGTCGAAGAGGTCCTTCGAGCTGACATAGATCATGACGCCGAAGAGGAGGAAGACGAAGCAGAGCTGGATGTACTCGAGCAGCCGGACGCGGACGGGGCGCTTGGCGATCCACTCCATGATGGCGAGGACGATGTGCCCGCCATCAAGGACGGGGAAGGGCATCATGTTCAGGATCGCGAGGTTGATATTGATCAGCACCAGGAAGGCGATGATGCGGAGGATCGGGTGATCCATGAGGAGGAAATTGTACTGCACCTTGCCGATGCCGATGGGACCGCTGAGGTGCTGGATGCCGATGCTGGAGTCCGGCGAGACCACGGCGACGATGGTGAGGACCATCATCCGGACGGTTTCCTGCATCTGCTGGATCGGGCTGGGCTTGACGATATCCTGGCGGACGTCGGCACGGATGTCCTGGCCGATGCCAATGCCGATCTGGAAACGGGGCGGATCCGAAACGGGGCTGACGGGAACCTGCGGCGTGACGGTGGCAGTGGCCACTTCCTCCCCGCGCTTGTAGCGGAGTTCGAGCGGATTGCCGCCGTTCTTCTGGATGAGGAAGAGAGCTTGGTTATCGGAAACGATTTCCTCCCCGTTGATGGCGAGGATGACGTCGTCCTTCTTGAGTCCGGCCTTCTCCGCCGGGGCATTCTTGCCGACGACATCGCTGATGATCACCGGGGCGGTAGCGATGGGCTCGATGCCGACGCGACGCGGTGCACGGCGCTGGTACCACTCGGTCTTGGGAATCTCAAACTCGGAGTGCAGCGTGAGCTTGCCGACATCCGGGCGGTCCACCTTGAACTCGATGTGACTGCCGCGGCTGGTCATGATGTTCAGCTGGATGCTGTCCAGCGTGCCATCCCAGCTATTCACGGGCACGCCATTGACGGCCTCGATGACGTCGCCGCGCTTGAGTCCGGCCTTGTCGCCAGGACTGCCGGGCTCAACCCAACCCACGGTCTGGGTAGTCCAGACTTCCGCGGGCTTGCCGATCACCCAGACGGTGCAGGCGGCTACGAAGGCGAGCAGGAAGGAGAAGAGCGGGCCGGCGAAGGCAACGATGATCTTGTCGAGCGGCTTGATGGGCGGCAGCGGCGCGCGCTCGAGATTGCCGCCTTCGATGGCTTCCATGGGCGCCATCTGGGGCAGAGCGACGAAGCCGCCAGCGGGGATCCAGCCGAGGCCGTATTGGACGCCATTGATGGTCTTGCTCCAGATCGGCTTACCAAACCAGATCTGGAAGCGGTCGATCTTCAGGCCGCGCCACTTGGCCGCCCAGTAGTGGCCCAACTCGTGGACGAAGATGATGAGATTGAAGATCGCAATGACCACGAGGATCAGGAGCGCGGTCTGCGAGAGTTTGACGAGAGCTTCCATGAAAGAGGGCGTGCGCCGCTATCCTAGCTGCGACTGTAAATGCTTCAAGA
Organism: Luteolibacter rhizosphaerae; assembly: GCF_025950095.1. Lineage (NCBI taxonomy): Bacteria > Pseudomonadati > Verrucomicrobiota > Verrucomicrobiia > Verrucomicrobiales > Verrucomicrobiaceae > Neoluteolibacter > Neoluteolibacter rhizosphaerae. The sequence continues at coordinate 441,712 of NZ_JAPDDR010000003.1, read as the reverse complement.
AGTTAAACCTTGCGCGACTCCAACAACTGTTGACGGGGCGGGGCGGGAATTCCGATAATCGGGAGCGTGGCATGGCGAATCGACGAAGCGCTGGAGCGCGGCGAGATCGACAACACGGTCCTAGGCAAAACCACGGGGCTGCTGTGGATCCTCGGTCGCGAGCAACCGGTGGCACTCGATCTGACCGGTGACTGCTGGCGCGACCTCGCGGGGACGCGTTTGAAGTTCCGCAACCCGACGCCGAAGCCACAGGCAAACATGGATCTCTTCCCGCTCCAGCAAGGAGTGGTGGGCGACATGACGGCCTCCCGGAAGAACAAGGTACCGACCGTATCCGACGAGGAGTTCGCGGCAATGTATGCGGCGCGGCAGAAGATCCCCTTCTGCTGGAAGAACACGCTCTATCTGGAGTGGTTCAGCGAGGCGAACGGGCGGGTGGTGATCGAGACCTGCGACTTCGAACTCGAGCTGTCCGAGCGGCAATGGGAAATGGATGAGGACGAGGAGGAAGCCCAGAAGCTGGCTAACATGCAGGCGATGAGGGACTTCATGAACAAGCTGGTAAGCCGGATCGAGCCGGCGGACCGGAGCTCCGAGAGCCTGGAGGAAGAGGACGAATTCCAGTGGGAGGAGCGACTGAAGGAATCCGACCGGCTGGCGGATGCGTATCAGGAGGTGCTGGAGAAGTATCTGGATGATCCGGATGCGGAGCGGAAAGAGGCCTTCGCGATGGGTTGGGACGGCCTGCTGGAATCGATGGCGCAGGAGAAAGAGTCCCCCACCCCACCAGAACCGGGCTGGCAGCCGGAGGAAAGCGAAGATGAGGGCTGGGACCCGGAGGCGGAGTTCCGGCAGCACCCGCTGCAGGAGAAGGCACAGGATCTGGTGCTGCGCAGCTACGACCTGACCCGGGCCGCAGGCGAGCACGCGGCGGCGATCACCCTGAACACCGCGCTGATGCAGGTGGCCGGAAAGCTGGCGGGAGCCCTGAACGGCGACTACGAGCGCGAGACGGGCTACGTGCTGGCAATGCTGAAGCGTTGCCTGTGCTGGCAGAACGATGCGCTGGCGGCCTGCGGCGAACTGGTGGCGGTCGCGGAGGACCCGGATCACGGCCGGGCCTTGGAAGCGCTGCGCGATTCGATTTTCGAGATCCGAGAAGAAATCGTGAATCTGCGAAAAGAACTTAAGGAAAATTAAGCATTTGCATCGTTCTGATTCTGAATTACAAAATTTCGCCATGAAGAAGCTGCTTCTGCTGGCGGCCGCCGTCGCCGTCTCTTCACTGACTTCCTGCAACACCGCCATCGGGATCGGGCGCGATTTTCGCCAGCTCGGGATCGGGATGGAGAACAAGGCTCACGGGCGTACCTGGGATGGTGGCCAAGAGCAGCAGCAGGACAACCTGCCGACTTACTGAGCGGCCCGCCAGCCCTCGCGGTAGCCGCTCCTGAAGTGGTCGCGGACGGCTTGGGGAACCTCCTTCGCGAGACTGCGGTCGGGATCCATGGAAAGGTCGGCGAGTTTATCGCGCTGGCCTTGTTTCATGCCTAGCTCGCGAGCGCGGGCTTGGCTCCACGGGTTGTCATTGGGGCGGCGATAGCCGTCCTCGTAGCCGCGGAGGTATTCACGCTTACCAAGTTCGACGCGCTCGCCGGGACGCGGGGAATGGGGCCGGCCTTGGCGTTTGTCGCGGCTGCCATCCGAATGACCGGAGCGATAGGCGGCGGCCTCACTGCCGGACCAGCCGGAGGAGTCCACTGGAGCGACTCCAGTGGCTGGCGCGGGAGGCGTGCATGCCGCCAAGAGGGCCGCAGTGCCCAGCACGAGCGCGATCCGATTCGGCCATTTCGAGACCGGCTGCTGGAGATTCAGCCGTTGTCCATGGAATCGCTGGAGAGCCTGAAGGGGAGCGGGCAATCTCATCGTTCCCTTGAGATAGGATCTTCATGAAAGCACGTCCAGTTCTCCTCTTCCTGCTGTCACTTGCGGCGGCGCGGGCCGACCACGGCAACCTGGCCTCCTTCAACGAGCTGACGGGCCGTTGGTACGGGGTGGCGAAAACACCGGTGCTGAACGAGACGGTGGAGGTATCGTGGGCACCGGATGGATCGGTGCTGCTCTTCGCGGTCGATACCGCAGAAGGGAAACGGCTGATGAAGCTGGATCCGGCACGGGGGCAGAGCGAGGCGGCGGTGCCGGGGAGCCCGGCTTTCAAGGAATTCCGCGCCGGGGAGAAGGGCGGGATCTTCCTGCGGGTGGAAGAAGGATGGCGCAAGGTCGAGGGCGAGAAGCTGAACGAGGCCGAGCCACCGGAAGGACCGCCGCGGCGCGATGAGCGGAGGCGGCGGGGCCCGCGGCCAGCAGAGAGCCGCCAACACGTCTCCTGGCAATCGCCGGACGGTCGCTGGGAGGTGGCGCTGCGCGAGGGCGCGGTACTGCTGAAGGACACGAAGGAAGGCAAGGAGCGGGAGCTGGCGAAGAACGACGATGGCGGCGAATTCCGTGGCGAGCCGGTGTGGGCGCCGGATTCCTCACGCTTCGCGATGTGGAAGGAGAAGGATGTGGAAGAGCGGATCGTGCACTACATCGAGTCCTCTCCGAAGGACCAGCTGCAGCCGAAGCACTTCACGCGGGAGTATCCGAAGCCGGGCGACACGATCGATACGCGGGCACCGTGGGTTTTCTCGACGACGGGTGAGGAGCCGATCGCGACGGATGCTGGGCTGATCGCGAATCCCTTCGAGTGCCGGGAGCTGGGATGGCGGCAAGATTCGCGGCGGCTGACCTTCGAGTACATCGAGCGCGGCTTCGGGAAGCACAACATCATCGAGATCGACAGCACGGAGCGGAAGCAGCGGGTGCTGGTGCGGGAGGAGAGCGATACCTTCGTGTTCGTGTACGGGAACGCCTTCCGGCGCGAACTGAACGATGGCGAGGAGATCCTGTGGATGTCCGAGCGGGACGGGTGGAAGCATCTCTATCTGCTGGACGGTCGCGATGGCTCGACGCGGCGGCAGCTGACGAAGGGCGAATGGGTGGTGCGCGAGGTGGAGCAGGTGGACGAGAAGAACCGCGAGGTGCTGCTGAAGATCTCCGGCTGCTACAAGGAGCAGGACCCCTACTACATCCACTACGCGCGGGTCTCGATCGATACGGGGAAGCTGGTGCCGCTGACGGAAGCGAACGGGACGCACGACCGTTTCGAGCGCTCACCGGACGGGAAGTACTATGTGTGTCGTTGGTCGCGGGTGAATCAAGCGCCGGTGACGGAACTGCGGCGCTGGGAGGACGGCAAGCTGGTGACGGAGCTGGCGAAGGCCGACGATGCGAAGCTTCGCGCAACGGGATGGCCGATCGCGGAGCCTTTCGTGGCGAAGGATCGCGAGGGAAAGTTCGACATCCACGGGATCATCTGCCGGCCGCCGGACTTCGACCCGGCGAAGAAGTATCCGGTGATCGAGAACATCTATGCGGGGCCGCAGGATTCCTTCGTGCCGAAGGGCTGGAATCCCTGGATGATGCCGAAGCACGAGATCGCGGTGCACGGCTTCATCGTGGTGCAGATCGACGGACGCGGGACGGCGAACCGTTCGCGGGAGTTCCACCACTTCTGCTACAAGAACCTGAAGGATGCGGGCTTCCCGGACCGGATGGCGTGGATGAAGGCGGCGGCGGCGAAGTATCCGCAGATGGATCTGGAGCGGGTGGGAATCTTGGGTGGGTCGGCCGGCGGACAGAACGCGCTGGGGGCGATGCTCTTCCACGGCGATTTCTACAAAGCGGCGGTGGCGGACTGCGGCTGCCACGACAACCGGATGGACAAGATCTGGTGGAACGAGCAGTGGATGGATTGGCCGATCGGACCTGAGTATGCTGACAACTCGAACGTGACACATGCGAAGAACCTGAAGGGCGCGCTGCTGCTCACCGTGGGCGAGGTGGACACGAACGTGGACCCCTCATCGACGTACCAAGTGATCAACGCGCTGATCGCGGCGGACAAGGACTTCGAATTCCTGCCGATGACGGGGAGGAATCATGGGTCCGGGGAGGAGAGGTACGCGCAGCGGAGACGGGTTGATTTCTTCAAGGCGCATCTGGGCGGAGAGAGGTGAGGAAGGCACCACGAATCACGCGAATGGGACGAATCTTGATGGAGTCGGGACGGGTGGAAGGAACCGCGGAGACGCAGAGGTCGCGGAGGGATCGCGGAGGTTTGGAGGGGGGGGGAGTTGATCAGGGGTAATCTTTGGAGGGGGCGCCGAGGCAACCCTCTTCGGGGTTGGTGATGTTTTCGGGCGATACCCAAGGTAGGCCTGCGGCCAACCCTGGGCTGTAGGAGGGAACGGCGTTGCCGTTCTTGGAAGAAGAGTGGCGGCAGGTGGCGAATCGTGTTAGGGTGAAGGATGACTGCTCGTGTCTTTCTACTGCTGCTGCTCCCGCTGACGGGGGCGGAAACAGGCGAGGTGCGGCCCGGCGCGATCGCGAAAGAGGATCTGAAGGAATACGATTCGCTGACAGGCCAGCGGAAGAAGATCGTGGACGAGGCGCTGGAGCTGGCGGCCCGGGATACGTGGATCAAGTATGTCTTCGGCAGTGCGGATCCGGCGAGCGGAGGGCTGGATTGCTCGGGGTCGGCTTATTTCGTGCTGCAGGAGGCGGGAATCCAGCCGCCGCGGAGCTCAGCGGCGCAGTTTACCTGGGTGAAGGAGGCGGGAGATCTGACGGAGGTGCCAGCGGGGACGACGACGCTGAGCTCGGAGGTCTTCGCGAAGCTGAAGCCGGGGGACCTGCTCTTCTGGTCCGGTACCTATGAGCCGAAGGATGGACGCGAGGTGCCGGTCTCCCACGTGCAGATTTTCCTAGGACATGAGAAAGCGAGCGGGAAGCCGGTGATGGCGGGGGCGAGCGAGGGCCGGACTTATCGCGATACGAAGCGGGCGGGCTACGGGGTGTTTGATTTCAAGCTTCCGAGAGCAGGATCCAAGGGGGTATTCTTGGGCTATGGATTGCCGGAATAGCCCGTTCGGGTAGGGGGACATGGAAATGTCTTGCGGATTCATAAGAAACGATACTTTCATTGCTTTCGCGCCGCTCAACCCACGGTGCTAACCCATCATGTCTCCCGTTTCAGACACCGTTTTCCGGGCGCTCGAGTCGTTCCGTATCGAGACCCCGTCGTGGGGCTATGCGGACACGGGGACCCGCTTCGGAAAGTTCCATCAGCCGGCGGCGGCGATCGATCTGAACGACAAGTTGGCGGATGCGGCGCATGTGCACCGGCTGACGGCCTGCTGCCCGACGGTGGCGACGCACGTGCTGTGGGACTTCGCGCCGGGGACGGAGGCGAGTGTGGTGGCGGCGAAGGCGGCGGAGCTGGGGATCAAGATCGGCTCGATCAATCCGAACCTTTTCCAAGACCAGCTCTACAAGCTGGGGTCCGTGGGGAGCCCCTTCGAGACGGCGCGGGATCAGGCGCTGGCGCATATCCTAGACTGCATCGAGATCGGGAAGGCGACGGAGAGTCGGGCGGTTTCGCTGTGGTTCGCGGACGGCACGAACTATCCGGGGCAGGACAGCATCCGGGCGCGGAAGCAGCGATTCGAGGCGGCACTGAAGGAGGCGCATGCGCGGCTGTCCCCGGAGCAGATCCTGCTGGTGGAGTACAAGCCCTTCGAGCCGGCCTTTTATCAGACAGACTTGGCCGACTGGGGGATGTCCTTCCTGACGGCGAAGAAGGCAGGGCCACAGGCGAAGGTGCTGGTGGATACGGGGCATCACTATCTCTCGCAGAACATCGAGCAGATCGTGGCTTGGCTGCTGGACGAGGAAATGCTGGGCGGCTTCCACTTCAACGATCGCAAGTATGCGGACGACGACCTGACCCTCGGCTCGATCGATCCCTATCAGATTTTCCGGATCTTCCACGAGATCCACAGCTACGCGGCAGATCACGGCGGGAAGTATCCGGAGATCGAATACATGATCGACCAATCGCACAACCTGAAGCCGAAGATCGAGGCGATGATCCAGACGGTGTGCACGGCGCAGGAGCTGTACGCGAAGGCGGCACTGGTGGATCACGCGGCGCTGCAGCAGGCGCAGCGGAAGGGCAACATCGTGGATGCGGAGAGCTGCCTGAAGAAGGCCTTCAACACGGATGTGACGGAAGCGATCGCGGAGTGGCGGAAGTCGAAGGGCCTCGACGCGGATCCGCTGGCGGCGCACCGGGCTTCCGGTTACGCGGAGAAGGCGGCGGCGGAACGCTCGAAGCGACGGCAGGAACTTGGCATCGCAACGGAGCATAGCTATGCGTGAGCACGACGCCTGACGGCAGCTCCAACGCGTGAACCCAAGCGCCTTGAAAACCCTGCTCCAACTTTCCGATGTCCGGAAGTCCTTCGGTGCCGTGCGCGCACTGAAGGGTGTTTCGTTCGACCTTTTGGAGGGAGAGGTACACGCCCTACTGGGCGAGAACGGCGCGGGTAAATCGACGCTGATCAAAGTGATCACCGGGGCGCATGCGCCGGATGAGGGCGTGCTGAAGGTGGGCGAGGAGACGCTGTCCGCATTGACGCCTGCCCATGCGCGGGCGCTGGGGATCGCGTGTATCTATCAGCAGCCGGCGCTGTTTCCGGATCTGAGCGTGGCGGAGAACATCGGGCTGCGGCTGAAGAAGCCGAAGGCCTTCTCAATCGTGAGCAGGGGCGAGCAGCGGCGGAAGGCGCTGGAGCTGCTGAAGCGGGTGGGTGCGGAGATTCCGCCGGACAAGGAGGTGCGCGAGCTCTCGATGCCGGAGCAGCAACTGGTGGAGATCGCGTGCGCGCTGGGATCGGGTGCGAAGATCGTGATCATGGACGAGCCGACGGCATCCCTGACCCAGAAGGAGCAGCACTTGCTCTTCGGCGTGGTGAGGGACCTGCGGGCGAGCGGTGTGGGCGTGGTGTATATTTCGCACCGGCTGGAAGAGATCTTCGCGCTGGCGGACCGGGTGACGGTGCTGCGGGATGGCGAGAGCGTGGGCACGCACGCGGTGAAGGATTTGAACGAGGCGGCGATGATCAAGCTGATGGTCGGTCGCGAGGTGGCGACGCTGTATCCGCCTGCGGAGGGCGAGCCGGGAGCGACGGTGCTGTCGGTGAAGGAGCTTTGCTGCAAGGAGAGCGGGGTGCGGGATGTGTCGCTGGAGGTGCGGGCGGGAGAGATCGTGGGGATGGCGGGGCTGGTGGGCGCCGGGCGCACGGAGCTGGCGCGGATCCTCTTCGGGATCACGCCGGCGGATGGCGGGGAGATTTTGTTAGAGGGCAGGCCGGTGAGGATCGGTTCGCCGCGGGAGGCGATTGCGCAAGGGATCGCGTATGTGCCGGAGGACCGGCGGCGTCACGGGGTGATTCTGGAGATGCCAATCGCGCACAATATTTCGATGGCGGTGCATCCGGTGCTGTTCCGCGGGAGCTGGCTGCGCGGGAAGGCCGAGACGGATCTGGCGAAGAAGTTCATCGCGGACCTGGGAATCAAGGCCTATGGGCCGGAGGCTCCGGGTGGTAGCCTGAGCGGCGGGAACCAGCAGAAGGTGAGCGTTTCCCGCTGGCTGGCGACGAAGCCGAAGTTGCTGATCCTGGACGAGCCGACGCAGGGTGTGGATGTGGGCGCAAAGAGCGAGATCCACCGGATCATCCGCGAGCTGGCGAAGGAGGGACTGGCGGTGCTGATGATCTCAAGCGATCTGCCGGAGGTGCTGGGGATGAGCGACCGGATCGCGGTGATGCGGGAAGGTACGCTGGCTGCCGTACTTCCGGGCGGGAGCGATGCGGATACGGTGATGGCGGCGGCGCTGGGGCAGCGCGGGAAGGAGGTCGCATGATCGGGAAGTATTCGCGCGAGCTGACGGTGGCAGTGGCGCTGGTGCTGCTATTCGTGGCGCTGGCGGTGTGTGCGCCGAATTTCTTCGACGGGCAGCCGCTGCTGTCGCGCTTCACGGCGCAGATGCCGGCGCTGGTGGCGGCGATCGGGATCACGCTGGTGATCATCACGCGGCAGATCGACATTTCGATCGGGGCGCAATTCAGCATGTGCGCGGTGGTCGCGGGGGTCGTGGCGGGAGCGGGGATGCCGCTACCGGTGGCGATGCTGGCGGCGGTGGGCACGGGTGTGGTGATGGGTGCTTTCAACGGCCTGCTCGTAGCGGGGCTCGGGCTGCCGAGCATCGTGGTGACGCTGGCGACGATGGTGACTTGGAACGAACTGCTGCGGCTATGGCAGCAAGGACGGCTGATGCCGCTGCCGAGCGGGGTGCAGTGGTTCGGGATGAGCCAGGCGGGCGGGCAAGGTATCGTGATCTGCTGCTCGCTGGTGCTGCTGGTGTTCTTCGCGTGGGCGATGCGGAACTTGGCGCTGGGGCGCTACGTGTATGCGACCGGCACGGATGCGGAAGCGGCGCGACTGGCGGGAATAAATCCGCGCTGGATGACCTTCGGCGTCTTCACGCTGAGTGGTGCGCTGGCGGGAATCGCCGCGGTGCTGAACATGGTGCAATCGCCGCAGGTGCAGCCGAGCGCGGGCGAGGGTCTGGAGCTGAAGGTGATCGCGGCGGCGGTGGTGGGCGGAGTGGCGATCACGGGAGGCCGAGGCAATTTGATCGGTGTGCTGCTGGGCCTGATGCTGCTGGTGAACGTGAACCCGGCGCTGACGCATTTCCATCAACCGCCCTACTGGGAGCGGGCAATCCAAGGTCTCGTAATCCTTCTGGCCGTGGTCTTCGACGGACTGCGCCGGAGCAAGAAGTGAAACACCATGCCGGACGCGAAACCCTTTTCGATTAAAGCGCTACTGGCCCGCCACGAGGTGGTGCTGCTGCTGGTGATCGCCATCGAGGTGGTGATCTTCAGCATGCTGGGGCGGAAGTTCACGGATGGCTCCAACGTGGCGAACATCTTCCGGCACTCGACGGAGATCGGGCTGCTGGCGCTGGCGATGACGCCGGTGATTCTAACAGGCGGGATTGATCTCTCGGTGGGATCGATGATGGGACTGTGCGCGGTGTGCTTCGGCATGCTGGTGAAGGATGCGGCGCTCTCGCCGGTGGTGGCTGGGGCGATCTCGATCCTGATCGGGGCAATGGGTGGCGGGGTGAATGCCTTCCTGATCGCGCGGCTGAAGCTGCCGCCGCTGATCGTGACGCTGGGGACCTTCTCGCTGTTCCGTGGGTTGGCGGAAGCGCTGACGAAGGGATCGAGATCTTATTCGGGTTTTCCTGACTCATTCTTGGCCTTGGGCAATTCTTCGGTGGCGGGTTTGCCGGCGCAGGTGTGGATCTTCCTGCTGGTCGCGGTGGGGATCTACCTGCTGGTGCATCACACCAGCTTCGGGCGCTCGTTCCGGGCGATCGGGTATTCGCCGGAGGGATCGCGCTATGCGGGGTTGCCGGTGGGGCGAAACGTCAGCCTGGCCTATGTGTTGGCCGGGGCAATCGCGGGACTGGCGGCGGTGATCTTCGTGGCGCGGCTGGGTGAGGCGCGGGCGAATGCGGGAATCGGCTACGAGCTGCTGGCAATCACGGCAGTGGTGCTGGGCGGCACGAGCATCTTCGGCGGCTCCGGCTCGGTGATCGGCACGCTGCTGGGCTATGTGGTGATCGCGGTACTACAGAACGGGCTGAAGCGGATCACCAGCATCGAGATCTTCGACCGGCCGATCTCGAACATCTCCGCGGAGCTCTCCGGAATGCTGACGGGGCTGCTGCTGATTGTGGCGCTGGCGGTGAACCCGCTCGCAAGAATCCTCGCCACGCGGCGTTCCCGCAGACAGGCTATTCTCAAACCTTAGATCGAACTCAACCCATCAACCCAAGCTCCCGTGAAACGCACCCGCTTTCTTCTCTGCTCGCTCGCTGTCTGTGCCGTGCCCTTCTTGGGTGCTTGCAAGAAGTCCGGTGAATCCGCCGGTGGCGGCGAGAAACTGACGATCGCCTTCCTGCCGAAGAGCAAGGGCAACCAGTACTTCGTGACCTGCCACAAGGGTGCGGAGAAGGCAGCGGAGGAGATCGGCGCGGAGCTGCTCTTCGACGGGCCAACGAACTCGGATCCGGCGAAGCAGAACGAGATCGTGGAGAACTGGATCTCTCTGGGCGTGGATGTGATCGTGGCGGCTTGCGAGAACAAAGAGGGACTCTCGACGGCGCTGCGCAAGGCACAGGCGGACGGGATCAAGGTGATCACCTACGATGCGGACGCACTGCCGGATGCGCGGACTTTCTTCGTGAACCAGGCGACCGAGCAGGGCATCGGCGATGCGCTGTTGGATAACGCGGCATCGCTGGTGGGGAACCAAGGCGAGTTCGCGATCATCACGGCGAATCTCACGGCCGCGAACCAGAATGCGTGGATCGCAGCGATCAAGGCGCGCCAAGCCGAGAAGTATCCGGACATGAAGTTGGTGGACATCAAGCCCTGCGACGACCTGAAGGACAAGGCGCAGCAGGAGACCACCAACCTGCTGAGTGCCTACCCGAACCTGAAGGCCGTGATCTCCGTGTGCTCCCCGGGCGTGCCCGGAGCGGCGGAAGCGGTGAAGCAGGCGGGCAAGACCGGCACCGTGAAGGTCGTGGGTCTGGGTCTGCCGAGCGAGAACAAGGCCTACGTGAAGGAGGGTGTGACCCAATCGGTAGTCCTGTGGAAAGTCGAGGATCTCGGCTATCTCGCGATCAAGGCGGGTGCCGCGCTGGCGGATGGATCGCTGAAGAAAGGCGATACGGAGTTCAATGCGGGCAAGCTGGGAACGCTTAAGGTGGAAGGAGACAACATCCTCTTGGGCACCCCGTTCTCCTTCACGAAGGAGAACATCGATCAGTTCGATTTCTGATCACCCACATTGAAGAAGATTATTATTCTTGCACCAAACGAGTGTGGCAACAGCAGCGGTTTCAAGATCGGTCGGGTCCATCTTCCTAACCTTCCCAAAAGCCTCTTCCCTTAGTTGAATTGAAATAAGTCGAAGCGTAGAGGGATTCCTCAAGAGCCGAGCCGCCTCTTCACGACAGGACGCATGCTCCTCTCTTAAGGGAGGCCAGACTTTCGGGCTGAACTTCCTATGAAGAAAAAGCTCTTCAATGCGACTTTGGATGGATTCTTGATATTCCTTCGATGATCCAGAGCATCTCCGCTTCCAAGTGTCTGCCTCGAGCGTTTGTCCCACCAGCTGTTTCGACATTGGATGAACCCCCTGCTCCAAAGCTTCCGGAAGCCGAAACATTAGGATTCCCTTCTTTTTAAGATATTGACTCCTAGCCATACTAGCGAGGAGACGTCCTTGAAGATCGCGTCCATGACCACTTTCTCTCTGATGAACTAGAAGATAGTCGAGTAACTGAGAGAGATCCACCTCTTTCATAGGCGTGGCAAATAGATCGCCACGAACAAGATCGTGAACTTTGGAATCAAGCTTGAAAGCGATCCTTCTCTTCCAAATAGTGTGGCTTCGGATATCCGGCAGTTTCTCGATGTTCTCAACGCACCAATCGGGCAGAACCGCCAGAAATGCATTCAAGATGGTCTTCCGAGAAGGTGCATATTGAAGCCGACTCAACATTTCTCTAACATAAAGAAGTTCATCGTATGCTGCCTCGCTAAGATGAAGCTCCGCAGAGGAGAACGGGGACGGGGAGAGAGACATCAAAAAGACCTATAGCTCTCATAGAAGAAATAACTAGTTATTTCTAAAAAATGAGATCTTGCGCTTTAGATTATATACTACTTTTAAGAACTAACTGGGTGTGCGAAGTAATGTCCGCCCGAAGACAAAACTCACTTCACCCAATCCACTATGACGATCTTCATTTCGGATCTTATGAGGATTTTCCACTCCATTCCTCCCGAGCTCTTACCAGACGCTTTGACAGCAATCACCATTCTCATCGCAGTCGGAGTTCTCAAATGGATAGCCCAAGTTTTGGGAATAATAGCCCTCACTGAAAAGAGCGATGCCGCCACTCGTCTGGCGATGTTCTCTATCCTGTTCAACCGTCGATCTCCCAATCCAGATCCTTCGACGCGCCAAACTAAGAAATCTAAGAAGCCAGCCTCCCCCTCGGACCAGTAGAAGGCCACCTAAGTATCCGAGATGTCGGCCTCCACGCATAGCCAACGGCAAGGGAGCGATAGTATCATATGATACTATCAAAATTCAACGGCTCGGGGCGCCATCGACTCAATTCACCTTCACACGGTAGAAGGACTTGCCGAAGGGGGCGTTGAAGTCGCGGAAGATCCTTACTTGGGCTCCGGAGTTGGGATCGAACTCCATTTGCATGAAGCCGGCGTGGTTCCACTGGTTGAGGTCGGTAGAGACTTCGACCTGATAGTTGAAGAACTGGAGGTGCGGGTAGCGAAGGACGGGGATGCCATTTTCGCGGGTGATTGTCAGGCCACCGGGGGCGGGTGGCTCGTAGGACCGGAAGCTGAGCGGGATATCGAAGTTCGGTTCATCAGCATCGTTGCTCTCCAAGCGTAGGGTGGCGGTCTTGTTGCCGGTGGTGGAGAAGTTGGTTCTGACCGTGATCTTGGCCGTAGCACCAGGGGCGATGATCAGGGAGCCGAAGGGGAAGGTCTGAATCGGATCGACCGAGATGTCGCTGCTGGCTCCGGGGAGAAGGCTTGCCGCGGTGACTTCGAGATCGGTGAGCCCGTCGTTGTAAATGGTGATCGGCCAACTCTTGTTCGTGGATACCGGCACATCGCCGAAGTTCAGTGGGGCGCCATTCAGGGTCTCGACCAAGGCGGTATCCTCCCCGGTGTAGACGGCGATCTCCTGAGCCGAGTTGGCGTTTCCGAGGGAGTAAGCGCGTGCCACCCCGGCCAAGCTGTAACCGGCGACCATGGCCGATCCATCCAAGGAGATCTTCGGGTAGCGGGTATCACCCAGATACTCCGTCTCCGGATTGTTGCGACGGAACCAGGTCCTCCCGATTCTTTGGTAGAGGACGATCCGGTTGGTCTCATCGAGCGGTGAGATCGCCGCAGTGAGGGCGAGCAGGTTGCCGGAAATGGCCACCGATTCTCCCAGGAAGATATTGCGCTGTATCGCCGGATTCACCCGGATGCTCGTCTCATGCCCCCAAGAGCCGCCATTGCGCGTGAAGACATAGGCTGCCCCATGCTGATAGGCCCCCGGTTTCCGGTTCACGGCTCCGGCAAGGATCTTGTCGGTATCGATCGCAACCGCCGTCCCCATGGCCTCATTGGCTGTCGGCTCGGGAGAGTGGAGTTTCGCCTGCTGGTTCCAGAAGGCTCCAAAGCCACTGAAAACGTAAACCGCTCCAACATTCTGGACGCCATCCTTGGTCGCCCAGCTAGCACCCGCCGCGATCTGATTGCCCTTGATCGCGACGCTGCCTCCGAAGCCTTCCTGCGGCACCATCCCCGAACTGAAAATCTTGGTTGGCCCGGTGACTCCGCCTTGGTTCACCTGATAGACCCACAGGGCCCCCACCACCGATGGTCCGAACACTTCACCGGGCACACCGACCACCAAAACCCCGCCGTCCATATCGATCGGAGATCCGATGAAATAATAGCCCAAGGGATTCGGCTGAATGGTCTCCTGATGATTCCAACTGGATCCAAAGGTACGGAAGATCTGGATCGATGAGGTATTGGACGGACTGTTGTCGAACTGGGTGACCACGGCGAGTACGTCTCCCTCGATTGCCACAGCTGCGCCAAAGCCTTCGTTATCGTTCGGAGTCGACGATGTGAGGCGGGCTTCCTGTGCCCACGTGGTCCCGGTCTTTCGGTAGACGTAAACCGCGCCCGAGTTCTGAGCCGGAGCAGATGGCTCTCCCAAGGCTGAGACCGCGGCAAGATTTCCGTTCAAGTCGACGGCAGTCCCATAGCCATTCCCCGGTGAAGGGAGAGGGAGGGTCTGAGTATTCACGATCAAGGGATCAATCGTGATCGGATAGACCGCCTCACGGTCATTCACGATCCATGCCACTCCGCCATCGATGGCAGCGAGCGAAGCATCGAGAATCTCGCCACGGGAATCCCATGCCTTGATGTCCTTATAGGCGTAAGCGGTGGTGCCGTCCTTATCTTTGAAAGCGATGTTGCCCGAGGCATCGCGAGCCGAACTCATGCCTTCGATCGTGAAGGGGATCTCAAGCTGCACCCCGGCATCGGCAGGGCGGGCGGCAAGGGTCATACCGTGCTCCAGGCCGCGGGGACCATTCTCGAACCACTCGCCCGATCCATCGGCCCGCTTGTAGCTGATGCGCGAGCCTTGAACGGTAATGGACGCGGTCTGGGTGGAGCGGCTGGCGATCTTAAGGTCTCTGGCACCGTCCGCATTCCGGATCAGGACGCCATCCTGCTGGAAGCGGGCGCTATAGGACTGGCCGGGATTGTTCGCGAAGTAGAGCGAGCCCTCGTTCTTAGGGAGGAGGCTTTCCTCGCCGCTGATCGGGCGGATCTGATGGAAGGATGCAGTGACTACCTTCGCAAGGTCCGGGTGGGCATTGAGAGATTCCGAGTAGGAGGAAAGGTGGGGGGCAACCGGTGCCGGAGACGATGCGGCGAGGGAGGAGGATATCTGCCCGGAAGGCGTGCCGGCGGACTGCGAGCTGAAGTGCAGCGGGAGAAGGGCGATGGCAGCCAAGAGCAGCCCGGCCGCCAGGAGATAGCGGTTGATTCGGTTCATGGTGGAAAGGGAGAAAGCGGCGACATAACAGCCGAATATCCGAGCAAGCTCAAGGATGAGAATCGGAGGGCGCGAGACGCACCCTCTCCTTGGTGCTTCGCCCAAGTGGAGTTCAGGGTTGGGACCTGAGTTCCTTCGCCAGGCGATCGAGGCCTTGAAGATTGACGCGCAGCGTTGCTTCCGCATCGGCGGTGTCGATGTGGTTCAGAATTCCGACGGGGCCTTTCCAACCGCTTCGGAGGACATGTCGGATCATGGTGGCTTCTTGGTCGCCATGGCCGATGGGGTGGATCTTCATGCCGCGTGCTTCAGCATCAGCGAGCATGCCGTTCAGATTGAGGGCGAAGAGATGCGGCTTCATGAGATCGAAGAGCCGGGGGAAGTCCGCGATGTGATGGTGGCCATGGTGGAAATTGTAGACCATGCCGACATGCGGCAGGTCGAGGGCTCGGATGATAGCAAGCTGGTTGTCAGGCTCGCCGAACCAGCCGCCGTGGTTGTAAAGCGCGAGCTTGCAGCCGAGGGCTTGCGCTTCCAAGGCGAGCGGGCGGAGCTGATCCGCCGCGGCTTTGACCTTGGCCGTTTGATCGGTGTTACCAAGGAGAGGTTCAGGGATCAGGACCCACCATTGAGGGTGAATCTCATGACGACGCATGACTTCGATGATCTTGCGGCAGGTAGGATCTAGCGATCCGGGCATCCACCATGCAGTAATCTCGATGCCGTGACGCTGCATCGCCTCCACCTCGGCATCAAAGCTGGCGATGTGCTCCTCGCGCCAATCGTAGGCGAGCTTGTGGATACCGAGGCGCTTCAACATCAGGGCGCGTTCCTCCGGGCCGCGCTTCTTTGCATCGAAAGGGACGATGCACCAGGCCATGAGATTGTCCGGCTGGAGCAAGGTGGTGTCGAGAGCGCGGAGAGGAAGAGCGGACAGCACGAAGAGGGCACACAAGAGAAGCCTCCGGGTCATCACTCCTCAACGACTACCACAAGTGCGGTCTTGCGTTGATGCCCGATTTAATGATCCGTATCAGAGCCCCCGCATTCCATGAGCATCCCCTCGAAGGTTCAGTTCAATCCGCGATGGAAAGAGGAACTCGTCTGCATGATGGACGGGAGGCAGTTCATCATCGAGATGACGATGGGAGTCTACACTGCCTACCTGCCGAGCGAGGCGAAGTGGGAACAGGCGGCCCCGGAGTGGGCGGCGGGACAATGGGAAAGAGTGCGTGCCGATGCCGCCGCATGGTGTGAGGGACAGAAGATGCCGCTGGTGATCGAGGATCGGGCGTGGATTCACTTCGAATGATTCAAACGGGCCGGGTGGCCCCGTGAAGACTTTCCGGGAAGGTGTAGACGCATGAAGGGCTCCCATGATGCAACAACATCATGAAGGATCTCAGCGACGCACAATGGGCCCATGGGCTGGCCCGGATCGGATTGGGGATCAACATCGCGCTGCACGGGTGGACACGGATTCCGATGATCCATGAATTCGCCGCGGGGATGCGCGTGAAGTTCGAACCGAGCTTCCTGCCGGTGGGTCTGGTGGGACTGAGCTCCTACGGCATCGTAATCGCCGAATCGGTGATCGGGGCGATGCTGCTGGCCGGGTGGCAGATGCGGGCGACGCTGATCGCCGGTCACCTGCTGATGTTCACGCTGCTCTTCGGTGCTTGCTCGGTGCAGGACTGGGGAGCGGCGGGGATGCAAATGGTGTATCTGGCGTTCTTCTCGGTGCTGCTCGCGACCCGGAGATACCAAGCGCTGTGCGTGGACCCGAAGTACTAGAGCTCCAGCATGTGGGCCACGTGTGCGGCAGTCAGCTCGCCCATCGTGGTGCAATCGCGGAAGATGTCCGTGTGATGATACTTCGCCAGATCCGCCGCAAGTGAGGCCACATGGTGGGAGGGAGCGATCTCATCGCGCCGCATGATGCCGAGCAGGCCCTTGAGACGGCCGCCCTCAACCTTCGCACGCCGGGTCATCTGGGCGTGCTCTTCCGCGACATACTGGTCGATGGTCTTCCGATTGAGGACATCGAAGGCCAGCTTGGTGACCGTCTTGTTCGAATCGAAGCGGTAGGCGAGGTAGGTCTTGCCGCGGCGTTCGTAGCTCTGTTGGTCGAAGTCGATGGGGCGGACGCGGTACTGGACCTCCTCGAAGTCCGGGGTGATATCGACGACGTAGTTCACGCTGCGCATGTCACCCAGCAGGCGGATGAAGCAGCGCTCGTTGAACTTGGTGAACTCCTTCGCGATGCGGACCTTGTTCAGTTCGGGACGCGGGAGGTGATTGGCGAGGAATACATCCCCGGGAACGCCGGCGATGTGTTCCTCGATGAGGGTGTTGCCATTGACGAGGTAATTGATGCGGTTCGGCGAGAGGATGTGCTCGAGCTCGAGGCCGTAGATGCGGGAGGCATCCGCCTGCTTCACATAGAAGTAGTCGGAGTTGTCGTTGTAGAGGTTGGTGATGCGGATGCGGAAGGGGCGGGAATTGCCGAATTCGCCGAAGTCGATGCGATCGACGGTGAGGTGCTCGTGCAGGTCGGTTTCCCCGCCGATCTTCAGCTCCGCATAGATCTTGGTGAGCTTCGGCCGGAGCTCGGCCATGAGATCGGGATCGTAGTAGACCGTGAGCCAGAGGGTCTCTTTTCCGCGCGGGTCCTCATAGGGCATGGAGCCGACGAAGCGGGCGAGATCGTCGTAGACCAGCGGGATGTCCCGGAGGCGGTCGAAATGATAGAGATACTGCCGCAGCGGCGCGGAAACCTCGTACTTGATCTTGCGGCGGGAGATCACGGGCTGAGCGTGAACGAAGCGGCCGCAAGAAACCAGAGACAAGAATGTGGCGGGCCCCGGGTCTCTCAGTCGGTCTTCAGGACGAAGTCCTTGAACTGGACGACCATGGCGGGGCCGGCGTGGATCTGGAGGGCGAGGATGCCTTCCTTCGGCGCGTGGGCCTCGTCCTTGTCGGTGACGTCGACGGTCTGCTTGCCGTTGATGAAGTGCTGCACGTGGTTGCCCTTGGCGACAATCTTGTAGTCGTTCCAGTCCTCATGCTTGATGGCGGCCTGGATCTCCTTGGAATCGCCGACGGTGCCGGTGGCCTTGGGTTTGGAGTCGGCTCCAATCTCGGTCTTTTGCCCGCGCTCGGCGAGGATACCGCGGCCGCGCTCCTCATAGAGGATGCCGCTGTAGGTGGTGCCGGCCTCGAAATCCGCCTGATAGCCGGAGACAATGGGGCCGGCGGCACCGTCCTCGAGCTTCTTCGAGCGGTACTGGACGCCGCTGTTCCCCTTCTCGATGCGGTATTTGAAGGTGAGCTCGAAATCGCCGACAGTGCCGTCTTTCCAGACGAGGAAGGTATTGTGGGCGATCTTGGTTTCGCCCGAGTCGCTGGTCTTGCCAGTGATGGCGCCGTCCCGGACCGACCAGAGCTTGGTATTCCCCTCCCAGCCGCTGAGGTCCTTGCCATTGAAGAGTTTTGTCTCTCCGGCGTGAAGGGAGACAGGAAGGAGCAAGGCGGTAAGGAGAAGGGATTTCATGGATTTCTCAGGAAAGTTCCCCTTACGGTGGCGGACTCAGGAAGTTTTACAAGGAAGCACGGCGGCGGCGAGCGCACCCGGTGACTCACAACAGGGTGCTGCGGGAGTAGAGAGCGAGGACGGGGATACCGCGTGCCTCGATGGCTTGCCTGCCGCCTTCCTCGCGATCGACGAGGACGAGGGCGAAAGCGACCTTACCGCCCTCGCGCTCGATGACGTCGATGGCTTTGAGCGTGGAACCGCCGGTGGTGATGACGTCATCGACGACGATGACGGTCTGGCCGGAGGCGAAGTTGCCCTCGATCTGCTTGCCGCGGCCGTGGCCCTTCGGCTCCTTGCGCACGGTGAAGACCTGCAGGGCTTCCTCCGGATGCTGCGTGGCGCTGGCCATCCCGACGGCAAGCGAGATGGGGTCGGCCCCGAGGGTCATGCCGCCGATGGAGTCGATCTTGAGGCCTTCCGCCTGGATTTTTTCACGGACAGCCGCCCAGCCGAGCCGGCCGATCAGATTCGCGCCGAAGGGATCGAGGGCGGTGACGCGGCAATCGATGTAGAGATCGCTCTGCGCGCCGGAGGCGAGGGTGAAGGTGCCGGTGCGGACGGACTTCTCGAGGAGGATGGCTTTGAGCGCGGCGGCGGTATCGGACATGCGGGGAGAGTCCAGAGGCACGGGCCAAGAGTCCAGACGAAGTAGGGCGGGATTTGGGTTCGACCGCGGGGGGAGGGGCGGACAGGATCGAGCCCGGAAATGGGAATCAAGTTACCGGATCATTCGCTGGCGGGCCCGATCGAGAAGCGCTGGTTCAACTGGATGCTGGGCTTCGCGGTGGCGGCGGGTCTGGCCTTCTATGGACGGGTGGCCTTCATGGCATGGGGGATCGAGGCGCTGAAGCAGCGGTTCGTGGCAGCCCAGAAAGATCCGCAACTGGTGGATGCCACGCTAGAATTCCGGAATTCGGTGGAGCTGGGAAACCAGATCGGCTGGGCGCTGGTGATGATCGCGGCGGCGGGATTCCTGATCTGCGCGGGGATGTGGCTGCGGGAGATGAAACGGCGGTCGCGGAGCGGGAGCCGCAGCAAGGGGACGAGGTAATTGTGGCCCGAGGCAACCCCGATGGGGTTGGCGAATCTGCGGGCATGACCCCGGGCTATAAGAGGGAACGGCGTTGCCGTTCGAAGGCGGCGGGGCGACGTGGCGTCTCTCCCATCGCGGTGGGCCATCTCGCTTTCCTTCTTTAAACGAAAAAGCCGCCTGCCCTTGCGGGTGGCGGCTTTCGGGAAAGCTTGGATCGCTCAGTTGGCGGAAGCGTTCGCGCCGACGTTCACGCGGCGACCGTCCTTGTCGAAGAACACGCGGCCTTCCACTACGGCGAAGATGGTGTGGTCACGACCGATCTCGACACCGGCACCGGGGTGCCACTTGGTGCCGCGCTGGCGGATGATGATATTGCCCGGGATCACGGCCTGACCACCGAACTTCTTCACGCCGAGGCGCTTGGAGCGGGAATCGCGACCGTTCTTGACGGAACCTTGACCTTTCTTATGAGCCATGACTGGAGAGTGGTAAGAAGATTAACCCGCGATGGAGACGATCTCCAGCTTGGTGAGGTGGCGGCGGAAGCCCTTGGTCTTGTGGAAGCCCTTGCGGCGCTTGAACTTGAAGGCAACACCCTTCGGTCCGCGATGCTGCTGGACGACCTTGGCGGTGACGCTGGCGCCGCTCACGAGCGGGGCACCCAGCTTGATGCTGTCGCCTTCGCCCACCATGAGCACGTCGAAGGTGAGTTCGCTATCGAGCTCGGCGTCGAGCTTCTCGACGTCGATCTTGTCACCCTGCTGGACGCGGTATTGCTTACCGCCGGTTTTGATCACTGCGTAGGCCATGGCCGTAGAAGAAAGGATTCGGGTCCACCCGGGAGTCGGGCGGGCGGGGAGATCACCACGGGTGCGGCGAACGGGCAAGGGAATTTTTTGAAATCGACGTGCTCCGCCGGATCAGGTTTTTGCGGGGCATGGATCGGATCGTCCGGGATGAGGCGGAAATGGAGGCGCTGGGAACAGAGCTGGCGGCCGGGCTGGCAGCGGGTTCCGTGCTGGCGCTGGTGGGCGGGCTGGGGGCGGGCAAGACGCGGCTGGTCAAGGGCTTGGCGCGGGCGATGGGCTTCCCGGGAGAGGTGACGAGCCCGACTTTTTCGCTGGTGCACGAGTACCGTGGCGGGCGGGTGCCGGTCTTCCACTTCGACCTCTACCGGCTAAAGGATGATCAGGAACTGCTGGGAATCGGCTGGGACGAATTTCTGGACGAGCCGGGGGTGGTGATCGCGGAATGGGCGGATCTTTTTCCAGATCTGCTGCCGGCGAGGACGATCTGGCTGCGCTTCGAGGTGTTGGCCGAGGGCGGGCGGCGAGTGACCTTGCCTCACTGAGCCAAGCCCACGGTGCGCTGGACGGACTCCATCATGCGGTTGGCGTAGCCATTGACGCTATTGGCCGCGCTGCAGGACGACAGGGCTATGGCGGCCAGACCGAGGCCAGCGTAGAGGGCGAGGCGGATTTTCATAGGTGGCGACAGTAGGAAGCGGCGAGGCGCGGTCAATCCGGCAATGTGATGGTTAGGGTTCGCTCAGGAATCCGGGTAGATTCCGAGGTAGGCCTGCATGGCCTCATCGGGTCGGCAGAGGATGACATCGAAGGGCTGGAGTTCGCCGTCGGTGAGGTAACAATTGCGGCGTTCGGCATCGATGGCCATGACGCCGAAAGCGTAGTTGAAGAAAACGGCGTGACCGGAGGGATCCTTGAGGCGGGTCCAGCCTGCCGAGAGAAAGCAGCGCTCTATATCGCGGTATTCGGCTGGCGACCCGTGATATTGAGGCTGTGAGATTCCGAAGGAGATGAAGCCCTCCTTCCATTCGATCACCGAGACGAGCCGGACGTCGTCCTGGAAGATCTCGTTCGAGGCTTCCCATCGCTCAAGATATTCTACCGGGCTCGCATGGACGAATTCGATCGCCTTGCGACAGGAGGGTAATCCCGGATCGCCGCGGAGGTTTACAACAGGAATCTCCACTACAGCGGGGACCAGTCCAAAGCCGGGAGGAGCAGTTGTTTTTCGGTACCGCCCCTCCCCCACCGCGAGCTCGACCAAGTGCTCGGTACCGATCCAGAGCTCTTGCTCGGTCGCGAGGAACTCCTGCCAGCCGAAGGCAGGCCTTCTTACGATTCCAAGCTCGTCAGCCAAAGCAAGCGCTTGCTGGGCTTCGACTTGGATGCGGCCGGGCCGGTCAAGCCCATGGCATCCGCCGTGGTCCTGACAGCGGTCGCGTAGTCGCTTGAGGAAGGTCTCAAGCGAATCGGGCGAGCCGCTGAAGGCTTGGCCGGAAACGATGGCGCTTTTTTTTCCGAACTCACGACTCACTCAGGATAGCTTCCCGTTTTGAGTCGTCAATCATGGCGACGCGGGCGGTTTTCAGCCAGATGCGGCGGCCGAGGAGGATGCAGGTCATCGTGAGTCCGACGGTGATGCCCCACCACATGCCGGTGACGCCCCAGCCGAGGGGGCGGGCGAGGGCCCAGCCGAGCGGGATGGAGACCACCCAATAGGCCCAGAAGGCGATCCATGCCGGGGTGTGGACGTCATCCAAGCCGCGGAGCGCCCCGGCGGAGATAATCTGGAGGGCATCGCAGAACTGGAAGGCGGCGGCCACGATGAGCAGGGCGGCGGCGACTTCGAGGACTTCAGCCGAGCGCTCACCCTTGATGAAGGCGGAGGCGATCTCGTGATTGAAGAGCACGAAGCTGGCGGCACTGAAGACCGTGAAGACGATGCCCATGAGCCAGCCGCTGAGGACGATATTCCGCATGACGCCGCGGTTCTTCGCCCCGAAGGCCTCCCCCATCCGCACGGTGAGGGCCATGGAGATGCCCAGCGGAACCATGAAGATGGTGGCGGCGCAGGTGATGGCGACCTGATGGGAAGCGAGGGCGGCTTGGCCCATATTCCCGATGATGAAGGTAGCCATGACGAAAGCGCTGACTTCCGCAAGGAGCTGCATACTGGCCGGGAAGCCGGTGCGCAGCAGGTCCTTCACAGCCGGCCAGTCCGGCGCGCGGAACCAACGCTGCGGGACCCAGTCCTTCATGCCGGGATCACGCACGCACCAGAAGATCATCGCTCCCAACACAAGGGCGCGGGAGATGATGGTGGAAATGGCGGCACCTTCCAGACCGAGGGCCGGGAAGCCGAGCTTACCGAAGATCATGACCCAGTTCAGGAAGATATCCAGGAACACGCCGCCGAGGGAGATCCAGAAGACGGGCCAAGGCCGGTTCATGGCGTCCGCGTGGCTTTTCACCGCCATGGAGGTCATGGCCGGGACCATGGAAACGGCGATAAGCACGAAGAAAGTGGGCGCGATGGCGACGACCGCCGGATCCTGCTTGAAGAGGTGCAGGAAGGGCAGCAGCGCGAAGGCCATGGCGATCGTGAGCAGGCCGAGGACAAAGGTGATGTAGAGGCCGTGCCGCAGGGCTGCACGGGCCACCACCGGATCCTCCGCCCCGCGTGCTTGGGAGACGCGGATGGAGACGGCCATGGACATGCCGATGCCGACCATCATCGGCAGGTAGATGATGGTATTTGCGAACGACGAGGCCGCCAGCTGGGTGACGCCGAGCCAGCCGAGCATCAAGGTATCGGAAAGACCGATGAGCATCTGGCCGAGCTGGCCGATGATCAGGGGGATGGCGAGCCGGAAGGTGGTGCGGCTTTCATCGAGGATCGAAGAGACGGAGAAAGACATGGAAAATCGGAATTCACGGTTGGGTCGGGAGACGAAAAAGCCCGCGAGGCGGAAGCCAAGCGGGCGGGGACAAGCGGTGATCGCGATTCCGATCCGTTACGCCATGCCCCCGCGCCGGCCAATCAGGCCTGCAAGTGCTGCGGGAGTGGAGAACGGGTTCATGGAGACGAAGGAAGGACTATCTTGCCGCCCCTACCCTGTCAAACGGGTTTCCCGGGGATGCTACGAAAGAAGCAACCTGTCCTCCCGGTCGCGCGGGGAGAGACGCGCGGACCGGGCGGACAGGCTGGGAGGGGAAAACGGGTGAACAGCGAACGGAGGGGGGACTCTTGGAATGGTTTCACCCGGAAGACGGGGAAGGATTACCGGATTTCCGGAGAATTCTCCGCGAGAGGGTCGGCCATGATGAGCGATCAAGAGACAAGGTCCGATGAATCAACTTGTTAGCCCTAGCACCTAACAGACCGATGATTTCCGGGGATGTGGGTTTCATGCGAACCCGAAGTCCGGAGGCTGGCCAGATGCGCATTTCAGATGATATTCGGGAGTCGTTCGTCTGCCTTTCACCCGTCCCTGTCCGAATGATCCGCGATGATCTGCCGCCCTCCCCGCGCTTCTGCACGACGCGCTGGACGATCATGGACGGCGCGGCGGATTCGACGCGGCGTGATCAGGCGTGGGCGCATTTTTGCCGGAGCTACTGGTATCCGGTCTATGCCTTCATCCGGAGACGCGGGACTGGGCCGGAGGACGCGAGCGATCTGACGCAGGCTTTCTTCGCGAAGCTGGTGGAGCAGGACTGGCTGGCGCGGGTGGAGCGGCGGGAGACGCGCTTCAGCACGCTGCTAGTGACAATCCTGAAGAATTTCCTGATCAAGCAGCACCGCCATGAGGTGGCGCAGAAGCGGGGTGGCGGAGAGCTGCCGCTCTCGCTGGATCTGGCGGATGCGGAGCGGTGGTTTGGGCGGGAACCGGCGACGGAGGAGACGCCGGAGGGACTATTCGAGAAGCGCTGGGCGCACGCAGTGATGGAGGCAGCACTGGAGCGGCTGCGGGAGGAGTGCGAGGCGACGGGGCGCGGGAAGCTGTTCTCCTTGCTAGGCGGCTTCCTTTCGCGGGAAGCAGCGGCGGGGGAATACGAGGCGGCTGCGGGCAAGCTGGGGATCAATCCGAAGAGCGTGGCGGTATCGGTGCACCGGCTGCGGGGTGAGTTCCGTACGATGGTGCGGGAAGAGGTCGCCGCGGGCTTGAGAAGCAAAGAGATGGTGGATGAGGAGATGCGCGCGCTTGCGGCGGCATTGGGAGTTTGAGGTGACGAGTGATTCGCTCGGTTGCGCTCCCGCTTCAGGGATAGCGGACGCGGAAGAAGCGGCGGGGTTCGTCCTTGGAGATCGGGTAGGGCGAGGTGGCTCCGTAGAGGGGGGTCCAGGTTCCTGTTAGGGTGGTGGAGGTTTCGAGGATGCCGTTGGTGCCGGGCCAGGTGAGGACGAGGTTGTTGCCTTGAGATTCGAT
Organism: Luteolibacter rhizosphaerae; assembly: GCF_025950095.1. Lineage (NCBI taxonomy): Bacteria > Pseudomonadati > Verrucomicrobiota > Verrucomicrobiia > Verrucomicrobiales > Verrucomicrobiaceae > Neoluteolibacter > Neoluteolibacter rhizosphaerae. Next base: position 417,154 of record NZ_JAPDDR010000003.1, on the reverse strand, counting down.
GGCGAGGCCGTTGCCCTGGACGACGACATGGATCTGCGGGGTGTCGATCTGGTTACCGGCGTTGGTGACTCGGACGGTGTAGATGCCGGCATCGGCGGCGGTGGCTCCGGTGATGGTCAGCGTGGCGGTGGTGGCGCCGGAGAAGTGGCCGCCATCGGTGATGAGGACGCCATTGCGATACCACTGATAGGTGAGCGGGCGCAGGCCGGCATTGATGCTGCGGAGCTGGAGGGTGCCATTCGGGGCGAAGGAGACTTCCGCGGGCTGGTGGAGGTGCTTTACCTTCGCGCTGAAATGCATTTCGCGGGTGTAGGCCGCGCCGGTGTTCAAGAAGCCCTGGAGATCGTGCCAGACGAGGCAGCGGCGGTCGGCATCGAAGGCGGCCATGTCGCTGATCTGCCCGGTGGGACCGCCCTCGGCGTTGGTGATGACCGTGTTGTTGATATCGTCGATGGTGCTGGTGTCGCCGCGGATGAAGCTGGCGCCATCCCACCAGACGACAACCGGGATGCTCTGGCTGGAGGGGGGAAAGAGGTTGTTCGTGATGATCGGGAGACCGATGCGCCGACGCACGGGATCGTAGAACGGGAAGGCGGCGTAACGCGAATCGACGACCCTCAGTGCGAGGGGCGGGACGATCTTATTCCACGCCGAGCCGTTCCATTCCCAGACAGGATAGCTGGTGTCATCGAAGTGGCCGAAGAGGACGGCGACCCCACGCACGGGATCGAAGCCGAAGGCATTGAAGCCGCTGACAAAAGGGGATTGGTTGCCATTCGGGAGAACGCCGCGCTGGGTCCACTGGCTACCATTCCAGCCCCAGAGCGTCTTACGGGCTCCATAGTAGTCGGATGGCTCGGGATTGAAGTTGCCGCCGCCGAGCATGAGGACCTCGCCGCGAATGCTATCGAAGCACATGATCGGATTGAGCCGGGCGGGAGGCGATGAGGGCGGTGTGATCTTGGTCCAGTCGTTTCCGTCCCACTCCCAGACGTCGTTGTGGATGACCTCGTAACCGGGCTGATAGTTCGGCGGGGTGTCCTTGTAGCCGCCGAAGACGACGGTGCGGCCGCGGATGCTATCGTAGGCGATGCCGAAGGAGGACATCGGCGGCGGACGATTGGCGGGATTGCGCTTGAGCCAAACCTTGCCGTCCCACTCCCAGGTATCATTCGAAGTGAAGTGCATGGGAGTGTTGAAGGTGGAACGCGGGCTGTAGCCGAAGGCTTCACCACCGAAGATGACAGTCCGCTTGCGGCGGCTGTCGTAAACCATGCCGGAATTCGTGCGCTGTTCCGGGCCCTGACCCTTCAGGATGGTGATGTAGGGTGGCGCGAGCGGATTGAGGAGCAGCTCGCGCTTGCCTGAGGTGACGGCGCGGCCCGCGCCCCAGATATCGGTGACGATGCAGTCGTAGAGGCCCTCGTCCTCGTAATCGGGGTTTGCGATGAAGAGCCGCCAGGTATCGCTGGCGGCGCTGCCACTGGTGGTGAAGCGGCCACCGATCGGGAGAGGCACACCATCTTTCCGCCAAGTGACGGAATGGATGCCGGTGGCAACGGCCTGCCGCCACTGGGTAGCCTCGTAGCCGGGGAAGTCAGGGCGGGTGGTGGTGCTGCCGCCGGCATTGTGGATGCCGGTGGCTTCGACGCTGAGTTCCAGAGAGGGTCCGAGAACCTGCCCATTGCCGGGGACCAAGGGGCCATTGTTGATGCGAGGTCCGGCGATGACTTCCGCGCTGACCTGGGTGGAGCAGGCCAAGTTCGCCACGGTGCAAGTCCAATACCCGTCCACGGCCGCGGCGCCCGCGGCGGAGTTGATGCCGAGGAAGGCCTTCACCTTGCCGCTTAGCACATCGGTGCCGCCGCTCCTGTTCCATGAATAAGCGAGCTCATCCATCTCCGCCAACTGCGCGGGATTCGGGATCACTTCCAGATAACCATTTGCGCCGGGGTAGAGGCGAAGCTTGTTCTGGGCGATGGTGGCGGAGGGTGGCACGACGACATCGAGGAAGATCTCCTCGCTATAGATTAGCTCCCCGACCTCGTTCTTCGCCACTACCTGGTAGTAGCCTTGATCCGCGAGCGTGACCGAGGGGAAGTTGAGTCGCTGGTCATAGAGATTCGGGATGACGACGCCGTTCTTCAACCAAGTGACCAGGGCGATCCATGGGTCGCGCGAGATCTTCTTCACCACCTCGACATTTAGTGAAGCCTGGTAGCCTTGAGGCACCTTGATGGTCCGAACCGGGAGACCGGTCTCGCCCTGCGGCAGCAGCGTGCCATTCTGCGGTGTCGGGTCCGCCTGGGCCGTGACGTAAGGATGCTTGGTGAACTCCGGGATATCGGCCGTGGCCGGATTCGTTAGCGTGGTGACATTGAACCAGCGGGTGCCCCACTGGTTCGGCCCGGTGCCGCGAGCGTACGGGTAACAGATCCAGAAAGTCTGATCGACCGGATCTTGCGAGACGTGGGCATAGCGTGCCCAGCGAGTATAAGATTCGCCCGGAACCAAGTCCCCGAAGTAGGGGACAGCACTGCGCATGAGGGTCGTGGTGACAGGGGTCGTGAATCCCGTCTCGCTGTTCACCCGGCGGACGAGAGCCATCTTGGTCGTGGGATTATCCCCGGCGTCGGCATGGGTATAGACCATGCAGAAGCGATCGTAACCGCTCGCGATGGTCGGGAGGAAGCCCTGGTCATGGTGGGTCGCTGCGAGCAAAGTGGTCTCCCCGGTCAGGGGCCGCAGGGCGGCGGTGTGAACGACCGGGTAGCCCTGATGCCACTCGCCGGTAAAGGCGGCGATCATCTCCCCCTGTTCGCGGGCGACGGAGCTCAGGCGGTCCCACTCCACGCCAATCGGCGGGGCTCCACCGGGCTGCGGCACGGGGTCGCCCATGGCCACGTCATCGAGAGCGGTCTGGTCGTCATCGGTGGCAAAGCCGGTGCCGCCCGGGTAGCTGATGAAGTAGCTATCCAGGAAGGTATCGACGGCATCCTGATCGAGGCTGCTGAACCAGGCGTGGTTCCACCAGCCCGGGGCGAGAGTCTCCCACCGCTGCATCGCCGGCTGGATCGAGCCATCGGTGGAGGACGGGAAGTATGTCTGCGGTGCAGGAGGCGGTGCGGAACCATCCGGAGCCGCGCCGACACCGCCGTAGAGAGCGGGCTTGTCGAAGACGAAGATGCCGGCCTGCTGGATGCCGCCGATGAAGCGGCGGTTGAGCGCGGCATCGGCGATCTCCAGGAAGTTCAGAGTGACATGGAGATGGCCGGCATCCCCGGTGAGCGTAGGAAAATCGCCGCCGAGGCTGCCGCTACGGGTGAGATCGTAGCGGTAGCGGTGCCATTCGGCGGGATCGAAGACGCGGTTCCCGGAGTTGATGATGCCATCGGGGTGGCCGGTCTTCGAGACGGCGAGGTGGAGCGTGGAGGACTTGGGCGCGGTATTTTTGATCTCAAGGATCGTCATCACGAAGCGATCCGCGGAAGGATCATACCAAGCGCGGGGATCGAAGGTGGAGACCGAGGTGGGGAAGGCGGAAGCCGCACCGGTGAGCGACATGTGCCAGAGCGGGGTGCGACTCTCGTTGCCAGTCTTCGGATAATAGGCGGCAACACTATTTACCACTTGCAGGATACCCTGCTTGCCGACACCTCCGGAGACGCTGGGCGGGGCAGCCTGGGTCTGGAACTGGCCGTTGTGGATCCCATCGAAGTTCGCATACATGCGGGCGGATTCGAAGATGACGGGCTCCTCCGCGGCAGCGCTAGCTGCGAGGAAACTTAAGACGCCCAAGGAGAGGATGGCGCGAAGCAGGGTGTTCACAGGGTACCTTCCACCCGGTGCCCTCCAATAGATTACTAAGAATCAACCGGCTCCACGGTCAGCAGGTTGGCATCGCGGTGGAGCCGCCACCTGCCGTCACCTTCCCTGCGGAAAACGGTGAAAACCGGCCCGGAGCGGTAGATCGTGCTGGCATCTTCCGGGGTGATGGAGAGGCGGAGCTGGTTCCAACACCAGGCGAAGTCTCCGTGGATTTCGATCTCCTGGATCTCGGCGGTGCCGGAGATTCCCAGGCCGGAGTTGCCCTGCGAGCGAGCGGCGAAGGCGGGGCGTCCGCGCAAGGGAGGCTGGCCGGGGAGGAGGAAGACGGCGTCTTCCGTCATGAGGTCGAGGACGGTTTCGAGATTACCGGCGGCGCTGGCATCGATCCATGTCTGGATGAGGTTGCGGATCAGTTGTTCGTCGGTGGAGTTGGAATTCATCGGGGGAGGATAGAGTTGGCGATGTGAAGACGCGAGATTGGAGGGACGAGAAGCGTGCTTCGCCCGACCGTCCAAGCGGACTGAAGATCGCGCTCCCGGGAGCGAAGGCTGGCGTGTAATGGGGAAGCTCGGGTAGGGAGTAAGTAGTTAGAAGATGGCGACGAGCTCCCCAGCGCTGTGCGAGACATGCGGCGACCCCCTGCCAGTATCGCGGGAGGATGGGGGACATTGCTCGCGCTGCCTCTTCAAGACTTCCTTCGGCAATCTTGAGGAGGAGCTTCCAAGCGAGGAGGACGGGGCACAGCCATGGACACGGATCGCGAACTACGAGCTCTACGAAGAGATCGGCAGGGGCGGAATGGGAGTGGTCTACCGGGCACGGCAGACGGGGCTGGACCGGATCATCGCGGTGAAGGTGCTGCTGCAGGCGAAATTCGCGGGAGAGGAACAGCGGGAGCGCTTTCTGCGCGAGGCGCAGACTGCGGCAAGGCTGAGGCACCCCGGCATCACGCGGATCCACGACATCGGCGAGGACGAAGGCACGCCGTGGTTCAGCATGGAGTATGTGGAGGGCAAGAGTCTGGAACAACTCGTGCGCGAACACCCGATGGATTCGCGGGACGCCGCAAGCTGCGTGAAGCAGGTGGCTGAAGCGGTTCAACACGCACACGAGCACGGGGTGCTGCACCGGGACCTGAAACCTTCAAACATCCTGTTAGACGAGGAAGGCGTGCCGCGGGTCACGGACTTCGGGATCGCCCGGATCCTGGGGAGCAGCGGTGACAACGCGACCCTGACCAGGACCGGGCAGATCCTAGGCTCTCCCGGCTATGCGGCGCCCGAGCAGGCGCTGGGCGGCGAGACCGGAGTGCAGACGGATGTCTATGGTCTGGGGGCTCTGCTCTACCACCTCCTAACAGGTCGCCCGCCGTTCCAAGGTCCGACGATCGATGCGATCCTGATGCAACTGCGGGAAGACGACCCGCTGTCCCCGCGGCGGTTGAATCCGGCGGTGCCGCAGGATCTGGAAACTATCTGCCTGCACTGCCTGTGGAAAGATGTGCGGAAGCGCTATGCCAGCGCGGCGGAGCTGGCCGCGGATCTGGAAAGATTCCTCAAGCGCGAGCCGATCCGGGCCCGGCCGATTTCGCCGGCGGGGATCGCCTGGCGCTGGTGTCGGCGGAAGCCGTGGGTAGCGGCACTGCTCGGGGTGTCGATCCTACTTGGTGCGACCCTGGTCGCGGGCTCGCTGATGGTGGCGCGGCGGGAACACCGCGAGCAGCAACGGACGGCGCTGCTGGCCGAAGCACGCGAACTACGGCTGGAGGCGACGGGGAACTCGCGGGGTGCGGCGCTGCAAGCGCTGGCAAGCGCATGGAAAATCGGAAACCTCCCCGAGATCCGCAACGAGGCGATCGCTTGCCTGGCCCTTCCCGGGCTGCGGCTGGAAACGACTACGATGGACGCCGTAGTTCCCGACAGGAGAAGCGCCGACGGAAGCAGGGAAGTGCGGCACGAGAAGGGTGAAGTGATCGTGACCGAGAGCGGTCGAGAGATCACGAGATTCGGCGGTTACGACAAGCCGCCCTTGCTCAAACTGGATCACCGGGGCAAGCGGGTGGCAATCGTGCGCCCGGTGGGACCGAAGAGCGCGAACGCAATCGAGATCCACGAGCTGCCTTCCGGCAAGCTGCTCGGCAGGCTGGATCATGACAACCCGGTGACCTGCCTCGATTGGGCGGACGAGCTGCTGGTGGCGGGGGGAAGCTCGAACCGGCTGATCCACCTCTGGGACACGCAGCGCTTCCGTTTGTTGCACCGCTTCAGCGGACATCAGGCGGATCTGGAGACCGTGATGTTCCGCAAGGGCGGACAGGAATTCATCAGCATGGCGCGCGACGGCATGCTGAGGGTGTGGCACGCGGGCTGCGCCGCGGAGGTCATGGCCCTGAGCGGCTTGCCGGAACATGCGGGCCAAGGCGAATGGTCTGCCGATGGAACGCGGCTGAAGCTGCGGCGATTCGATGGCAGCGCGACGAGTGTCTTCCGCTTTGACTGGCCGCGGAACGTGCGGGTGCTGGGACCGGGCATCGCGGAGCCGAGATCGGAGAATATCCCGAGCTTGGATCTCGATCACGAAGGCAAGTTCGCCGCGACGACGGACGAAAGCGGGTGTCGCCTGTGGGCGACCGACACGGGAAGCATGGCGGGGCTGTTCCCGAAGCTCGACCGCGAATGGCTTTCCTGCGCGCTGGCACCGGATGCCTCCGCGCTGTGGCTGGTCGGCTGGAACTCGCCCATGCGGAAGATCCCGGTGAAGACCGGAGCTTGGCCGGAGATCGGCCAGCCGGAGAAAATCGGGCCCGGGCCGGGACCGCTGCTGGTGGCCATGAATGCCGACGGATCGGCAGTGGCGATGACCCAGAATCTGCCGGAGACGAAGGACGACTTCGTGGGCGTGCTTAGTACCAAAGACGGGAAGTTCACGCGGCTGGCGCAGGTGGATCCTTTCAGTGCGGCCTTCAGCCCGGACGGGAAGCGGGTGGTGACGGGGAGTTTCCGCAGCAAGGGAGCACAGGTCTGGAGCCTTCCGGATGGGAGGCTGGAGAAGAGGCTGGAGCATCCGGAACTGGTGACCAATGCGGCATTCACGGCCGGGGGCAGGGAGCTGTGGCTGTGGAGTGGCAAGGCCCTGAGCCGCTGGCGCAGCGAGGACTGGTCGCAAGCAGGCGAGCTGGTGCGGTCGGTGCCGCCGGGATTGACCGTGGATCGGGAAGGCGGCTTGGCCGCGAGTGTGACGCGGCAGGCAGTGGTGATTCACCGGGCCGCGGATTTGCAGGAACTGGCCCGGCTGGCGGTCCCGGAACAGGCAGGCGAAGTGGGGATGGCGACCCTACAATTCAGTAGGGACGGGCGGCGGCTGGGCCTACACACGGCAGACGGGAATCTGGTGCTGTGGGACTTGCCAGGGTTGAGGGCGGAGCTGGCGAGAATGGGGATGGATTGGGTAGATTGATCGACCAATGACAATCTTGCGGAGAAATCGTAGTTAGAAATTTCCGCCCCGGCGGTTTTTACTCCGTGCGGGATGCAGGTCCTCACCCTCTTTGTCAGCTCCCCCGGCGACGTTCGCGACGAACGCCAAGCCGTCGGGAGAATCGTGGAGCGATTGCAAGCGCGCTACTGGAACTTCATCCGGTTGGAGCCAGTGCTGTGGGAGAAGGAGCCGCTGCGGGCGACGGCCCATTTCAACGAGGAGCTGATCCGCCCTTCCGATTGCGATCTTTTCGTGGGGATCCTGTGGTCGCGGCTGGGGTCTCCCTTGCCCTCGCAGTTCAACCGGAAGGATGGGACGCGCTTCGACTCCGGCACGGAGTGGGAGCTGGAGGAGGCGACGGAGGCCTTCGAGGAGAGGGCGAAGAAGGACCCGACGAAGGCGAAGCCGGATATTCTGGTGTATCGCCGGATAAGCGAGCCGCCGACGGGTGATCCGGCGCAGGAGGGGGCGCGGAAGGAGCAGAGGAAGAAGCTGGATGCCTTTTGCGAGCGCTTCTTCTTCAATAAGGACAAGACGATCCGCCGGGCCTTCTCGCCGTATGAGTCGGTGGACGAGTTCTCATCGCTGTTCGAGCAGCATCTGGAGAAGCTGCTGCTGCGGCATATTCATTTCCAGCGCGGGCTGGCGGAGGAGGCGGTGCGACCGCTGCCGCTGGAGGGCTCGCCCTTCAAGGGGCTGGGGGCCTTCGAGTTCGAGGATGCGCCGCTTTTCTTCGGACGGAACCGGCCGATCTCCGAGGCGCTGGCGAAGCTAAAGGAAAATCACGCGGCAGGGCATGCCTTCCTGCTGATCTACGGTGGCTCCGGCTACGGGAAGTCCTCGCTGATGAAGGCAGGTCTGGCCCCGCGCCTGATGGCGGAAGGCTACCTGCCGGAGGTGGGCACCTGGTGCGGCTGCGGGCTGCGGCCGGTAGAGGGCACCTCGCCACCGCTGGAGACACTGGCACGGGCGCTGGTGGATGCGCTGCCGGATCTGGCGAAACTGCGCGATACTTCTTCCTCAACGCCCTCCCCCGCCCCATCCGCGAAATCCGCGAAGGGCAAGCGGGGAAAGAAGCAGCAGCAGGCTGCGAAATCTCCGGTGAAGCAGGCAGAGGCGGTGTGGGACAGCGCGCGGCTGATGCGGACTCTGGGCAAGCCGGAGGAAATCGCCTTCGGCATCGCGGCGATCGTGGCGGCACTCGACCGGGTGAGCGCGGGCAAGCCGGCGCAGCTGCTGATCCTAGTAGATCAGCTTGAGGAGATCTTCACGGCGAAGGATGTCACCCAGGAGATGCAGGATCAGTGGTTCCATGTGCTGGCGGCGTTGGCGATGTCCCGGCGGATCTGGGTGGTGGCGACGATGCGGAGCGAGTTCTTCCCGCGGGTGCCGGAACACCGGGATCTCTTCCAACTGGTGCGGCATGGCGGCGGCTACATCCTGAGCCCGCCGGAGCTGCCGGAGCTGCACCAGATCATCCGCTACCCGGCGCTTTCCGCGGGGCTGCAATTCGAGCGGCATCCGCAAAACGGGCGCGATCTCTCCGAGCAGGTCTATCAGGACGCTGCGGAGGCCCATGATGCTCTGCCGCTGCTGGAGTTCACGCTGGAGGAGCTGTATCAGCGGCGGCGCGATCACGTGCTGACCTGGACTGCCTACGAGGAACTGGGGGGGCTGGCTGGAGCGATCGCGAAAAGGGCGCAGGAGACTTACGACGCACTGCCCTCCGAGACACGGAGCGAGGCGGCGCAGCGGATCTTCGGCGAGCTGGTGACGATCGATACGGGCAACGAAGGCCCGGCAACGCGGCGGAGGACGCGGCGCAGTCTGTTAGAGGATGCGCACCCGGGGGCACCGGGATTCATCGGGGCATTCGTGGAAGCGAAGCTGCTGGTGACGAGCGAGGAGAACGGGGCCGCGGTGGTGACGCTGGCGCACGAGGCGCTGATCACACACTGGCCGGTGCTGAAACAATGGATCGAGGATCACCGCGATCTGCTGCTGGCGCGGCGGCGGCTGGAGGATGCGACCCGGCTGTGGACGGACGGGCGGAAGTCCACGCGCTTTTATCTAACAGAAGGCCGACTGGCCGAGGCGGAGCGGGTGACCTCAAGCGGGGTCTTCCGTTTGAGCGAGGATGAGGAGGATCTGGTGCGGGTATCGCGGATCCGGGCGCGACGGAAGCTACGGATGTTCCAAGGAGCGACCGTGGTCTTTGCGGGTCTTGCAATCGGTGCGGGCGCTCTGGGGATGGTCGCGAGAGAGAAGCAGCAGCAGGCGGAGGTGGCCGAGGACAAGGCTAACAACTCAGCGGCCGAAACGCGGCGCTCTCTGGCAGCGGCAGACTTCGATGCCGGTGCGGCACGGGTGGCAAGCGGAGCATCGGACGAGGCGCTGCCCTATCTGCTGGCAGCGCTGGAGAGCGATCCGGAGAACCTGGACGCGCAGGCGCTTCTATTAGGCACGCTGCGGCATACGGCATGGAACTTCCCGGAGCTGACCCTGAAGCATCCGCTGCCGCTTCGAGCTCTAAGCTTCGGACCGGATCGCGACACGCTCTTCGCATCCACGGATTCGTCATCGAGCGGTGCCGGCTTTAATACGACGCTGCGCTGGGATCTGGAGAAGACCGCGATCGAAGGGATGATCTCCCCGAGTTGGGGAGAAGTGACGCTGAATCTCTCGGTGGCGCCGAGCGGCAAGCGTTTGATCCTGCAGCGGGCTTACAAATTCCTGGAAGATGCGGATCTCTGCGATGCGGAGACGATGCGGATGATCGCGCGTCTGCCCGTGTCTAGCGCACATGCGATTCCCGCGAGCTGCTTCGCGTGGTCGCCGGACGGGTTGCTGCTCGGCTTTCCTGCGAAGCTGGAGGAGGACGCCGCTGCAGCCTCGCCATATGTCTGGCGGATCATCGACACTACACGGGGAAAGGTGATCCGTGAATCCGAGCCGATCTCCGGCGGTCCGGCACCGCTGGCGGCGCAGCTCGACGCCACGCGCTTGCGGGTGGTTTCCGCGGATGGATCGTTGGTAGAGATGCCGATCAATCCCGCGGCACCGGTGTTGCGGGGAGGGACAACCCTGAGCACCTTCAAGGCCGCGGTCTTCAGTCCCGATGGAGGCCAAGTGCTGGCGACGATGACACGGGAGGATAAGGATTCGTCACCATGCGAAGTCTATGCCGTGGCGGCCAAGCCGGAGGAGGGCTACATCGAGCTGCAGAGCGCGGGATACGGTGCGGATGATCGCTGGACCGGGTCGACAGCACTCACCGAGCGCTTTCCGTGGGCACGGGCGCTATCGCCGTTCTGGGAAAACTATGCGGGTGATGCGCGGGACTCCACGCCGCCGCTGAAGGTGGTAGGCACGCGACTTGAGACGAGAGACATCAATGGCATTGAACAGGCACCGCGAGCACCGGTGCGCGCCGATGCGCAGATCGAATCCGTGGCATTCTCGGGCAACCGTGTGGCGGTGGGTAGCTCGTCGGGGACCTTGGAGATTCGCGAGGTGCTGCCGCGCATCGGTTACAGCTTCCCGAGCGCGGAGAAGAAGGAGGACGAAACGACGAGTGACAACGGCTGGGTGACCGAAGACAAGGGAAGGAACTCGGACCTGCAGCACCGGGGTCACGACTGGAGATTGAAGGACAAGGAAGGCAAGGACGTGTCGCTTGAGGCGCATCCGAACTGGATGTATCCGATGTATGCGGTGCGTCCGGCCGACGAGTCCTTCGTGGTACAAGGGGGCTACAGCTCGGGAAGCGGTGGGTATTCCTTTTCCGGAATGGTGGTGAACGATACCGCCAGCGGCTCTCTAACAAGTGATCTGGAACCGGTGGATCAGATCAGCGGGCTCATCTTCCTGGGAGACACGCATCGCGTGGCCGCGATGGGAATCAGCGAAGTGGTGATTGCCGATGCATCGGAAAAGGGATTCCGAAGAGTTGCGACGATCCCGGTGGTGGAGTCTCTCTCGCTGCATCATGTGGAATCGCTAGGGGCACTGGCGGTGGCGACATCTGATGAAGTGCATCTCTTCGATGAGAAAGATTTCTCCCGGATCATTACGCTGCCGATGAGCGTGGCGGAGCGCTGGAGCGGGTGGGATAACGATCTTCCGCAGGACTGGGCGGAAGAGCCAACACGCGGTTGGCTGGCATACCGTCGCGAGGGCAGGTTGGATCTCTGGTCCTTGAAGAACGGGCGGGCATTGATCTCCGGTTTGGTAGTTCCATCTCCGGGGAAGCCGATGGAGTTCGTGGAGAAGGACGGCGCGATCGCCCTCTCTTTGGGAGACGGAGCGATACTCCCGCTGGCACGTCCGGCGGGACTGGATCCGAAGCAGCTGGCGGCGGTGCGGGCACTCGCCGGAGCCTTGGCGGGAACGGGCTTCGCGGAAGGATCCCGGTCGATGATGTCTTATTCCCCGGAACGGCGGCGTGAGCTGGCGGCCGGGATCGACAGCGGCGATCTCGAAGCGGTGGTGCCGGGAGCGCAGGTCCTGTTAGATCGAATTGCCGCGCTGGCTCCGCGTACGGCGTCGCCCGAAATCTGGGTTCCCCTGTGGGAGCGTTTGTCCTCCCAACCGGGGGCGGGCCCGAAGATCGCGCGCTCGGCCGCCAATCTGGGGTCCGAGAATGCCTGGTACCGGACTTACCTGCGTGGTCTCATCGCCGGATCCGACGCCAAGCTCTATGCGTGGCAGCGCGGAGAGAATCCGGTGGAGGAGGACGACTTCGATCCCCAGAACCCGCTGCCGCATGATGACGAGGTGGTCGCCTACCACCAGCTGGCAGGGGATCCGCGATCGGCGGGCGAGGCGAGCCAGGCAGCCTGGCTGCTTGCTCGCACCGATCCGGCACGGCTTGGCAAGGAACTCGCGGAGGGCGTGGAAGACGACGAGTTTCCCGGGCTGGATCTCAAGGCACTCGAGCAACTGGACGCCGATTCGCTGAAGCTGATGCGCGAGGCGCTGAATGAAGGAGACATGCGCGACTGGCGGCGAGTGGTGATCGACGAACTGCCCGGGAGAGCCAAGGCCGTGACCTTGCTGGACGCAAAGGTTGCGGAGACCCAGGCGACATTCGAGAAGGAGCCGTCTCATGGCAACGCGATCCATCACGCCGAGGCCTTGGCCTTGCGGGGACAGATGCCTGAGGCGCAGGCTTTCCTACAAGGGAAGATCCCCGCAGATGCCGAGCTCGATCTCGCACAAGCTCATTTCCTGATCGCTGCTCGCCTCGATACCACCGCGCCGGAAGCGATCGACAGGGCCTTGGATCGCTTGGCTTCTCCATGGCTTTGGAAGGCATGGCTGGCACTACCCGGCGGCTCGCTGCAACAGCGCATCGAGCGGGCGATGAAGGCCGCGGATGGACATGGTCCGACAGGCTTCGCCGCGTTGCATGCGGCGCTGAAGTCGGACGATGCCGCAGTGATCTCGACAGCGCTTTCCCTTGCGAAGGATTTACCCGCCCCGATCGCCGAATACGTGGGGGCGAGGGCGCTGTGGGCATCCGGCAAGCATGCCGAGGTATTCGGCATCTGGCCCGATGAGGTGCCGAACATCCAAGCGACGCTCGACTACACGGACACGAACGGCTGGGAGGCAGCGCTGCCATGGAAGGAGACCCATGAGTTCATGGGGAAACTCGACCAACAGGTCGCCTCGCTAAAGCCGGACCCGGAGGCATCCGTCGAGCAACTTCAGGAGCTGGCCACGCGACTGCTGGCACCGGAGACCACGGCGACCTTCGGGATCAAGCGGGTGCGGGACGCGATGGTTCACTGCGCCCTGCAACTTGCCTACGAGTCGACCGCTGATGCACAGGTATCGGCAATGGTCGAGCGTGCCCGCTTGGCCGGGGCACCGAACGCGGATTGCCTGCGGATCGAAGCCCGTAACTTCATGGCGGCCGGTGACTTCACCGGCGGATACGCCCGCTGGGTGCAGCTCTTCGACACGGAAGGCAAGGCGGTGATCTCCTCCGACTACCTGGAGGCGGCTCGCTGCGTCTTGGAAGACATGCAGCCCGCGGCGGCGATCGAGCTTTTGAACCGGGGCAAGGCCCGCTATCCCGAGGATGCCGGCTTCACCCTGGATGCGGCGTGGATGCTTCTCACCAACGGCCGACCGGAAGAAGCGGGCATCTTCCTCGAACATGGTTTCACTATCCCTTTCCCCGAGGAACAGAAGCAAATGACGCTGGCCATGTTTGTCTGTGCAGCGGAGCAAACGCAACGGGTGGAGATGGCGGACAAGAGCTTCGCGGAGTTGTTTGAGCTCAGCCCGGAGTGGGGATCCGAAGAGAGTGTCAAAGGGATCGACTGGCCGGAGGAGCTGAAGCAATCCCTCCTGAGCGCGGCCAAGCGAGCCGCGGGCGAACCACCGGCAGCCATCCCCGTCCCTGAAGAGGGAGGGCTTCCGGAGGCAGAGTGAAGCCTCGCATTTCTCGTTCCTTTCTGGCCTTGCTCGGTTTGATTCGTTAGATAACCCGCCCATGGATCTTACGGCTCCCCCTTCCGGCCGCGCTCGCTTGCTTGCCTTCGATGGCGGGGGTATCCGAGGGCTATTCTCCTTGGAAGTCGCGAAACGGATCGAAACGCTGTTGCGGGAGAAGACCGGCAAGCCGGACCTCGTGTTGGCCGACCACTTCCACTACATGGGTGGCACCAGCACGGGAGCAATCATTGCCACCTTCCTCTCCTGGGGCATGCCGGTGAACGAGGTGATCCGGCTGTATCGGGAGAACTCCAAGCTGATGTTCACGAAGGCGGGGCTGGGGGCGATCTTCAAGAACCGCTTCGATGGCGAACCAATCTCCGATTTCCTGAGAAGCTTCTTCGTCGAGAACAACGGCACCCCGGCGACACTCGGAACCTCGAAGCTTCGGACCTTACTGCTGGTGGTGACGCGGAATGCTTCGACTGGCTCACCGTGGCCGATGTCGAACAATCCCCGCGCGCTCTACAACGATCGCAGCAAGCCGGGCTGCAACCTGGACCTGCCGCTGTGGCAGATCGTGCGTGCGAGCACAGCCGCGCCGACCTTTTTCCCGCCGGAGGTGATCGAGATCACGGATCAAATCGATGGGAGCATAAAGAAGCATGTCTTCGCCTTCGAGGACGGGGGCGTGACACCCTTCAACAATCCTGCCTACCTGCTCTACACGATGGCCACGCTGCCGGAATACAAGCTGGCATGGCCGGACGGGAAGGAGCGGATGAGCCTGGTATCCGTCGGCACGGGGCGAGTGAAGACCGGCCGCGGCGGTAAACTGGTCGAGCATCTGTTAGCGCAAGCGAAGTCGTTGCCCGCCGCGCTGATCGGATCGGCGCAATGGATGCAGGACCTGGTCTGCCGCCAGCAAGGGGAATGCCGCTACGGCGATCCGCTGGATAGCGAGCTGGGCACGCTGGTGCGCGAGAACCCGCGAGCCGCGTTTCTCTACGCGCGCTATGACCGGGCGATCGGTGAGGCTGAGATGAAGGCCGCGCTGGAGGTGAGCAAGAAGGGCTTCACGCTGGATAACATCGAGCTGATGGACTTTCTCGGTGAGATGGGGGCGACCTATGCGGAGCACGCGGTGAAGCTTGAACACTTCGACCATGACTGAAGGGAAGATCCAGCGCGTCTGGGTGATCGGGTTTGCCGGTCACCGGACGATTGCCGATGCGGTGGCAACCAAGACGGCGATCCTCGCCGGGCTGCGGGATTTCTGCCAGCATGCGAAAGGGGTGGTGACGGGCCGGGCAAGCGCCGCGGGGGGGGCGGACTTGATTTTCCTGGAATCCTGTCGGGAGCTGGGGCTGGCCTACAGCGTGGTGCTGCCCTTCCCGAAGGATCGCTTCCAAGAAGACTTCGACGATCCTGCGGAATGGGCTCGGGCGGAAGCGCTGACGGAAGGCGCGACCTTTACTGAGATCGCACCTGGAAACGAAGTCGCCCCGGAAGCTTACCATCTGGCGGCGCGGGAGATCCTGGATGTTTCCGACGCGATGCTGTTCTTCTGGGATGGCAAGCCGGCACGCGGGATCGGCGGCACCGCGGAGACCATCTCCGAAGCACGGGAGAGGAAGCTGCCTTTCCGGATCATCGAGGCGGGTAGCGGAGTGATCGGACCGGTGGAAGGAACGAAACCTTTCCCTTGGATCGATCAAGAGTTCGCTGCTTTCCCACCGGCAACAAACGTGGAGAAACTTTTCAACACCTTGGATCAACGCGCCGTGCACGGCGCCCCGCGCTCGCGCTGGTTCGCTGCCGGATCCATCTCGCTGAACCAGTTTGCGACGATCGCGACCGCGGTTCTAGTCGCCTTCAAGCTGGCGGAGAATGCGGCTCCCGCGATCAAGTTCGTGGTCGTCTCGCTCGCGGCAACATTGCCGTGGGTGGGAGCACGTTTCCGGATCAGCGATGCGTGGATGGAAGACCGCCTCCACGCCGAGCTACTGCGCTCGCTGCTGGCATCACATTCGTTCGCGCCACCATTGCGCCCCATTGCAGCGGATCTCTTCGATGAGGATGCGCCTTTTTTGCGGAGCTCGGCCTGGCACTTGGTCCGGGAGCGCCAAGACTGGAGATCGGCCCGCGTTCACTATCTGGCAGAGAGGCTCGACGGACAGATCCGCTACTTCACGGAGAAAGGTCACCTCGCGGCACGACGTCTGCGCGTGTTCCAGACACTCTTCCGCATCACCTCGATCGGTGCGATGATCCTGGGTGCCACCGCGATCTCGGCGGGCGTGTGGAAATGGCAGGTACCGGAGGGGATAAACCGGGTCGTCCTCAACTTCTTGCCAACGGTACTGCCCGCAATCGCCGCATGGTGTCTGGCGATGATCCCGCTCTTCGAACACAAGCGACGGGCCAAGGTGTATCTACAGGTAGCGGATCAACTCACCGAGAAACGGGCCGAGCTGATGGAAGCCAAGTGCTACACCACGGCGGCCGCCGTGGTGGCTTCTTGCGAGAGGCTGTTACTGACGGAGCTCTGGGAGTGGGCGGGCACGCGGGGCAAGCGGAAGCGCTAGCTACGGAACCAGTAGTACTTTCCCGTTCCGCTCCGGTGAGGCGAGAGCCTCCAATGCTTCCGGGTAGTTCGCCAAAGGAACGAGGCGATCGACCGGCATATGCAGACCGCTGGTAGCGAGACGTCCGTAAACTTCCCGAATCTCTTCGGAAGAGGCAGCCTCGATCCACTTCGTGATCCAGAGACCGCGGAGGTTGAGATTCTTGAAAATGAGAAGCCCGTTCGGGACGTTGAGCGGACGCCGGGCCATGGCACCGAAGGTGATGTGGGTGCCACCGGGCGCGAGGAGATTCATGAGTCGGAGCGCGCTCTCGCCCCCCACACAATTGAAAGCAAGAACGGGAGCCTTGTCACCGTGAGCCGCGACCGCGACGTCGTCATCAAGGGCAACCACATCGGCACCCAAGGCTTCGAGCTCCCCGACCAACTCCGCCCGCCGCACGAGATTGATGGTGTGTAGGCCGAGTTGCTTCGCCAGCACGATCACGCAGCGACCCACCGCGGAGTTCGCGGCGTTCTGCACGACCCATGATTCCTTCTCCGGCATCCCGAAGCCGGTGAGCAAGCGCCACGCGGTCGCGGGGTTCACCTTCAGCATCGCGGCTTGGGCAGGATCGAGGCCGGAGGGAAGCTTGAAGAGCGATGCCGCATCGATCTGAACATGCGAGGCCCAGCTTCCTGCCCGGCGGAGAATGATCGCGCGGTCGCCTGGCGCGAAGTCCGGCGAAGTGCTTTCCACAACTTCCCCGCAACCTTCAATCCCGGGAGTCGAAGGCAGGGGCGGCTTCACTCCATACGTGCCTTCGATGAGATTGAGGTCCGCCGGGTTCACCGGCGCGGCGAGCATCTTGAGACAGACCTCATTCTGCTTCAGCGGCGGAAGCTCGAGCTCCTCCAAGCGAAGCACTTCGAGGGGCTTGCCGAACTGATGAAATCGTAGTGCCTGCATCAGGCTTCGATCATCGCCGGGAAATCAGGACAGAGCAAAGACTTCTCCAAGGATTGCTGCGGGGAATGGAAGCGCATCCGCCCGTCTTCATCGCAGAACCAAACCTCGATGGCTCCCGCATCGAAATAGAGCGCCATCTTTTCCTCCATTTCCGCCTTCGTGTTCCCGGGAGAGATCACTTCCACGCAGATCTCGGGAGCTTCGAGGAAGCAGCGGCGGTCGAAAGCCCGCGCATAACGGAGATCGGAAAACCAAGCGACATCGGCAGCTCGGACGCCATCCGAGGTGGAGATCGGGCATTCCGTGACAACGCGGCCACTCAGAAGGACGCGAAGAACATAGCTTATCTCTGCTTGTTTGCTGCCGTGGGACGGCCCGGGAGGAGAAGTCATGATGATACGGCCATGCCGGTCCGTTTCGATGCGACCCTCGATCTTCGCCAGCACCGGATCGGCAAGCAATTGCTCCCAGATGCGGAGATTGAACTCCATCTGGTTCTCCCGCGGCGGCAGTTGGATCGCGAGGCTCACGGTGGGAAGCTAGCAGGTCAAACGAATGGCGGCAAGTTCAGGGAAAGAGGCCGCGCTGTGCCTTGACATCGGCGACGGTCTTCACGGCAAGCGACTGCGCGGCCATGCGGTGCGACAATTTGTTGCGTTCGGCAAAGACCAGCACCCGCGAGAAGGCACTCTCCAGCATGGTTTCCAGCTTGGTCAGCACCTCGCGTTCGGACCACTGGAAGCGCTGGAGATTTTGCACCCACTCGAAATAAGAAACGGTGACGCCGCCCGCATTGCAGAGGATGTCCGGGATCACAAAAATATCCCCGCGGGCATCGATCACCTTGTCCGCCTCAGGAGTGGTCGGACCATTCGCACCCTCCGCGAGAATCCTACATTTCAACTGCGGTGCATTGTCACCGGTGATCACCATGTCGGTCGCAGCCGGAACGAGGATATCGCAAGGCTGTGTGAGAAGCAGGGCAGGATCGATGGGATCCGCCTCGGTGAATCCCGCGATGCTTCCGCGCGCGGCGACATGATCGCGGAGCTTGCGGGTATCGATCCCATTCGCATTCCAGATCGCTCCGGTGACATCCGAAATGCCGGTGATCTTCACCCCGGAATTGGAGAGTCCGTAGGCGGCATGCGAGCCGACATTGCCGAAACCCTGAACGATCGCCGTGGCGTCGGTGAGCTTGATGCCGAGCTTGTTCAATGCACGGCAGGCGAGGAAGGCGACGCCATGGCCGGTTGCTTGGGTGCGCCCGGCGGAACCCTGCAGGCCGATCGGCTTGCCGGTGACGATACCGGGAATCAGTCGGCCGGCATGGGTGGAGTAAGTGTCCGTCATCCATGCCATGGTTTGTTCGTTCGTCCCCATGTCCGGCGCCATGATGTCGATGTCCTCCCCGATGAAGGGAATCATCTCCATGGTGTAGCGGCGGGTGAGGCGCTCGAGTTCGCCGATGCTCATCTTGCGTGGGTCGCAGGTGATGCCGCCCTTGCCCCCGCCGAAGGGCAGGTCCATGAGGGCGCACTTCCAGTTCATCCACATGGCCAGGGCCGCGACCTCGCCGAGATCGACATTCGGATGATAGCGGAGGCCGCCCTTCACCGGGCCGCGGGTGAGGTGGTGCTGCACCCGGTGGCCGAAGTAGACCTTCACGGCACCATCGTCATGACGGATCGGCACGGTCACGGTGATCAGACGTTTGGGCCACTTGGTGCGCTCCCGGATCTCGTCATTCAGGCCGAGGAAGTCCGCCACGAGGTCGAACTGGGTGGCCGCCATCGAGAAAACCGGGTTCCGGAGGAGCTCTTCGCGCATGAGTCCTTTCTAACCACGATCGGCGGCTTGCCAAACGAATCGTTTGGAGCGCGGCCTGATCGCGCTTGGAGCTTGGAACTTCCGCCGCGCCGCCTAGGGTTTCGCCCCGATGGAGGCCCTGTGCGTCGATGGCAAATTCTTCCGTGCCGGAGGAAGCCGCATCGCCGTGCGCGCCGTGACCTACGGCCCCTTCCCCGGAGGCTGGCCGGAGGACTTCAGCACGGATTTCCAAGGAATTGCCGCGGCGGGCTTCAATGCGCTGCGCCTGTACGAAATGCCGACGCGCAATCTGCTGGATGCGGCGCTGGCCCACGGGCTGCGGGTGATGGGCGGGCTGAAATGGCCGCAAGCCGTGGATTTCTTGAAGGACGAGCGAATCCTGGCGTCAGCCAAGGTGTCGCTGGCCGAGGCGCTGCGACCGCTGGAGGACCATCCGGCTCTGGCGGCGGTATTCGTAGCCAACGAGGTACCTGCCGACCTGGTGCGATGGATGGGCCCGGTGAAGGTTCGGAAAGCCCTCGAGAGCGTGATCACCTTAGGAAAGGAACTGCGGCCGGGACTGCTCTGGTGCTACGGGAACTACCCGAGCACGGAATACCTCGAGCCCGAGAATGCCGACTTCACGGCCTTCAACGTGTACTTGGAGGACGAGGGGGCTTTCCGGAAGTATCTGCGGCGGCTCCACCACATCGCCGGAGATCGTCCGGTGATGATCTCGGAATTTGGCTTGGATTCCCGCCGCAACGGCTTGGAACGGCAGGCGGAGACCCTCGCGTGGGGCATCCGTGCGATGAGAGAGGAAGGCACGGCGGGGCTCACGATCTACGCGTGGAGCGACCGCTGGTGGAATGCGGGGCTGGAGGTGAAGGACTGGGATTTCGGCCTGGTCGATCGCGATGGCCGGCCGAAGCCGGCACTCCCGGCAGTGGCCAAGGCCTTTGCCGTGAAGCCCCCGATAACCCCGGATGCGAAGATCTCGGTGATCGTGTGCACGCGGAATGGCAGGCCGCGGATCGGGGCCTGTCTGAAGGCGCTGGAGAAGCAGTCGCTGTCCGCGCACGAGGTGATCGTGGTGGATGACGGATCAAGCGACGGCACTGCCGGGCTGGTGGAGAAGCAATTCCCCGGCGCGATCCTGATCCGGCTGGAGCCCTCAGGCCTGAGCGCCGCGCGCAATGCCGGGGCAGAGGCGGCGACGGGCGAGTTCGTGGCCTTCACGGATGACGACTGCGAGCCGGATCGCGACTGGCTGGCAGGCCTGGCGACCGCCTTCGCCAAAGGCTGGGATGGGGTCGGCGGGCCGAACCTACCACCGCCACCGAAAGATGCGGTGGAGGCCGTGGTCGCGGCAGCGCCGGGTGCTCCCAGCCATGTGATGCTGGATGACGAAGAGGCGGAGCATCTACCCGGCTGCAACATCGCGGTACGACGTACGGCGTACTTCGACATCGGCGGATTCGATCCGCAGTTCAAGACCGCGGGCGACGATGTGGATTTCTGCTGGCGGCTGCGGGACAAGGGCTACCGGCTGGGCTTCGCGCCGACCGCCTTCGTGTGGCATCACCGCCGGCCTGCGCTGCGCGGCTACCTGCGGCAGCAGATCGGCTACGGCAAGGCGGAGGCGCTGCTGATCGCGAAGCATCCGCGGCGTTTCACCTCCAATGGTGATGCGAAGTGGGAGGGCTTTGTCTACTCGGGCGGACCGGTGAGGGCGGTGGAGGGCTCGATCATTTACTACGGGCAGATGGGTCTGGCGGGCTATCAGGGCGTGGTGGATCGCATGCAGCCGCTGCGCCCCCTGGATACGCGGTTCGACAATCTTTTATCGAGAACACAGCTCGATCTGGTCTCCAACCTACAACCGCGGATCCGGGCTTGGTTTCGCTGCCGTGGATGGTGGCGCCCTGCCAAGAGCCACGACGACTCGTCGGGATTGGGACCGGGTATCGAGTTTTCCCTTTGGTCCGCCAATGGAGCATCGAGGGAAGACTTTTTGGAGGACCTTCTCGCACAGGGTTGGCAGCCAGGGGAATCCAGCGGAACATGGGACGTGGAGAAGAGCGGCACCCGGATTCTGCTCGCTGCAGAACGAGGCGATGGCGGCGGGAGATCCGTTCTAGCGCGAGTGTGGGGAACGGTGCCCTCCGCTCTGGGCCAGTTCCGGAAGCGGAACTAGAAGCGGCGCATCTTCGTTCTTCCCCGCCCAGCCGTGGGGGCTATGATGGATGCATGCCGCCCCTATCAAAGCATCTCTTCTGGGATGTGGATGCTCGGGAGATCGATCCCGAGAAGCACGAGGCTTGGCTGGTGCGGAGGGTCTTGGAACATGGCTACTGGAACGACTGGAGACTTATCGTCGATCTCTATGGCAAACCCCGGCTACGTGAGACGGTAACGCGCCTGAGAACACTGGATCCTCGTGCCTTTGCGTTCTGCCGGGCCATCTTCGATCTACCCGCTTCTTCCTTCCGATGCTCCACCTTGATGCCATCCCCGTCGCAGTCCGGCTCTTGCTAGAGCAACTTGCCACGCGAGAGGAGTTGCGTGCTTTCCAGCTTGGGGGAGGAACCTCGCTCGCCTTGCGTTTCGGGCATCGCCTTTCCGTGGACCTTGATTTCTTTGCCACGGATACTTTTGAACCCGAACAACTCCAAACGGCCTTGAACATGGCAGGTGCGAACGTGGTTGGCCGGAGCACGGGAACGCTGACGCTGGATGCAGGCGGTGTGAAGCTGGATTTCCTTCGTCACGCTTACCCCCTCCTCGCGAAGCCTGATCACATCGATGGCGTTGCGATGCTTTCGATCCGCGACGTGACGGCGATGAAGCTGAACGCGATTGCAAACCGGGGATCGAAGAAGGATTTCTTCGATCTATGCGAGCTACTCAAACATCGGTCGCTCGACGAAATGATGACGGACTTCGAAAGCAAGTACCGGAACTCGGACCGCTTTATCGTCCTGCGCAGCATGGCTTGGTTCGAGGATGCGGAACTGGAACCCGATCCCATCTCACTGAATGGAGATTCGTGGGCTGAAGTTCAGAAGAAGATTACCGATGCGCTCCGCAGACTTTAACCCAAAGGAGCCAGCAAGGCGGACAAAGTGATCTCGTCCGGAGCGGCAGCACGGGCGGCGTCGGAGAGAAGCGAGTCCGCGAGCTGGCTTTTCTTCGCTTGGAGCTGGTGGATGCGTTCCTCGACGGTGCCTTGGCAGATGAGCTTGTGGACGAAGACCGGCTGGGTCTGCCCGATGCGGTAGGCGCGGTCGGTAGCCTGGGCCTCGGCGGCGGGGTTCCACCATGGATCGTAGTGGATCACGGTATCCGCCGCGGTGAGATTGAGGCCGGTGCCACCCGCCTTCAGCGAGATCAGGAAGACTGGATAGTTACCGCCCTGGAACTTCTCTACCAACTCGCCGCGGTTCTTGGACTCCCCGGTAAGCTTGAGGTACGGAATCTTCCGTACTTGGAGGAGGCCCTCGATGATCTCGAGCATGGAGGTGAACTGGGAGAAGAGAAGGATCCTACGGCCTTCCTCGATCAATGTCTCCAATAGCTCGACGAGGTAATCGAGCTTCGCCGAGCCAGCGGCTTCGGCTTCGAGCTTCGATTCGCCTTCGAACTTGAGCAGCTTCGGCTCGCAGCAGATCTGCCTGAGCTTGAGCAGAGCTTCCAGGAACACCATGCGCGATCCCTCGAGGCCCTTGATCGCGATCGCCTGGCGGACGCGCTTGTCCATGGTGGCGCGCACGGTTTCGTAGAGGTCCTTCTGACCGGTATTGAGCTCGACCGGGTGGATGAGAATGGTTTTCGGAGGCAGTTCCTTCGCGACTTGGTCCTTCGTCCGGCGGAGAATGAGCGGGGCGACGCGTGTCTTGAGCGCGGCGCGGCGGTCTTCATCGCCATCGCGTTCGATAGGAGTGCGGAAGCGGCGGTTGAAGTCCTCTTGCCCGCCGAGGAATCCCGGCATGAGGAAGCGCATGAGGCTCCAAAGTTCGCCGAGGTGATTCTCCACCGGAGTTCCCGAGAGACAGAGACGATGGCGGGCATCGAGCTGGCAGACGGCCTGTGCCATCTTGGAGGCGGGATTCTTGACGTACTGTGCCTCGTCGAGAACGGCGAGGTGGAAGGAGTGTTCCTTGAGCTTGTCGATATCCCGCTGGATCAGAGCGTAGGAGGTGAGGACGAGATCCGCGTAAGGGATCGAGCGGAAGTACTTCTTACGCTGCGGTCCATCCAGCATGAGGATGCGGAGCGAGGGCGCGAACTTCTGCACCTCCGCCCGCCAGTTCGGCACCACGCTGGTCGGTGCGACGACCAGGGCCGGCTTGCCCTTCGAGCGGGCGGAATCTTTCTCGGCGAGGATGTGGGTGATGGTCTGGAGCGTTTTGCCCAAACCCATGTCATCGGCGAGGATGCCGTGCAGCTCATGGCGCGCGAGGAACTGCATCCAGTGGTAGCCCTCCGCCTGGTATTCCCGGAGCTCGGCCTTGATGCCGGGGGGAGAAGGGATCTTCTCGATGCCGGCGAAATTCCCCAGCTTCTGCGCGAGTTCGGCCAAGCGTTCGGGCGCCTGGATGCCGAGCTCTTCCGAGGTGGCGATGGCCGCCGCGTCGAGCGGGTGGAGCCGGAGCTTGCTGCCCTTGAAGCGGCGTGGATCGATCAACGCGGCGAACTGCTTCAGAATTTTGCGGATGCGCGCGGAAGGCAGGCGCAAGGCGCGACCGTCCTCGAGATGATGCAGGAAATGTCCGTCCGCCGGAAACTCAAGCGTGGTCTCCATCGCACCGCGGTCGAGGAGCTGGGCGAGGATGGGAAGGAGATCGAGTTGTTTGCCGCCGACTTCGAAGCCCACGGAAAGATGAAACCATCCCGAGCCATCATCTTCGAGGGTGTAGATGAAGCCATCGGGATCGAGGTCGATCACCTCATGCCCGACCTCCGGATCGAAGACCACGGCCCAACCTGCGGCTTCCAAGGAAGCAGCACCGGTCGCGCGCAGCCATGGCCAGAATTCCGCCAAGGAGCCATGGCTGGGATTCGGGAACCAGAGGCCAGCCTCCGAGGGCGTGCCTTGCTTCCCTTTCCCCGCCAACCCGAGCAAGAAGCGGAACTGCGAATGCCCCGCAAGACTGGCGAGACCGGCCTGCTGGAGGGTAAGGATTGCATTCATCTCCGCCGCGATATCACGGCGGATGACCAGCGGCCCCTTTGAGGTATCGACCCGGTGTTCACGAGGCCCGGGAATGCCGCCGAGCGGGATACGATGTTCACCGTAGATCGCGTGGGGACGCGCGACGACCCAGTCGCCGGCATCCGGGATTTTGAGCGCCTGAAGCAGCAACCGCACGACCTTCGTCTCGGTGGGCTCGCGAAGGATCGTGAGCACGAAGCCCGGCTTGAACTCGACGTGGGGAAGATCTTCAGGAGCAATCGTAGAAACCGCAGACGACGAGGGCGCCGTTGTGCGTGCCGAAAGGCCGTCGAGCAGGCGGGAGAGATTCTTCCCCTTTCCCGCTTCTTCGAGGAGGGCCGCCGCATGCGCACAGAAGCGGCCCGTCTCGCAGCTACAGTTACTCTCGAAATCCCAGTCGCTGCCGGAGGGCCAGAGGGACACCTCGCAGGATTCGCCCGCAATGCTCGCCTTGAGGGTGAAACTATCCGCATCCACCCAATCGCCACTCAGCTCGCGCACCTTAGGCCGCAGCCGATGCCCGGCTTGCGCGCACTCCTCTTCGAAGCGCTCTTTCCAGAGCTCGTCGTCGAAGAATCCGTGGATGTCGGGCTGGCTTTCCAAAGGGCCGCTGAGCATGCCGCAGCCGCGTGCGGAGTCGAGGGTAAGTAACGGCCATCCGGCGACGCTTTTCAGAATGGACGGAAGCAGTGGCGCTTCCCACGCTGGGACCATGGAACCCGACGATGACTACGAGGACGCCCCGCTCGATCCCCCACCTTCCCAGCCGCTGCTGAAGGGTGATCTGTTGCAGAAGCGGATGGATGCGGTGATCGGGGACCCGGCCTTGTGGAATCGTCTGGAGATCCGGCTGGGCGACCTGCTCGAGGAGCTGGCCGATCTGGACGAGTCGCTCAATGACGACGAGCTGCAGGCGGTCTTCACGGTGACAATCATGGCGCTCGGGGCGATGCATCCGACCGTGGGCAAGGACTACGAGCCGGATGCTTTCCGGATGTCCTCTTGGTATGACCTGAAGATGGCGAACCGGGTGCCCGGGGAGGAAATGGAAGACCGCCTGGAAGGGCTCTTCGTGGAAACCGCGCAGGAGCAAGTGGCTGCTACCGCGGCCGATATCCTGGAAAGCATGGGCCGCGAGAAGGGCTCGAAGATCCGCGCCAAAAGAATGGAGCAGCTCATCACCGCGGTCTGCGCGGCGATTTGGGAGACGGCGCACTGGCCGGTCTCGATCGAGTAAAAAAAGCCCCGGGAGTCTCCTCCCGGGGCCGCGATGCGCTGTCCAATCAGTCTCAGTCAGAATCGGCGAAGCGCCACTGCTGGTCCACCGCGCCGGTGAATTGCCAGAGCTGGACCACGCTGCCATTGGCGAACTGGTTGTCGTTGCCGCTCACTTCCATGCAGCTACCCGTCGCACAATCCGGGGTGAAGCGGAGCCAGTTGCCGTCCGTGCGGGTGTAGGCCCAGCGTTGCGCGGCATTGCCGGTGCCCAGCCAATCCCACTGCTGGAGCTTGGTGCCATTGGCAGTGCCCGAGGCATTCACATCGAGCGCCTTGGCCGTCGCGGAGGTGGGTGTCAACCGGATGCGGCCCGCGAAACCGGACACATCGCTCAGGGTGAACCTCTGGTTCGCGCTGGCATTCCACTGCTGCAAGATGGTGCCGGCGCCGTTGTTCGTGCCACCACCTGAAATATCCAGGCATTGGGCTTGGGCATGACGCGGGATAAGCCGGTAGGTGCCCGGGCTCATTCCCACCAGCTCCGGATACCACTGCTGCCAAGTGGCCTCGAAGCATCCCCACTGATGCACGTCGTTGACGCCACCGGGATCCATGTCGATCACCTTGCCGTCCGTGCCCTTGTGGGTGAAGTAGATGTGCCCGTCGGGATTCTGGCCGATGTACCAGCGCTGCGCGTCGCTGGTGTTTCCAGTGTATTGCCAGATCTCGGGACCATCGCCCTGGCCGTTGTTGTCCACGTCCATCCACTTGTCGGTGCCTTGGTGGTTGAAACGATAGCTGCCATCGCTCTCGCGCCAAGCCACCCAGTTTTCCGCAGCGGTGTTCGTTGCGTTGAATACCGTCAGTGGCACGCCGTTGGCCGAACTATTCCCGGCGATGCCGAGATACTTGCCATTGTTGCGGTTCTTGAAGCGATAGACCCCGCCGCTGACCAAGGGACGATAGTTCGCGGTATTGCGCGGACCGAAGGTGATCTGCACATCCGCATAACGATTGGGATTCGTACCTCCCACCGCGACGGTCTTGATCGTGAGATCCGCCGCCGAGTCATACCAGGTCTGGTTCACCGCGAGCGGGGCATTGTCCCGGTTATCATCGCCCGGGTTGTTCAAGTCCAGCAGGTGACTATCCGAAAACTTGAACGAGGACACCGCATAAACAGCCACGCCGTTGTTGAAGTTGCCTTGGGCGATCGGATCGCCATGGATGCCCAGCCAATAGTTGTACTCGTAGTCGCGGCCGATCTTGATGGCCACGGTGCGATTCAGCGCCGTCGAGCCATCGTGCTGATAGACACGATAGGTGCCGCTGCGATTCACGGTCTGGACCGCGCTGTCGGGGAGCCAGCTACAGATGTTTTTATAGTAGGGATTGAAGCTGTTGTACTGGTTGGCACCCCAGGCATTGCCCATCGGGTCCGCGGCATCGCCATACTCGCGATGCTGCTTGCTCGCGGAGATCGGGTTGCCATCCGTCGCGTACCAGGAGTTCCCGTGCGGCAGCCGGAAGGTGTGCCCGTATTCGTGCAACGTCACCTCCACGCCGAAGAAACCATTGAGGAAGATGTAGCCCGCCCATGCCAGACCGGCGGCACCGGTATTGTAGCTTTCGTGCGCGACGATCAGCTGCGCGTAGCTGGAGAGATTGTAGCCCAACGCCTGCGCGGCATTCTTGGCATCCGTGATCCAGCGGTTGCAGTCGTAGCCGGCGCCGAGGGGATTGCCCACATAGTAGGTTCGCGGCTGCGGCAGGGTCATCACCGGCGTCACGTCGGATTGCGAAATCCACGTGTTGTTGTAGGAGATGCGGCGCATGCGGACATCGAAGCCGCCGGCGCCGTAGACCATGTTGTTGAAGTCGGTGGGACTGCCATTGGCCGGAAAGCCGGTGTCGTTTGCCTGCACGCGCATGATCAGGATCTTCTTCCCGCCGAAGGTCATGCTGGTCGGCGGCTTGCCGAGATAGCCGACCGAACCCGACACCGCACTGTCTCCCAGTGCCTGCGGCTTGGGCATGCACAGCGTGTGCAGGCCGAGATCCGCAAGCGTTTGGCCGGTAGGCTCGTTCGCCTTCTCGCTCGCCACGATCCCGGATTCCACATTGATCACGTGTTCCGGTTCGCAGACTTCATAGATACCGCGGCCGAGCTGGAAGAGGGTGCTACTGCCTTGCGGCACGATTCCTGTTCCCGCCTTCGCGACCGTCTCGCCGGAGACCGGACAGCTTTCGTTCACCACCTCGCCGTCAAGCGATTCACCCTCTTCGAGCATCCGCACCGGGCTATCGAGGACAGCCATCTTGTTATCGAGGACGATGCCGTGCAGCGAGATGTCCCGCATCCACGAGACGTTCTCGCGATTGCCGTAGCGGAAGGCCTCGTAGAAGTTACCATCGACAGCGACACGATCGGCCGGCGGAATCGGCTCGCCACCGGGAACCGCCATCACGTTCAGTATCGAGAGATCCCCGAAACCATCGACACGGGATTCGAGAAGCGCCTGGATCGAGGCTGGAAGTTGATCGCGGACCTTGAGAGGCACGGCATTGGCGAGCGCGCGCCGCGGATCCGAGCCGATCTGAGCTTCGAGCGCGTCACGACGTGCCGTGGCGGCAGCGATACCCTCTTCCTCAAGCAGGCTGCGGCCGGCTTCCGAGGTCGCAAGGTAGCGTTGAGCCCACGCGGCGAAATCCTGCATCGCCGGATGAGGGTCCTTCAGCCAAGCGCTTGCGGTGAGTTCACGCTCGGGCACCGCGGTGGGCACCGGAGGACTATCGGCAGGCAATTGCGCAAGCGGGATGGCGGCCTTGCCTTTCTCGACAAGGTCGGTGAGCCGCCGCATTTCCTTCTCATGATCGGGAGGTGCGGGCTTGTCGGGCCGCGCCGAGGCTTTCGCCTGAGTCGCGACGGGATCATGTTCGTTCTTCTCACCGCGCGGCACGAAGACGATGCCGAGGGTGATCAGCGCTGTGGCTGCTGCGGCTCTACTCCATGTCCGCCGCCTGCTGTGGTTCGGGTTGATACGGGAGTTCATTGGCTTTTTTTAGTGGGTTACCACGAAGCCAAGAAATGCTCCCTGCCAGGTTTGGGTTGGGTTGTAATTTCATAGAATTGCAGGGCGCAAATTCATGGCTTCCGCAGTGTTCCGATCCAATGGGCAGCTCTAGGATCGAAGCTCGCCCCTACCACCTGCATGACCCTCCGGGCAATGCTTTTCTAACCGTCGCCCGCAGGAATCGTTATACTTGCGTCCGATAATTTTCAGCGCAGACACATGGCGGCTGAATTTGCGAATCCGCCTCCTGTTAGTGGCTCGATCAGAGCGACTCGCAGGATCTAACAGATAGAAATGCCTACGTGCGATTTGCGACTAAACCGCTTCCCGTCAGGCCTGCTCACGTATCATTCCGATACGTGACGAGAACTTGTCTATCAGTTCCACAAACACGGGTCTCACCTGAATCGATTCAGATCGATTCGCC
Organism: Luteolibacter rhizosphaerae; assembly: GCF_025950095.1. Taxonomy (NCBI): domain Bacteria; kingdom Pseudomonadati; phylum Verrucomicrobiota; class Verrucomicrobiia; order Verrucomicrobiales; family Verrucomicrobiaceae; genus Neoluteolibacter; species Neoluteolibacter rhizosphaerae. Next base: position 388,123 of record NZ_JAPDDR010000003.1, on the reverse strand, counting down.
CTTGGCGATCCCGACGTTTCAGAGATGTGCAAGAGTGCCCTGTCAGGCTCCTCCGCTCGCGATGTGCGCGAACTTATCGTCGAGGAACTTGAGGACCATCTCCTCCACCTTGTCGTCACCAAGACGCTCGATCACCTCGACCGAGAAGCCGCGGGCAATGAGCTGGCGGGCACGGACCGGATCGATACCACGGGCCCGCAGGTAGAAGATCTCTTCGTCCGCGATCTGGGCGCTGGTGCTGCCATGGGAGCACTTCACGTCATCTGCATTGATCTCCAGGCCGGGCATCGAGTTGGCTTCCGCCTTGTCGCTCATGAACAGGTTCCGGCAGGTCTGGTAGGCATCGGTGCGATGCGCGCCTTCATCCACGAAGATCAGGCCCGAGAAAATGGTACGAGACTCATCGTAGAGGGAGTTCTTGTAGAGCAGGTCGCTGTAGGCTCCCGGGCTCACGTGGTGTTGGAAGGTGCGCTGGTCATACTCCTGCTCGCGGGCTGGAACGCTCACGGAGAGCATGTCCGAGCGGGAGCCTTCGCCTTCGAGGCGGCTGAGCGATTCATTGCGCGCCCATGCAGCCCCGGTGTTCAGGATGAAACCGGTGGCAGAGGCATCCTTGGCAACACCGGTCTCATTGACCTGGATCACCTTGGTTTTCTCGTTAAAGGCCTGGATGGCAATGTAATCGAGCTTCGAGCCGGGACCTGCATTCAGGTCATTCACTGCGATCGCAAGGCCGACATCGCTGTCATTGGCGGACTGAAAGTAATCGACAACGCGGACCTTGGAGTTCGCCCCGGTCACGACCAGCGTGTGCGGGAAGATCACGCTCTTCTCGCCGGAGAGCCAGTGGTAGACCTCGATGCTGCCTGCCACTTCGACACCGGCGGGCACATGCACGAAGAGGCCCGTGCTGACGTTCGCCTCGTGGAGCGCCGTCCACTTGAGCGAGCCGAGACGCGTATCACGCTTCATGAAGTGCTCACGCACCAGATCGCCATGCGAGACCAAGGCTTCGGCCAAGGGGAGACAGATTACGCCCGCTGGCAGATCCGACTCCGAATGCAGCAGGGCGTCGTTCGCGAACACGAACTTGGCCGCCGGGGCTTCGAGAGCCTTCGAGCGTTCGACCAAGCCGGCAACCGAGGCGGCCTCGGCCACGGCATAGCCGGAGAAATCGAGCTGCTTGAAGGAAGAGAAACGCCATGGCTCGTCCCCACGCTTGGGCGTGGGAGTTTCGAGAAAGCGCTGCCATGCCGCGCGCCGGCGCTCCGCGAACCACGCGGGAAGGGCGGCAGAGGTTTCGGGAGCGGATTCGAGCAGGGAAGCGGAGTGTTCGAGCACGGCGGGCATCGAAATGAAGTGAAGAAGTGTAGAGAGAGGATTGGGAGAGGGATCAGCCTACGCTGCCTTCCATTTCGAGATCGATCAGGCGCTTGAGCTCGACGGAGTATTCCATCGGGAATTCACGGACCAGATCGTTGATGAAACCGTTCACGGCGAGGGACATGGCGGCGCCCTCGCTCAGGCCGCGCTGCTGCATGTAGAAGAGCATTTCTTCCGAAACCTGCGAGACGCTGGCCTCGTGCTGCGTCGCGTGCTGGTTACCCTTCACCGTGATCGCCGGATAGGTATCCGTGCGGCTGCGGGTGTTGATCAGCAGGGCATCACACTCGGTGTTGTTCTTGCAGCCCTTCAGATGCTTCGGGATGTGAACTTGGCCACGGTAGGTCGCGCGGCCTTCGCCCACGGAGATCGACTTGGACACAACGTTGGAGGTCGTGTTGTTCGCGGCGTGAATCATCTTCGCACCGGTGTCCTGGTGCTGGCCGCTGTTCGCGAGGGCGATCGAGATCACCTCGCCGCGGGCGCGCTCACCCTTCATGATCACGCCGGGATACTTCATGGTCAGGCGGCTGCCGATGTTGCAGTCGATCCAGCGGACCTCCGCATCTTCCATCGCCATGCCGCGCTTGGTCACCAGGTTGAAGACATTGCTGCTCCAGTTTTGGACCGTGACATACTGGATCTTCGCGCCCTTGAGCGCGACGAGTTCCACCACTGCGGAGTGCAAGGTGGAGGTCTCGAACTTCGGCGCGGTGCAGCCTTCCATGTACATCACCTCCGCACCTTCGTCCGCGATGATGAGCGTGCGCTCGAACTGGCCGAAGTTTTCCGAGTTGATCCGGAAGTAGGCCTGCAGCGGCTGCTTCAGCTTCACGCCCTTCGGAATGTAGATGAAGGAGCCGCCCGAAAACACCGCGCTGTTCAGCGCGGAGAACTTGTTGTCGCCGGTCGGGATGACCTTGCCGAAGTAAGGACGGAAGATCTCCTCGTGGTTCTTCAGACCCTCGGTCGAGTTCACGAAGATCACGCCCTGCTTGGTCAGCTCCTCCTTCATGTTGGAGTAGGCCGCCTCCGAGTCGTACTGGGCTTCCACCCCGGCCAGGAACGCGCGTTCCTGTTCCGGGATGCCCAGTCGCTCGAAGGTGCGGAGCACGTCCTCGGGCACATCTTCCCAGGAACGCTTCGGCTTCTCACCATCCGACAGGTAATAGCGGATGATGTCGAAATCGATGTTGTCCAAGTCCTCCGTCGCCCAATTCGTGGGCATGGGCTTCTCGCGGAAGACCTTGAGCGCGTTGTGACGGAACTCGCGGATCCACTGCGGCTCGCCCTTCACATCGCTGATATAATCGATCGTGCGCTCGGTCAGGCCGCGACCGGCATCGAACTTGTGGCGCTCCGGGAAGGAGAAATCCCCCTTCGAGCGGTCGATGTCGATGGCCTCCTGCGTGTCGGCGTCGATGGTACTGGATGCGTCGTAGGACATGAAAAAATCGGGAGATGGGCTAGGCGACCGCCTCTTCGGGCGCGGCAGCCTGCTCGGGTTCAGGTTCCGGTTTTTGCTTCGGCTCCGGTGCCGGTTCGAGCGTGGCTTCGAGGAACCACAGCGCGCGGTCGAGACCATGCGCGGTCTTGATGAAAAGGTCGGCGGTGACTTCGTCGTCCACTTCCTGTGCCCGCTCGATGGCGAGACCGGCACAATCGGCGACGGCGGCGTAACGGTCTGCCAGCAGGGCTACCAGGTTCGGCCCCCAGGTTGCCTTCTTCGGCAGATGGTCCAAGTCGGTCTTTTTCGCGATCCGGCTGGCGGTGCCAAGCGCGCGGCCACCCAAGGCGGTGATGCGCTCGGCCAGCTCGTCGGTGGATTCATCCAGCTCCCCGGCCAAGCGGTCGAAGAGCTCGTGAAGGGTCATGAAGTTCGGCCCGCGCACGTTCCAGTGCGCTTGCTTCACTTGGAGGCGGAGGTCGATGACGAGTACAAGGAAGTCATTCAGCAGAGCGACGGATTTTTCGCGGCTCTGTGAATCGAGGGGGTGACGTGTCTTGCGCAGTTTCATGGCAGTGCCTGCCGTAGCAGGGATCAGGCCGTGGCCAATGCTTCTTCCTTGAGGAAGTCGTAACCGTTGCGCTCCAGCTCGTGCGCGAGTTCCGGACCGCCGGAGCGGACGATCTTGCCCGCGGCCATGACGTGCACGTAGTCCGGGGCGATGTAATCCAGCAAGCGCTGGTAGTGAGTGATCAGCAGCATGCCGCGCTCGGGGGAACGCATGGCATTCACGCCCTTGGCGACGATCTTGAGCGCGTCGATGTCCAGGCCGGAATCGGTCTCGTCGAGGATGCAATACCTAGGCTCCAGCATTAGCATCTGGAGGATCTCGTTGCGCTTCTTCTCACCGCCGGAGAAGCCTTCGTTCACGGAGCGAGCCGTGAACTTCCGGTCCATCTCCAAGAGGTCCATCTTCGAGTAGAGATTCTTGTAGTAAGCGACGGCATCGATCTCTTCGCCCTTTGGCAGACGGGACTGGAGGGCGGCACGGATGAAGTTCGCATTCGAGACACCGGGGACTTCCGCCGGATACTGGAAGGCGAGGAAGACACCGGCGCGGGAGCGCTCGTCGATCGACAGCTCGAGGATATCCTCGCCATCCAGAGTGACCGATCCACCCGTCACGACGTAGCCTTCGTGACCGGCGATCACCTTCGAGAGGGTGGACTTGCCGGAGCCGTTCGGACCCATGATGGCGTGAACTTCACCGGCAGGGATCTCCAGCGAGACGCCCTTCAGGATTTCGGTGCCATCTTCCAGAGTGGCGTGGAGGTCGGTGATGACGAGGGACATGATGCGTTAAATTTCCAAATTCTGAGTTCCAGATTTCAAATCAAGGGGAGGGCAGCTCGCCGCGGAGAGTGATCTCGATACCGGTAACGACTGCTCCCTCCGGAAGATCGAGAAGGTCGGCAAGGCAGACGCCCGGCTTGAAAGTGACGTCGTGAATCTTGCCGCTGGCCTTGTCGTGGAAGTGACCGTGGTCGGCGAGATTCGGGCAGAAGCGTGAGGGCTCGCGGTCGAAATTCACCTGCCGGACCAGCCCGTGCTGAACCAGCGCTTCCAAGGTGTTGTAAACCGTGGCGAGCGAGATGTTCGGCAGGGTGTCCTTCACGCGCATGAAAACATCCTGCGCGGTCGGGTGATCCCTCTGTTCAAGTAGAAGGCGATAGACTTCCTGCCTCTGGCGTGTCATCCGCAGCCCTCCCGTTTCCTGCGGAGTCTCCGCGGAAAAATCGGAATCGCTGTCTGTTGAAAGATCCACCATGGGTCGGGCGGCGGAAGCTACGCCCAGCCACCCCTAAGGCAAGAATAATTCTAATTTTTAGTTTTTGCCAACCTTTCGTCTACCTCCGGACCAGTGCGACGGAGGGCTTATCCAGCTGATAATCAGTGGCCACCCACTGGATGCGCTGGCGAGAGCGGAGCTTCCAACATTGCCCCGGTATGCCTCCATCGTCGAAGGAGCCACCGGCCATCCCTATCAGACCAATGATATTTCTGCTTGAAGTGATCAAATGAACACTTTCAATTCCCGTCACCATGACCATGGTAACGGACCTGTCCCGCCTTCTTAAAAGGCATTTCGGCTACGATGCCTTCCGCCCGCTACAGCGGGAGATCATGGAAGCGGCGCTCGTCCGCCGCGATGTGCTGGCAATCCTGCCAACCGGGGCGGGGAAAAGTCTCTGCTACCAGCTCCCGGCATTGGCCCGGCAAGGGGTCACCTTGGTCGTATCCCCGCTCATCGCGCTGATGAAGGACCAAGTCGACCAGCTCACCGCAGCTGGTGTGGCGGCCACTTTCCTCAACTCCACCTTGGACCCTCAGGAGAACCGCCAGCGGCTTGAGGCGATCCGCGGCGGCGGCTTCAAGCTCGTCTATCTCGCGCCGGAGCGCCTTCTTTCCCGGGACTTCCTTTCCGAAATCCGCCGCTGGAATGTCACTGCGCTGGCCGTGGACGAGGCCCATTGCATCAGCGAATGGGGGCACGATTTCCGCCCCGAGTACCGGCGCCTGCGCGAACTGCGGCAGGCGCTGCCGGATCTACCCGCAATTGCGCTGACAGCCACCGCGACTCCGCGGGTGCGAGAAGACATCCTGACTCAGCTCTCCCTGCGCGAACCCGCGGTCTTCCTGGCCAGCTTCAACCGCCCGAACCTGAACTACCTCGTCGAGCCGAAGCAGGATGCGACGGCCCGCATCGTTGGATTCATCCGCGAGCGCGGCCGGGATTCAGGGATCGTGTATGCCCAGTCCCGCAAACGCAGCGAGGAACTGGCCGCGAGCCTGCGCGGTGCCGGCATCCCCGCTGTTTGTTACCACGCCGGTCTGGAGACCGCGGAACGCGCGCGGAACCAAGAAGCCTTTCTGCGCGACGAGATCCGGGTGGTGTGTGCCACCGTCGCTTTCGGCATGGGCATCAACAAACCGGACGTCCGTTTCGTGATCCATGCCGATCTGCCGAAGAACCTTGAAGGCTACTACCAGGAAACCGGCCGGGCGGGCCGTGATGGCCTGCCTGCCGATTGCATGCTGCTCTTCTCCCGCGGCGATGTCGTCAAGCAGCAGCGTTTCCTCGGCGAGATCACGGACGAGGACGCGCGGGAGACAGCCCGCTTCCAGCTCGAGCACATGGCCGACTTCGCCGAGAGCGATGCCTGCAGGCGCACCGGTCTGCTCGGCTACTTCGGCGAAACATGGGCGGTGGATAACTGCGGTGCCTGCGACAATTGTCTCGCCCCACGGGAAAGCTGGGACGCCACGGTGGAAACCCAGAAGCTCCTGAGCTGCGCCATCCGCGTGAAGCAAGCCGGTGGGTCGCCCGTCGGCATTCGCCATCTGGCCGATATCCTCGCAGGCTCCCGCGCGGAGAAGCTCTTGGCACGCAATCACGATAAGCTCAGTACTTACGGGATCGGCAAGGAGCACTCCGCCGCCAAGTGGGCGGAGGTCGCCCGCCAACTGGTGCACAAGGGGTGGTTCGCCGTGGAGGGAGGAAACTATCCGGTGGTCTCGATCACCACCGAAGGCAACGCCGTGCTCCGCGAGCGTCAGGCAGTCAGTCTCACCCGGCTGATGACGGTCGAGAAACCTTCTGCCCGCCGGGCCGGTGACATCGAGTGTGACGCGGAGCTCTTCGAGGCCCTGCGCGCCCACCGCAAACAGGTGGCGGACGCCGCCGGAGTGCCGCCCTACGTGGTATTCTCCGATGTCTCGCTGCGCCACATGGCGCGCGAGTATCCCGGCGACGATGCTTCCTTCCTCCGCATTCCGGGTGTGGGGGAGCGCAAGCTGAGCGACCACGGCAACGGCTTTCTCCGCGAGATTTCCGCGTGGCTGGAGAACCATGAACGGCGTGAGTTCGCACCGCTGCCGGTGCATGAGATCCCCGGAGTGAAGTTCCCGAAGCCCGTGCTCAACGGCACTGCCTATGCGACCTTGGAACTCTGGCGTGCGGGGAAAAGCGTCGAGGAGATCGCTGCCAAAAGGGGGTTCGCGGCCTCCACCATCGAGGGTCATCTCGTCTCGGCAATCGAAGCAGGCGAGGACATCGATCCCCGGCGCATCTACAGCACCGGGGAAGAACAGGAGATTCGCGCAGCCCTGGATGGCTATGACGATCCTTCGCTGAAGCCCGTTTTCGAGCATCTCGGAGGCCGGATCAGCTATGGGAAGCTGAAGCTCTTCCGTGCCATCGAGATCCGCCGGGCTTCCTTGCAGCCCGCTTGAACCTTCCCCTTAGCGTCGTTTCGCACGGATATAGTCCGCCACTTTCGAAATCTGGCTTTCCGTGAGCAAGCCTCCGGCGGGAGGCATGCCAGCGGCGGGCACGCCATCGCGGATGATCCGTTCAAGCTCGGCAAGATCCTTCAGATGCTTGAACTCGCCGGAAAGCAAGCCGCGCTTCTCCCCTCCCGCGAGCCCGGCTCCGTGACAAGCGGAGCAGGCGGCAGCGATGATCGTCTCGGCATCCGTCGTTTCCGGGGTAAGCACGACCGGCGCAGCCTCCTGACCTGCCACCGTCTCGACCGTGCCAGCCGGATCTGGAACAAGACGGATGATGCGGTCGTCACCTTCGCGCGGCTTACCCTCGGCAGGGTCCTGCATGGAGGTGCCCATCCAGAGCGAGCCGTCGGGCGCCTCGGTGATGAAGCGGATGCGACCCCACTTGCGGTGCCAGAGGCGCTCGACATGGGTCGGCAGGCCATCGCCGCCGAGGGAGATGCGGAAGACGCCCTCCCCGCGCAGGCAGGCCATGAGCAGGCAACCGCGCAGTTCCGGGAAGGCGGTGCCTTGGTAGAAGAGCAGGCGACCCGGGCCGGCGGCGGGGGTGATCTCGATCAGCGGGGTGAGCATGCCCTCCGCTTCCCGGCGATGGCTGATGAGCGGCCAGCCGTAGTTCGCGCCTTTTGTGATCAGGTTCACCTCATCGCCGTGGAGGGGGCCGTGCTCGGACTCGTAGAGGCGACCGGTGCCGGGTTGGAAGGCGAGGCCCTGCGGATTGCGGTGGCCGTAGGACCAGATCTCGGGGCGGGCGGCTTCCCGGCCGACGAAGGGGTTATCCTGCGGCACGGAGCCGTCAGCATTAAAACGCAGGATCTTGCCGTGAAGGTGATCGAGCTTCTGCGCGTCGTCCTGCCGGTCGGCGTCGCCGGTGCTCATGTAGAGCTTGCCGTCCGGACCGAACTCAAGACGGCAGCCGGTGTGGTTGCGGTTGGCGGCGATGCCTTCGACAATGGTCCTCGGTTCGACCAGCTTGTTCCCTTCCAAGCGGTAGCGCTCCATGCGGAGCTCGAAGCGGTTGTTTCCGAGTGCCTTATCCCAAGCGAGGAAGAGCAGGCCGGTCCGCGCGAAATCCGGCGCGAGCGCGAGGCCGAGCAGACCCATCTTGTTGTCCTGCGCGGCGGGCAGGACGAGCGCCGGTTCATCCAGCAGCTTACCCTTCTCGATGATCCGGACGCGTCCGACCCGTTCGGTGAAGATCTGGCGACCGTCCGGCAGGAAGCGCAGTTCCCATGGGACGACCAGGTCCGTCGCGATGGTCTCCACCCGGTGCGGCGTGACGAGCGCGGCATCGGGTGGAGCAGAGATCGAGAGCGGCGCGGCAGCCGCGATGGCGGGAAGGAGGAGGAACGCGAACGGTTTCATTCCGAAGGAACCAAGCGAATCACACGATCCGGTCCGTTCAAGATCACATAAATGAATCCATCGGGAGCATCGGTCACGTCTCGGACGCGGCCGATGTTCTTCAGCACAACCTCCTGCTCGACGACCTTGTGATCGACGAGGCGGAGGCGGCGGATCTCCTGCTGGGCAAGCGCGCCGGCGAAGAGATCATTTTTCCATTTCGGGAATTTATCGCCGCGGTAGAAGGAAAGACCGCAGGCGGCGATGCTCGGCTGCCAGTAGGTGACAGGCTGGTCCATGCCTTCCTCCGCGGTCTTGCCGGTGATCGGGGTGCCGTCGTAGTTCATCCCGTAGGTAATGACGGGCCAGCCGTAGTTGTGGCCGGGCAGGATCAAGTTCAGCTCGTCGCCGCCGCGCGGGCCGTGCTCGGTATCCCAGAGCGAACCATCGCGGGGATCCATGTCGAGGCCCTGCGGATTGCGGTGGCCGTAGCTCCAGAGGCCGGGAACGGGAGTCTTGCCCTCGAACTTCGGGTTGTCTTCCGGCACGCGTCCGTCGTCGTGGAGGCGGTAGATCTTGCCCTTCGCATTCTCGACATCCTGCGCGTCATGCCAGCCACCGCGCTCCCCGACGGGGAAGTAAATGTAGCCTTTGTCGAAGACGATGCGGGTGCCGAAGTGGACGCCGGCACCGCCGTAAAATTTCGGGTCCGCCTTCCAGATCCATTCCTGGTCGCTCCATTGGCCATCCTTCAGCTTGCCGCGGACATAGGCGGTGATGGTCTTCACCTCGCGGCCCTCGCGCTTGCCATCTGCGAAGCCGAGGTAGATCCAGCCGTTCTTCTCGTAGTCCGGGTGGGTCGCCACTTCCATCAGGCCGCCCTGTCCATGATCGATGATTGTCGGGATACCCTTCACCGGTTCCGGGTTCAGCTTGCCATCGGCCTCGATAATGCGGAGGCGACCGGCTTTCTCCGTTACCAGCTTGCGGCCGTCCGGCAGGAAAGCGATGGCCCAGGGATTCTTGAGGCCGTCCTCGACGACCATCTCGATCTTGTAGTCCTCGTGCTGGGTCTTGGTGACCTTCCCGGGCTCCGGCTTTGGAAATTCCACGCCACGCTCCTTGGCCTGCTTCTCCTTCTCGCGGATGAAGATGACCAGCGAGCGGATCTGGCGGTCGTCGAGCACGGTCTTGAACGGAGTCATGCCGAGCTGGGCATTGCCTTCCTTGATCGACTTCATCAGCTCGTCATCCGAGCTGCCGTGCTTCCACTCGCCATCGACGAGCGAGCCGCCGACTCCCGCGCTGAGATCCTTGCCGTGGCAGCTCGAGCAGAGCTGATCGAAGATCTGATCCGCCTTCATCTTGGAGAAGTCGGGCTTGTCCTGGGCGGAAAGCGCGGGCAGCAGCAGCGGCAAGAGGAGGAAGCGTTTCATGGGATGCACGGGTTCTAAGAGGGATCGCGGCAATTTCAATTCCCCGCGTGTTCGGCGCTAACCAAATTTCAATCTAGAAGCCCCACTCCGCCCCGACCCAGAAAGAGCGCGGGCCGGCGATGGTCCGGATGCCATCGGTGCTGAGGCCCGTGGCAATCTCCTCGTCGAAGAGATTGTCCACGCGGGCATGGAGAAGCAGGTCCTCCCGGGCCTTCCAAGTCGCGCCAACGCGGGCGCTGGTGTAGCTGGGGATGCGGCGGGCGGCGAGGGCATCGTCGAACTGATGCGAGCCGTACTCGTAGCCCGCGGAGAGCGTCAGGCGCTCCCAGGCCTGCCAATCCGCGGAGGCGATCAGGCGCAGATCGGGGGCCTGCGGGAAGGGCTTGTCCGCCAGCAAGGGTTGCTTGGAGGACTCGCTGAACTCGGTATCGCTCCAGATCCCGTCGAGCCCGATGGAAAACGCTTCGCGCGGCCGCCACTCGACACCCGCCTCGAGGCCGAGCACCCGCGCCTCATCGACATTCTGGCGCTGCTGGCCGGAGCCGCCCGCAGGGATGGTGCCGAAGATCGCGGCGATCTGAGCGGGATCCGTAATCGGCACGTTCGCGATGGCGTCGCGGATCCAGTGATGGAAGACCGCGAGATCGAAGCTCAGCGAATCCAAGGCCTGCCAATCGAGGGTGCCCTCGACGCTGTAGAAACGCTCGGGATCGAGGTTCGGGTTCGCTTCGGTGATGTCGTTCCGCACCCGGAAGGGGCGATGCAGTTCATTGAGATTCGGCAGGCGGAAGCTGGTGCCTGCGGAAAGTCCGGCCTGCAAGCAGGGCGTGAAGGGGTGGCTCAGCGCGAGGGAGAAGGAAGGCTCGAGCCCGTCGCGATCCGGCTGGAGATCGGTGCGTAGCGGCAGCCCGGTGACCAGAGAGGTCTCGAGCCGCTTGCCATTGTCGAGCCACCAGGCATCGCCGCGCAGGCTGGCATCGATGCGGGTCTTCGCGTCCGTCTCGTATCCGGCGGCGAGGAAGAGCCCGGCTTGACCTTGCTCGCCGCCCGCATGGCGCAAGCGCGTGAAGCGGCCGCCGATGAAGCTGGCCTTCTCGTTGGTGGCACCATCGATCTGGCGGAAGTCGGCTCCGGCATTCAGCGACCATGGGCCTTCGGGTTCCCATATCAGGGTGAAGGCACCGCCGCTGCCATTCCCCGGAACGTGGAACTGATCGAGCGAGGGATTCTCCGCGCTGCGGGTGGCATTCACCGAGGTGAACATCGACTCGAAGCGGCGGCGCTGATGATAGGCGAGAGCCTGCCAGGAAAGGCCGCCTGCTTCCTCCGAGGTCACTCGCAGGGCAAAGTCCATGGCCTCGGTCGAGTTTCCCGCGAGAGGGGTGCCATTGCCACGATCTTCCTCGTAGAAGGAAAACATCGGCTCGACCACGAGCCCGGGGGCAGCCTTCCACGCGAGCTTCAGGTCGGCACCGACGGTGTCGATATCCAGCCTGCGGTCGAGCGTGCCGCGCTGCCAGGAGGGGACGGCGAAGAAGCCGTCCGAATGGAGACCGAAGGCCGAGAAGGTGACACCGAGCGAGCCATCATCCGCGACCAGGGTGTGGGTGCTGGCTGCGGAGACGGTGCCCTGGCTGCCACCACCGACGCGCAGCAGGTGCCGCTCCTCGAAGGGTGAATGGCTGGTAAGCTGGACCACGCCCGCGGGACTCTGATTCCCCCACACCACGGAATGCGCCGAGGGGACGATGCGGACCGAATCCAGGGTCGAGGGATCATGACGCGCCCAATAGACCCAGCCACCGAAAGGATCATTCTGCGGGATACCATCTAACAGAACCAAGGTGCGCGAGGCGGCGGTGGCCCCGGTATTCCGCAGGCTGACACCGGCGGAGGTGGGATTGCCGAAGAGCGAGGTCTGGCGGCGGTAGAGGGAGAAGGAAGGCTCCTTGGCCAGCAGCTCATCCAAGGTGCGGGGAGCTTCCTCCGAGAGTTGCACCTGGTTCCACTCCGCCAAGGTCCAGCCGGGGATATCGACCACGCCATCGCTACGGCGCTCGGCGAGCACCGTGATGTCGGGCAAGCCGTCCTGTGCCGCTGCCGCCATCGTGCCGATCCCAAAAACCGCGAGAAGTTCCGTCTTCAATTCAAGCTGCCACAAACCCGAAATCCGCCGGTCCAGCAACCGCAAACTCGGCAAGCGGCGTGGAGGCCGGGCTCAAGGTAGCTCCCGCACCCGCACGAAACGCTTCGATCCGCTCGGCAGCGTGAACGTATGCTCCGTGACCGTGCCGTTCGAGAACACTTGGCCAGCGCTGCTCCACAAGGGATTATTCAGCGTGGCCGAGGTCTCCACCGTATAGCTGCGACCGGCGAAGGAAGGCCAGCGCACCTTGGAACTCTGTCCCGCCTTCAAGCTGTGCGAGTCGATCGCGAAGAGATCCCAAGGCCGCAAGGCCCGCAGTTGGATGTCATCCATCACCGAGCTGTTGAAGTTGCTCTGTGTCCGGGCCTCCATCTGGCCGGAGAGATTCGCAAGCCGCAACTGCGGGAAAGAAATGGTATGGGCCAGGGTGCTGCCCTGACGGGAGACTTCGATCTCGATCCCGCCATCCCGCCAGAGGCTCCGGACCTTCGCGAGCGGTCCGCCACCACCGGCGGGCACGGCGAGGTATTGCAGCGAAGTCTCGTGACCGATCTCCAGACGGTTCTGGTTCTGCTGGAATACGATGCGCCAGTTCCGGAAGGCATTGTCCCGCCAATAGATCCCCGCCTCGCCTTCCGCCGCGAAACGCATCTCCACCGCGCGGGTATTGGCAGGCACGGTCTTGTTCGAACGGATCAGCGCGGAGTTCCCGGAGTTCGATTGCAGGCGGCCGCTCACGATCCCATTGTCGAACGAAGGACCTTGCGATTCGAGCTGCCAGCGTTGGTTGACCTGATCGCCGTCGAAGTTGATAAGATCATCGAAAATGGTGGAATCGAAGCTACCGCCTGGATTGTAGAGATAGAGCGGCTCGATGAGGGAGACCTTGCCTGCTTGGTCGAAGGCCCGCATCTCGATCAGGTTCGACCCGGGTTCCAGATTCACGAAGACCGACCAGTTGTTGAAGTTCTGGAAGACCTGCGTCCACGCGCCGCCATTGATCCGGTAGTAGACGCTCGCCACCGTGCGGTCATCCGTCGCCTGACCGGTCACGCTGATACCGCCGCCACCAACTGTCGCCCCGTTCTCCGGGTTCAGCCATTTCGCTACCGGCGGCGCGAGGTCCGGGATCTGGATGCGAAAGGTGCCAGCGGAGACCCGGCGACGATTGCCCGCACCATCGATCGCTTCCATCTCGTACCAATAGCGGCCCTCCACCGTGGGGTTGTCCTGGGCGGTCAGGGTGATGGGGCCATTCCCAGTCGCCGGGCGGTAGGCCACCACCTGCCAGCTCCCGAGCGAGGGCGTGGTCTCACTGACGGCGCGATAGAAGTAGACGCCTACCAGTCCGCTGCCACCGCTATCGCTCGCGGTGGCGGAGAGCTGCACCAGCTGATTGGGCAGGTTGGTAGGCGAGCTCGCGGAAAGGTTCGTCAAGCTGGGCAAGGTGACATCGGCGACCACGGCACCGTTCGCGGCGGAGGCTTCGGTGATCCGAACGTCACCCGCTTCGATCGTGCCGCTGCCATCGAGATCCTGCCAGGCACCGACGGTGACGGCGTAAGTGCCGAAGGGGATGTCCGCGGGCAATACGAAGCTGCGCGAGAACTGCGTGGGCACATTCCCGCCGGGCACGGTGAAGGCCACGTCGCGCGCGGGATCGCTGTAGCTGCCCACGCTAGCCCCGAGCAGCACCGCTTGCTGGCCCGGCGATGAGGCCGTGCCGCTGATGGTGATCGTCTGCCCGCGGCCTGCCGGGCGCGGTGTCACCGTGATGTTAGAGAGCGTGACCGGCTGCGCCACCGGCGGCACCGTGCGGAAGGTCCAAGTCGGTCCTTGGACCACGCTGCCATTGTTGCTCACCGAATCGACCCGCCAGTAGTAGTTCCGATACGTCTCGAGGGGGCCGGTGGGCCACTGGGTTGGCAGGCCGCCGTTCAGCTTCAGGGTATTCGCCGCGGTCAGCGCCGGATCGGTGCCGAAGCGCAGCCGCAGCTCCTTCGTGTTTCCTCCGATAGCCCAGTCGAGGGTGACTCCCGCCACCGGCATGCGCACCTGGCCATCCGCAGGAATCGGATTGTAGGCTGGGGAGGCATTCTGAACCGGGAGCGTGGTCTGGGTGAGATACTCCTCCACGCACCAGCCGGTGGTGCCGTGGTCCCACTGGACCTGATACCACAGGTGCTGGCTAGTCAGAGGTCCCTGCGTGATGGACGCGATCACCGGCCCGGCAAGGATGGTGCCAGTATCGCCGAGGCGGATCCCGCGGTGGAAGGTCCCGCCCGGCGTGGCGCGCACCCCGCCGCCGGTGGTCCATGCGCGCACGCGCGTGCCGACCGGCGCATTCTGCTGCAGCACGGTGGGGTCGATGGCACGAGCCGCTGCACGCGCGGCGGAAAGACGGGTCGGCTCCCATGCGGTGCCGGTCACCACGCTGGTCCATTTGCCCCAGAAGCGTCCGCCGCGCGAGATCCCCCATGCACGCCGCACTGCGATGGAGGGCGTGAAGGTGTCCGAATCCCTGATGGTCGGATGCTGCAGGCTATTGACCTGCCATAGCCCGCGGCAATGACCGATCACCCTGCCCCGGCCGCCCGAGCTCAAGTTATAGATCTGATTGAGCGGCAGCATGGTGCCGTCGTAGGTGGCGATGATCGCGATGCGCGGCTTGCCGTTCGGATAGAAGAGCGGGTTGTTCGCCGCATCGATCTCATGCAGGTTATTGCAGACCGCATCCGGATCGAAGGATGACTCGGCGGAGGCCACTGCGACCGCGGTCATCAGCGAGCCACCGCGGAAGCCTTGGTTGTAGGCCAGCTGGGCGACTTGATTTGCGGTGAAGGGCAACTGGTCCGCGACAGCCGGGGAGAGGAAGGAGGCTGCCAGGGCCAGGAGTGCCGCGGCACGGGAGAAGAGCCGGGTGCGGTTCATGGAGCTTCCCCGCATATAGGGAAGAGACGATATCCTCAAGATGTTAGAATATCCCCCTTCGTCTCAATCAGTTAGATACGACGGAACGCTGGCGGACGGCTTCGTAAAGCGTGATCGCAACGGCGGTCGAGAGGTTCAGACTGCGGGTGCCGCCATCCACCATGGGGATGCGCAGGCCGTGATCCCCGGCGGCCTGCACCACCGACTCCGGCAAGCCGCGGGTCTCGCAGCCGAAGACCAGGTAGTCGCCATCCTTGAAATCGGCATCCCAATGGGCGCGCGTGGTTTTAGTACTAAGGTACCAGTACCTTGCGGCAGGATCGGCGGCGGCCTTCAGCTCCTCGAAGGATTCCCAGACATGGAGGTCCACGTCCTTCCAGTAATCCAGCCCGGTGCGCTTCACATGCTTGTCATCCAAGGAGAAGCCGAGCGGCTTGACCAGATGCAGGCGCGAGCCGGTGGCGAGCGCGAGACGGCCCGCCGCACCGGCATTGTGCGGGATCTCGGGAGCGACGAGGACGATGTGGAGCATGGCGACTACTTCTCGAGTTCTTCCAGCACGCGCTTCGCCCCGTAGATGGTATCGAGCGCTTCCAGCATGCCGGCGGAGTGAACGGAAACGGCGCGACCGTTCCCTTCCTTGTAGCCGTAACCGAGCTTCAGGCCGGGAGCATTGCTATCGAAGATCAGGCCGACAAGTTCACCGGCCTTGTTGACCACCGGGCTGCCGGAGTTGCCACCGGTGATGTCCGCGGTGCAGATGAAGTTAAACTCCGCCTTGCGGTTGATCTTGTCTTGCGCCGCCTTCCACGGCTGCGGGAGATCGAAGGGTTCGACATTGCCCTGCAATTCCGAGCGCTCGAAGAGCCCGCCCAAAGTGGTAGCCCATGGCACATTCGCTCCGCTCTCCTGATAGCCCTTCACCACGCCATAGGCGAGGCGCAGGCTGAAGGTAGCATCGGGATAAGTGGAATCCCCCTCGATGGCGAAGCGGGCGGTGGCGATCTTCTCGTGGGCCTGGAGCAGGATCTCGGCTTCTTCCTCCAGGTGATCGCGCTCTACCCTGGCAGGACCATCGACAAGCTTGGCCAGCAAGATCATGGGATCGGAAGAGGCGTCAATCGCCGCCTTGCCGCCCTCGTAGAGGGATTTGCGCACGGAGACATCGTCCAGCTTGGTGCCTGCGATGAGTTCCGCGGCACGCTCCTGCGGCGCCTTGCCAGCCATGATCTTCTCCACCAGGTCGTTGTTCGCCCCGAGCTTGGCGCAGAGCACCATGAGGGAGTTCGCAAGCTTCAGCGTCTCCATGTCCCGGTAGATCGGCTCGTTGGAGAAGAGGTCGAGCTCAAGCGAGATGCGGCCTGCCTCTTGGAACTCGCGCAGGCGGCGGGAGTTCTCCTTCGGGTATTCATCCGCGGCCCTAACAAGCGTGCGGGCGATGCCGAAAAAGCCGGTCGCGAAGGCTTCGCCGCCTTCCAGCATGCGGGCGCGGAGTTCGCGGGGCTCGCCGGACTTGAGCGCGGCGGAGATCTCTTGGAAGGCCTCGTCCGCCCCCTGCCACTCGGGCTTGGCGCGGAAGGCATCCCGGAGCTTTTGCTCGGACTCGAGCTTGGCGGCCATGAACTCGGGATCGAGCAGGCCATCGAGCCCGGCGAGGACGGCCTTGCGGCCGTTGCGGATGCCGGTGATCGCTCCCGTCGCGCGGCGGCGGTTCTCACGATCGCGGCTGGCCCATGCTTCGAGCAGAGCTTCCGAGCGATAGATCTGCTCCAGCTTGCCGGACATGCCGTGGTCGCGCATGTCTTCCAGTTCGGCGTGGGTGGCGAGGCGGTTGGTACGACCGGGGTGGCCTGCCACGAATACGAGTTCGCCCTCCTCCGCGCCTTGGGCATTCCACTTCAGGAAGTGCTCGCTCTTCACGGGCTGGCCATCCTCGTAGGCGCGGAAGAAGCACATATCGAGGCAGAAGCGGGGGAACTCGAAGTTGTCGGGATCCCGGCCGAAGGCGGCAGCCTGCTCGTCCGGAGCGAAGACGAGGCGGACGTCCGTGTAGCGTTGGTAGCGGTAGAGGTGATAGGCACCGCCTTGGTAGAGCTTCACCACATCGCTGCGGAAGCCGGTGGCATCCAGGGATTCCTTCTCGATCTGGCCGATCACGGCGGTGCGGGCGAGTTTCGCCTCATCCGCGCTCATGTCGTCCTTCACCGCTGCACGCACGCGGGCGGTGACATCCTCGATGCTCATGAGGACGTTCAGCTCGAGATCCGGGCAGCGGAGTTCCTCTTCCAGCGTGGCGGCGTAGAATCCGAGGGCGCGGAGATCCCTCTCCTGAGTGCTGAGCTTCTCGATCATGCCGGAGCCGACATGGTGATTGGTGAGGATCAGCCCGTTCGGCGAGACGAAGGAACCGGAACCGCCGGTGCCGAAGCGGACGGCGGACTTCTGCAAATGCTCCAGCCAAGCCGGGGTGATCTCGAAGCCGTAGGCCGCTTTCACTTTCTCCACCGGAGGCTTGGTGAAGAGCCACATGCCCTCATCCGCGAGGACCAGGGTGGGGAGAGTGAGGAGAGCCGTAACCAGATGCCGCTTGCGCATGGGCGCGGAGCATAGGGATCGGGAGAAGGGGTGCAATCTTTGGCACGGACAGGGAAGCAGATCCCGAAACAGACGCTGGAAACTTGATGACCACGGAACCATACCAATGGTCCCGATGCTACCGCGGAACCAAGCCATGAACATCGATGCCAGCTCACCCATTGTTTGGACCGGAGATCTTGAGGACGACTGCACGGCTTTCTGGGGCGGTTTGATTCTGCGAGCCGAGGAGATGAACGACCGCGACTGGTGGTGGGCGGTTTCCAGGGCGGATTCAGGTCTGGAGATCGCGTCATCCAACGACGATGGCCGCGACTGCACTTCCGGACCGGAAGCGCGGGCATTTGCCGAGCAAGCAGCGCGGGCTTTCATCAGGCAATAGCCGGCGCGTATCCGACTATTGCGTGGTCTTCCGGAGAAGATCGTCTAACATGACCGAGCGAATCCATGCACGATCACAACCATGGGCATGACCACGATCATGGGGAGCCCGGCTGGCCTTGGCTGCTGGGGTCCGCCATCATCTGCGGCTTGGCCACCATCGCCGGGGTGATCCTGCAACGGACCTCCGCGCCGCCGGAACTGGCGCTAGGGCTGTATGCAATGGCCTATCTGGCCGGGGGCTGGGAGGCGGCCTTGGATAGCCTGAGCAATCTGCGCCGCCTTCGCCTGGACATCCATTTCCTGATGCTGGCCGTGGCGGTAGGAGCAGCGATCATCGGAGCTTTCTGGGAAGGTGCGGCGCTGCTTTTCCTCTTCTCCCTGAGCGGGGCGCTGGAGGCCATGGCGATGGCCCGAACGGAGCGGGAGATCCGCAGTCTATTCAACGAAGCGCCGAAGCAAGCACTGGTGGTGCAAGGCGACGGCACGACCAAGGAAGTGGCGGTGAACGAGCTGGCCGCGGGCTTGAGGGTGCGGGTGCTACCCGGCGAGCAGTATCCGGCGGACGGCACGGTGCTGAGCGGCGAGAGTGCGGCGGATGAATCCTCCCTGACCGGTGAATCGCTGCCGGTGGAGAAGGCCACGGGCGAC
Source organism: Luteolibacter rhizosphaerae (assembly GCF_025950095.1). Lineage (NCBI taxonomy): Bacteria > Pseudomonadati > Verrucomicrobiota > Verrucomicrobiia > Verrucomicrobiales > Verrucomicrobiaceae > Neoluteolibacter > Neoluteolibacter rhizosphaerae. Next base: position 369,462 of record NZ_JAPDDR010000003.1, on the reverse strand, counting down.
ACGGTCTTCGGCGGCACGCTCAATACCTGGGGAGTGGTCGAGCTGCGGGTTTCGCGCGAGCCCGGGGATAGCGCTCATGCCCGGATCATCCGCCTGATCCGGGAAGCGCAGGCGAGCAAGGCACCCTCGCAGCGTTTCACCGATCGCTTCGGCACGAGCTATACGGTGGGCATCCTGGGGCTGTCGCTGGTGATGTTCTTGTGGTGGCACTTCGCCGCGGGGATCCCGGCCTTCTACTCGCACGGCGAGGGCCCTTCCGCTTTCTACCGCGCGATGACGCTGCTGGTGGTGTGTTCGCCCTGTGCGCTGGTGATCTCGATCCCCAGTGCGATCCTGGCGGGTATCGCGGCCGGTGCGAGGCGCGGCATCCTTTTCCGCGGCGGGGTGGCGGTGGAGAACTTGGCCACGGTGAATCGCCTGGCGGTCGACAAGACCGGCACGCTGACCAAGGGCGAACTGGAACTTCTATCCTGCGAGGCTTCGGTAGCAGGCAGGGAGGACGAGTTGATCGGCATCGCTGCGACGCTTTCGGAGAATTCCACGCATCCGCTGTCGCGGGCGATCGTGAAGGAGGCGATGCGGCGCAACCTGGGGACGAAGCGCGCTCTGAGCGATTTCGAATCGATCGCAGGTCAGGGCTTGGAAGGTAGGGTGGACGGGATCGAAGCGCGCCAGGGTCGACGCGCGATGTTCAGCGGCGATCCATGGCTAAGTGCTCTGCCCGATCCCGAGCCGGGGCTCACGGAAGTGCTCGTCGCGGCGGGTGATCTGAAAGGCCGCCTGCTGCTGCGCGATGCCCCGCGCGCGGAAGCCGCCCCGCTGATCCGCGAACTGGAGCAGCAGGGCATCCGCGTGACGATGCTCACCGGCGACCGCCAAGAGTCCGCGGCGGTGATCGCGAAGGAACTCGGCTTAGACGACTATCGCGCCGGACTCCACCCCGGCGACAAGGTAGCCGCCATTCAACAGTGGCGCGCGGAAGGAGAGAAAGTGGCGATGGCTGGCGACGGCGTGAACGATGCGCCGAGCCTGGCCGCGGCGGATATCTCGATCGGCATGGGCCTGCGTGGCAGCGATGCGGTGCTGGAACAGGCGGACATCGTGCTTACCCAGGATCGCCTGGAGCGGATCGTCGATGCGCTGAAGCTGAGCCGCCGCTGCCGCCGGATCATCCGCGAGAACCTCGCGATCTCGCTGGGAGTGGTCGTGCTGTTAGGCTTGGCCGCATTGGGCTCGCGGATCGCGCTGCCGATCGGCGTGCTCGGGCACGAGGGATCGACCGTGCTGGTGGTGCTGAACAGCCTGCGCCTGCTGTGGCGATGAAGCCGCCTAGCGTTTGCTGATCGTGGTCTTCTGGTGGTGGGAGTAAGGGCCTTCAATCATGATCCGGGAGTAAGGATTCGGGTGCCCGTCCAAGATGATGGTTGAGTCGACTCTGACCTCGAGGTCGATCAAATCCGTGAGCGAGCGATAACAGATCGCCTCCCCTTTCAGCTTCAAGTTCAGGGGCTTCTCACCATTCGCGGGAGTGCCTTGTCTGCCGGTCATGTCGAAGACCCATTTGAGCACCGCACAAGGAGTTCCTTGGACGTTCTTGATGTCGACGAACTCGATCGTGAAGCTGCCCTTGATCGCCTCCGCATAGAAGATCGCGGTGAGGAACTTCGGGTCCACCTTCCACTTGTCCCCGATCTTCCGCGGCGTGTCCGTGTAGATCCGGAAGTCGTGGTCCATGGCGTTCCGGCACAAGGTTTGCAGTGCATCGGTCTGGGCGGAGTTGGCCTTGCCCGATTCCAAGCCGGCTTGATACTTGTCATTCGAGAAGCGGAGCGACACGGGCACGCCGACCAGCGCATCCTTGTCCAAAGGCATGTCCTTCTCCTGTCCCGCAGTCGTCATCTTGCTGATGTTCTCCTCATTCTTGAGGAGATACCGCGCTTTATTCTCGGAGACATGATCCCAACGTTCCTCATTCCTGACCCTGCGGAAGAAAGCGCCTTCCAGTTTCTGGCCGTTGAACATGAGGTTCGTTCGGACACTCGTGATCTGGGACTGGCTTTTGACAGTGCGGGTCGTTCCTTTGGCCGGGATCAAGGCGTTCCGCGACGCTAGCACGTGACGCGCCGAGCGGGACGGGGTCACCACGGGAACCGGGTCGACCTTGGGCCGAGGTGGTTCCGGAGCAGGAGGCGGCGTGGTTTTCTCCGGGGTCTTGGCGGCGAGCTCGGCCGCCTTCTTCGCGTCGGTCTCGAGCCGCTCTTGCAAAGCCTTGAGCTGGGCGGCGCTTTCCTGCTCCGTCTTCAAGCGCTGGGCCTCGAAGCGTGCGGTCGCGTCCTTGCGGTCCTTTGCCGCGGAGATCATCAGGCCGAGAACGACCAGACACGCGACCCCGGCAATCGCCGCGGGCAAGACCCAGACCGGCCAAGCCTTCCGTGGCGGACGAGGCGGGGCAACCACAGGGAGCGCAGGAGGAGGCGCAGCGGGAATCTCCGGCGCAGAAACAGGCAGCGGCGGCACTTCCGCCACGGCCACCGGCACAGGTGCTGCGGCAGGCTCCTGCTTCGGCGCGCGACGCGGTTGTATCTCCAATTTCGAGAGCCGCTCCACCAAGGTGGACACAAGCAGATCCGGATCCCCGCCGGCCAAGACCTTCGCGAGCATGTGGTTCCCTGCTTCCGAAAGGCCTGACACCATCACATAGCCGCTGGTGGTGAAGTAAGACGCATAGGGCGGACTGCCTCCCGAGATCAGGCGGTAGATCAGCGCGGCGAAGCGGGCTGCCGGGTTCGCAGGTCCCGCGGTCGAGATATCGAGAGTTCCCGCGGCGTCCTGATCGCCGTCCGTTTGGAAGGAGGGCAAGCTCGTGGCAGAGCCGGGATCGACATCGGCCCAACTACTGAAGGCCGCCATCCCACTCTCTCCGCCATGACTGGAGACCCGGATATCCGCCAGCTCCAAGCGGATGCCACGGGTCGTGCGGGCCACGCTCGCATCAAAGGATTTGGCAAGCACCGTCAGGAGCGGAAACGCATCCTGGGCACGGGCAGCTCCGAACTTCCGCAACAGATCCAGCAAGCTCTGACCACTCGGCAGGGTGGCGATGAAGTAGTCCTCATTCGCCGAGGAACACCAATCGAGCATGCGATAGCACCCGAAGTCTTCCCGGGCGGCAGCGGCAGCGCGGAAGCCCTCGCGGGTTTCCGGACTCATGCCTGCCTCCGCCGTGATCGCCGCCACGGTCTCACCGCTGGCCATGTGCTTGGCACGATAGATCGCGGCTTGAGCCATCTTGACGATCAGGTCGCTGCCGGGGTTCGGGATCGAATAGGTCTCGTCGTAAGTCGCGGGGCTGCCGGTCACCTGCGCGGCCGAGGCGGCGACCTGCGAGGAAGTCTGAAGCACGCCGTCCGTGATCCGCCCAACCAAGGTCCGCGCATCAGGGAAGCGGTCCTCGGGACGCTTCGCCAAAAGTCCGAGCAAGATCTCGCGGGCTTCCGGATCCAAGTCCGCGGGGAACTCGTTCGCGTAATCGGAGCGCAGCCGCTCCGCAATCACCTGGGCTCGCGGCTGCTTCGCGAAAGGATTCGCCCCGATCAGCAACCACCACAGCGTGATGCCGAGCGAGTAGAGATCCGAGCGTGCATCGAGCTTCACGGAGAGCAGTTGCTCCGGGCTTGCGGTGGTGTCGTTGAAAACCCCGTGGGAGCCATGGGAAAGACTCAGCTTCGATCCCTCCACGGCACCCTGCGGCGGCTGGAGGATGCCGAAATCGATCAGCTTCACCTGCTGCTCGGGCCATGGCTCGGCCAGCACCAGATTGGCAGGCTTGATATCGCGATGAAGCATGCCGCGCTCGTGCGCATACGCCAGTGCTTCCGCGACCTGAAGCAGGATCCAGCGCGCCACCGGCCAGGACAGCGGACCTTCCCGGGCGACGAGCTCTTCCAAGTTGCCACCCTTGCAGAACTCCATCGCATAATAGAAATAACCTTCGTCCGGCCGATCCTGATATTCGAAGACGACCGCAATGCCATGGTGCTGCATCTTCGCCAGCGCCTTCACTTCGCCGATGAACCTGGCGGTCTCCCTCTCGGCCCCCTGGCCTTTCCCGCGCACGGCATCATCGCGGATGACCTTGAGCGCGCAGACCCGGTCCAAAGACCGGTGGCGGACCTTGTAAGTGGTGCCGAAAGAGCCTTGCCCCAGAACCCAAGGCTCGCCTTGGTCGTTCTGGAGAACTTCGAAAGACTCGAAATGCAAGGGGGAGGAAGCCATGGATCCTTCCGGGACTGAAGGAGCTTTCGCTCGCAATCTGTGATCTTAGGGAGCGGACCGCCGCGGTCAAGGCAACCCGGCAGGCGGTGGGCGGCAAAACGCCCGCCGGATCTAGCGGCGGGCGTTTCATCAAAGGAGTTCCTTGGATAGAGGAAAGCTCAGTTCTTCTTAACCGTGGCCTTCTGATGAAGGTTGAACGGGCCCTCCACATTCATCTTCACCTGCGGAGCGGGGCTGCCTTCCATGGTCATGGTCGAGGTGATCTTGGCATCGAGATCCGTCTTGTCCGCCAAGGAACGATGCGAGATGGCCTCACCCTTGATCTTCACGGTCATGGCCGGCTCGCCTTCGCCTTCCGCTTCGGTCTTGCCGGAGATGTCGAACACCGACTTGAGCACGGCACAGGGAGTGCCTTGGAAATCCTTCACCTCCACGAACTCGATCGAGTAGGTCCCGCTCAGGTCCGAGGCCTCGCCGAAGGCGCCGAGCGACTTGGGATCGACATCCCACTTGTCACCCACCTTGCGCGGGGCATCGCCATACATGCCGAAGTCGCTGTCCTTCTCCACCGTCTCGGCGAGCTTCTCGAGCGCCTTGGTCTGCTCCGAAGTGGCAGTGCCGGATTCCAGGCTCGCGGCGTATTTGCCATCCTTCAGTTCGACAATCACGGGCACGCCGACGAGAGCGTCCTTCTCTTCCGGGATGGGCTGATCCTGACCGGCGACGTTCATCGCACCGCCCACCGTCTTGCTTTCAAGCGTGCGGCGCGCCTTGTTGTCGGCCACGTGCTCCCACTTCTCCACGCTGCTCTCGCTGCGGGTCATGGAGCCTTCCATGGTTTGGCCGGCGGCCTCGATCTTCATTTTGGCCTCCTTCATGTCGCCGCTGCTCTCCACCGTGTGGGTCACACCTTTCGCGGGGATCTTGCCGCCTTTGCCGGCGAGCACGTGGGACTGGGACTTCGCCTCTTCCGCGGTGGCGGCTCCACCCCCTTCGGTCTTCGATTTTTCTCCGCAGGAGCTGAGCGCGAGGCTGGCGCCGAGCAAGGTTCCGATGGCAAGTTTTCTCATGGTTGGGAGATATGATCCGGCCTGCCCGAAGATGGAAAGAACATTGTGCCCACAAGTTCGCAAGGTAACAGCAGCGGGCTTGCGATTTGCAAAGGCCCGGAGATGCTGCGAAATCCTCGCGCGCCATGTCTCCGATCCACGACCCGGCCCTCGCCCACTTGCGGAAATCCTGCCCTTCGATGAAGGCGCTGATCCGGCGTATCGGGCCCTGCCTGATGGAAACCCACGGCACCCGCTCACCCTTCCAATCGCTGGTCAGCGCCGTGGCTCATCAGCAGCTGAATGGAAAGGCGGCCGCCACGATTCTGGGACGCTTCCAGAATCTATTCCCGCGCGGCCGCTTCCCGACTGCGAAGTCGCTCGCCATGGTGAGCGATGAGCAACTGCGCGGGGTGGGATTCTCACGGGCCAAGGCGGCAGCGATCCGCGACATCGCCGAGAAGTCCCTGTCCGGGATCGTGCCGGGCTCGAAGGCGATCGCGCTGCTTTCCGACGAAGAGATCATCGCGCGGCTCACCCAAGTTCGCGGCGTGGGCCGCTGGACCGTGGAGATGCTGCTGATGTTCACCCTCGGCCGTCCCGACGTGTGGCCGGTGGATGACTACGGGGTGCGCACCGGCTACAAGATCGCCTATGGCTTGCCGGAACTGCCATCGCCGAAGGAACTCCACGGTCTGGGAGAGAGGTTCCGGCCCTTCCGTTCGGTAGCGGCATGGTATCTCTGGCGAGCGACGGACACGAACCGCTCGCCGGAGGACTGAGAGTCGCCGCCCGCGTGAAATGCCCCGCTTTTTTGCTCCTTTTGGGGGCGTTAGGGTGATTATTCCTTGCTATCTCAAGGATTCGGCACGATTCGCGCAGCGTCGGAGGCCCCCTTTCCTTCCCCCTGACCGATGTTTTCCCCCTCACCACGGGCCCCCCGGCCCGCTCTGGCTTCGTTCTGTCGCGCCATGCTGGTAGCGACCGCAGGAGCACTATGCCCCTGCCCCGAGGCCGAAGCCCAGCAAGGCTCGGTGCTGCCGCCAAGCGGCGAGTTGAAGACTTGGCACAAGGTCACGATCGACTTCATGGGCCCGGAAACCGCGGAGACGGCCACTCCGAATCCCTTCACCGACTACCGCCTGGACGTGGCCTTCACCCACACGGCCAGCGGACGGACCCTGCTGGTCCCCGGCTACTACGCGGCGGACGGGAATGCGGCCAACAGCTCGGCGGAGACCGGTCATGTCTGGCGAGTGCACCTCGCACCGGATGCGGAAGGCGAATGGACATGGGCGGCTTCATTCCGGACGGGCGCGAACGTGGCGACCAGCGAGGATCCGCAGGCGGGCGCGAGCGCGGCCTACTTCGACGGCTCGAGCGGATCCTTCTCGATCGCACCAAGCGACAAAACGGGCCGCGACATGCGCGCCAAGGGCCGCTTGGACTATGTCGGCAAGCACCACCTGCGCCACGCGGGCACGGGCCGCTACTTCATGAAAGCGGGCACGGACTCTCCCGAAAACCTGCTGTCCTACGCGGACTTCGACGGCGACTTCAAAACGGACGACGAGGAAGACGAGCTGGTAAAGACCTACGCGCCCCACGTGGCCGACTGGCAGGAAGGCGATCCGGTGTGGCAGGGCGACAAGGGCAAGGGCCTGATCGGTGCGATCAACTCCCTCGCCTCCGAAGGACTGAACGCCTTCTCCTTCTTGACCATGAACATCGAGGGGGATGACCGGAACGTCTTCCCCTACCTGAACTACGACGAGCGGGACCGCATGGATGTCTCGCGGCTCGACCAGTGGGAGATCATCTTCGAGCACGGCACGAGCAAGGGCTTCTATCTCCACTTCAAGACCCAGGAAACCGAGAACGAGCTGATGCTCGACAACGGGAACATGGGCAACCGCCGGAAGCTCTACTACCGCGAGTTGATCGCACGCTTCAGCCATCACCTGGCGCTGAACTGGAACCTCGGCGAGGAGATCAACAATGCCTCCCTCGCGCAGAAGGCGGCATGGGCGCAGTACTTTCACGACAAGGATCCCTACCGCCACCCGATCGTGATCCACAACGGGGCGAGCCACTTCGAGATGATGGGCAGCGCCTCCGTTCTAACAGGCTTCTCGCTGCAGATGAACGAGTCGAACTTCAGCGACACCTTCTATCAAGTTCGGCGCTACGTGAACCGCTCGGAGGACTTCGGACGGCCATGGGTGATCGCTTGCGACGAGCCGGGCGACTCGCGCCGGAGCGTGCGACCCGACCACGATCCGGGAAACAGCCACCGCGATGCGCGGCGCGACGCGCTGTGGGCAACGGCGCTGGCAGGCGGCGCGGGCTGCGAATTCTATTTCGGCTACGATTATCCGGAATCCGACATGACGCTGCAGGACTTCCGCAGCCGGGATGTCTTCTGGGACAACTGCCGCCACTTCCTGCAATTCTTCGAGGCGAATCGTTTCCCCTTCGAGGAGATGACCAACCACAACGAGTTGGTCACGGCGAACGGCGACAATGCGAACCGCTGCTTGGCGAAGATCGGCAACTGCTACCTGGTGCAACTCCGCGACGGAGGAAGCCATAGTCTGGACCTCAGCGGGGTGAGCGGATCCTTCACCACGCTCTGGTTCAACCCGCGCACGGGAGCAGCACCGGTGGAAGGCCCCGTGATCGAGGCCGGAGCCTGGGTTGCCCTCGGAGCTCCGCCCGATACCCCGACGGAAGACTGGATCGTGCTGGTTCGCTCCACGGGCGGCGGCAGTTGGACGAACTATCCACCCCAGGTCGATGCAGGCCCGGACAAGGCGGTCTTCCTCAATGAAGGCCTCGCCGAGGTCACGCTGAACGGCACGGTAAACGACGACGGGCTGCCCGATGTCTTCTCGCTCACGCGGACTTGGACGATGCTCTCCGGACCGCAAGCGGTGGATTTCTCCACCACCAACACGGCAAGCACCGTGGCCCACTTCACCGCTCCCGGTGCCTACGTGCTGGGCCTCGTGGTCAGCGATACGGAGTTCACCGTTTCCGATCAGGTGACGGTGCTCGTGAGCCAACCGGAAGGCGGCATGACCTTGGTGTATGGGCCGGCCGATGACGCCTATCTGGACGACGGGACCGGTGTGGACAGCGAGTTCCTGCGGGTGGAAAACAGCAGCCGGGTGCGGCAGAGCTTTTTGAAGTTCGATCTTACCGCCTTGGATGAAGAACCCGCGGATGCCGCGTTGGAACTCACCGGAGCGGACATCGAGACCGACGGCCAGGTTTCGCTGAAGCTCTATGCGGCGGCAGGCGATGCCTGGAGCGAGGAATTGCTCGATTCTGCCAGCGCACCGACGAAGGGCCCCCTGCTCGCAAGCTTCAACGGGATGAGCGGCGAAGGTGTAAGGATCCGCTTCGAGCTCGGTGAGCATGTCACCGCAGCGGGAACCTACGGGTTCATCGTGGAAACGGATTCGGGTGCAAAGGACGCGGTCTTCGCGTCCAAGGAATACGAGATCGCAGCAGACCGGCCGCGCCTGATCGTGACCACGAAGCCGAACTCCCCGCCGCTTGCCGCAGCCTTTACGGCAGCAACGCTGGAAGATCTGCCCTTGGTAATCCCCCTGCCGGAACTCCTCGCGGGAAGCTCGGATCCGGACGGCGATCCCGTCTCGCTGGTGGCGGAGGGCGGTAGCACCTCGGAGGGCGGTGAAGTGACCATCTCCGGGGAAGCTCTGAGCTACACACCGCCGATCGACTTCTTCGGTCCGGACAGCTTCTCCTTCCTCGTGGAGGATGGCCGCGGCGGATTCGCCAGTGCCCTGCTCACGCTGCACGTGGTGCCCTCCGACCTGATGCAGAATCAAGCGCCGGAGCTGGATCTCTCGCTGCCGCCGGGGCCGAAGCTGAAGCTCACGGGGGTACCGGGAATGCTTTACTCGATCTGGCGCTCCCCTGATCTGCAAGAATGGGAAGCTGTGGGGAACAAGCGTGCGGGAAGCGGAGGAGAGCTGCAGTGGCAGGATCCGGATCCTTTGCCGGGCAAGGGATTCTACCGTGTCGAGGGGCCTTGAGCCGACATCCGCAGAATCGGGAGATACGGAAATTCACCCGGGGGAATATCGCGAATGTTAGTCTTTTTTACTCGCGGATGATCCGGATGAGGCGTAGTTACAGGTCTTTACTTTGCACAGACACCTACTCCGGTTTCCCCTGGCCGCAGGTCTGTGAAAGAGCCCGCCTCCTTGGATTCATGCCCGGGGCGGTTTCGCGCCCGTCACTTCAGTAATATTGATTTTCAGATAAACATTACATAGCTCATGTCGCCACTTCGAGCCTTGTTTGCCTTCACCGGGATGGTCTCGGTCGCCACCGCTGCGGTGGGACCGAACGACGTGTATCAGGAATCCGGCGGGATCGTCGTGATGGAAGCGGAACGGACGCCTTCCTCATTAGGCACGGGCACCGACCGCTGGGAGACCCACACGCCGGGAGAAACGAATTACGTGAACGGCGCGGTGCAGGATGCGCATCTGGAGTTCCAAGGAAACTCCTCGAACGGCGGGGATGCCAAGACACCGCTGACCTACAAGTTCCAGATCAACCAGAGCGGCTACTACCACCTGCACATCCGCGCGCGGGCGCGGCTGGATGGCGCGCCGAGCGACAAGAACAACGACTGCTACGTCAAGATGGCGACGATCAGCGGCACCGACTTCGGTCCCGGGCCGAACCCCGGGACCGGCAATCTGAACGATGCGCCCAAGAGCCTGCTGACCGCGAACACCAAGATGTATGGCGGCTCCCCCACCAGCTGGGGCTGGGCCAACCAGCTCGACGCGATCACCAACAAGCGCTGGCCGGTCTACAATTTCCACGCGGGATCGGTCTACCAGCTCACGATTTCCGGCCGCTCGATCAAGTTCAACATGGACCGGATCGTCCTGCGGCGCTCGACGATCCTCGACACGAGCGCGAAGTCCACGGCGATCCCCGAGTCCGTGCTGAATACGCCCGGTAGCACCACGCCCACGGTGGCGAAGATCACTCTCGTCAACGCCGATACCGATCGGGATGCCGCAGTGTTGACCGATGGCGGGACGATCAAACTGGCCACGATGGGGCCGAACCTGAATCTGCGCGCGGATACCTATCCGCCGATCATCGGCTCAGTACGTTTCAACCTGAACGGGAATCCGAATCACAAGCTGGAGAGCCGTGCGCCCTACACCATCGGCGGCGACAATGTGTGGGATGACTATCTGCCATGGACCCCCTCCGTGGGGAATCACACACTGACCGTAACGCCCTACTCCGCAGCGGATGGCGGCGGCAGCGCGGGAGCACCGGTGACGATCAACTTCACCGTGATCAATCAAGCGAGCGCCGGAGCCCCGGTGGCCAATGCCGGTGCGGACCGGAGCCTCATCCTGCCGACATCATCGCTCGCCCTCGGCGGTTCGGGCAGCGACAGCGGCGGCTCGATCACCGGCTACAAGTGGGACATGGTCGCCGGTCCGGCACCCGTCGCATGGTCGAACAGCTTGGCCGCCAGCCCCACGATCTCCGATCTGATCCAAGGCACCTACCGCTTCCGCCTCACCGTGACGGACAACAGTGGCCTGAGCGGATACGACGACATGACCGTGACGGTCACTCCTGCTACAAACGCACCGGTGGTGAATGCCGGGCCGGACAAGGCGGTGACCCTGCCGACCAACTCCGTCTCCATGAGCGCGACGGCAAGCGATCCGGAGGATGCCATCTATGCTTACCTTTGGTCCCAGATGTCCGGGCCGAACTGGGTTTCGCGTACCGGCGAAAGCAGCCTGAACTTCACCGCCTCCAACCTGATCGAGGGCACCTACATCTTCCGCCTGAAGGTCTATAGCGAAAGCGGTTTGATCGGTGCGGACGACGTGACGGTGACCGTGGCGGGAGCGACGGGTGTGCCGATCGCGAATGCCGGAGTCGACAAGGCGATCACGCTGCCGACGAACTCGGTGGTCCTGAATGGCACGGGCACGGATACCGGCGGCTCCATCTCCAACTATGCCTGGACCCAAGTCAGCGGCGCGGGCACGGCGAGCCTCTCCGGCAACACGACGGCAAACCTCACCGCGTCCTCGCTGCTGGCGGGCACCTACGTCTTCCGCCTCACTGTGACCGATAACAGCGGGCTCACCGCCAGCGACGAAGCCGTGGTGACCGTCTCGGCCGGATCGAGTGCCCCGGTGGCAAACGCGGGGGCGGACAGGGCGGTCACGCTGCCGACGAACTCGGTAGTTCTGAATGGGTCGGGCACGGATACCGGCGGGTCCATCTCCAGCTATGCCTGGACCCAGGTAAGCGGCCCCAACACTGCGAGCCTTTCCGGCAACACGACGGCGAACCTCACCGCTTCGTCGCTGGTGGCGGGAAGCTATGTCTTCCGCCTCACCGTGACCGACAACAGCGGCCTGATCGCAAGCGATGACGCGACAGTCACGGTTTCCGCGGGATCCGGGGCCCCGGTGGCAAGTGCGGGACCGGACGTGGTGATCACCCTGCCGAACAATTCAGTGGTTTTGAGTGGATCGGGCACGGATACCGGCGGCTCGATCTCCAGCTACGCCTGGACCCAGGTAAGTGGTCCGAACACGGCAACCCGCTCGGGACAAGCAACGGCGAATCTGACCGCTTCCGGCCTGGTGCAGGGAGCCTATGTCTTTCGCCTGACCGTGACCGACAACAGCGGCCTCACGGCTTCCGACGATGCGATCGTGACGGTGAATGCTTCCGGCAGCAGCGGCCAGTCCGTGACCACGCTGATGCTGATCAATGCCGATACGGATCAAGCGATCGGCCCGATGAGCACCGGCATGACCATCGACCTCGCGGTCACGCCGAACTTGAGCGTGCGCGCCGACACCTCGCCGAATCCCGTGGGATCGGTCCGCTTCTCCTACGATGACATTAGTAATTTGCGGACCGAGAGCGGCCCGCCCTATACCATCAACGGTGATGTGGGCGGAGTCGACTACACCGCATGGGTACCGGCGCTGGGGACCCACACTCTAACGGCCACACCCTACACCCAGTCCGCAGGGGCGGGAGCGGCAGGCACGCCGCTCACCGTGGTCTTCACCGTGATCAACAGCACGATCTCCGGCATCCCGGTGGTGAACGCGGGTGCGGACAAGACCATCGTGCTACCGACCTCGAGTGCCAGCTTCAACGGAAGCGCCAGCGACTCGGATGGCACCATCGCCTCACACCTCTGGACGCAGCTCAGCGGGCCGAACACAGCCGGCCTATCCGGAAACACGACGGCGAATCTCACGGCCTCCGGGTTGGTGCAGGGCACCTACATCTTCCGCTACCGCGCCACCGACAATGCGGGCAATAGCGCGAGCGACGATGTCTCCGCCTTCGTGCTACCGGATAGCGGCGGCACGGCGCAGATCACCGGCGAGCTAAAGAAGTGGCACAAGGTCACGCTGAACTTCACCGGGCCGAACACCAGCGAGACGGCCACGCCGAATCCTTTCACCGACTACCGGCTGAACCTGACCTTCTCGCATCCCGGCAGCGGCAAGAGCTATGTGGTGCCCGGCTACTTCGCGGCGGACGGCAATGCCGGCAATACCGGGGCGAACTCCGGCAATATCTGGCGGGCCCACTTTGCCCCGGACGAGACCGGGCTGTGGACTTACACCGCATCCTTCCGCAGCGGCACGAACGTGGCCACCATCGCAGGCGGAACCGCAGGGGCCGGGGCCGGCTTCTTCGATGGTGACAGCGGCAGCTTCACCATCGCCGCCACGGACAAGAGTGGCACCGACTTCCGCGGCAAGGGGCGCCTGGAGTATGTAAACCAGCACCACCTCCGTTTCGCCGGGACCGGCGATTACTTCATGAAGATGGGGGTGGACGCGCCGGAGAACCTGCTAGCCTACGCGGACTTCGACGGCGACTTCAAGACCGACGGCCAAGGCGACACCTTGATCAAGGATTGGGCTCCGCACGTGGCCGATTGGCAGACCGGCGATCCAACCTGGGGTAGCGGCAGGGGCAAGGGCCTGATCGGTGCGATCAACTATCTGGCCTCCGAAGGCCTGAACGCTTTCTCCTTCCTGACCATGAACATCGACGGGGATGACAAGAACGTCTTCCCTTACACGAGCTACAGCGAGCGCACGCGGCTGGATGTCTCGAAGCTCGACCAGTGGGAAGTCGTCTTCGAACACGGCACCCGCAAGGGCATGCACATGAACTTCAAGACCCAGGAAACCGAGAACGAGCTGATGCTCGACAGCGGCGAGACGGGCACCCAACGCAAGCTCTACTACCGCGAGCTGATCGCGCGCTTCGGCCACCACCCGGCCTTGAATTGGAATCTGGGTGAAGAGATCAACGACGCCAGCTCCAACCAAAAGAAGTCTTGGGCGCAGTACTTCCACGACAACGATCCTTACAAGCACCCGATCGTGATTCACAACGGGGCGAACCACTACGACCTGCTTGGTAGCGGCTCGAAGTTGACCGGCTTCTCGCTGCAATTGAACGCCTCCGACTTCACCGACATGTTCGCGATGACCAAGGACTACATCGACCGCTCGGAAGATGCCGGGCGCCCTTGGGTGGTGGCCTGCGACGAACCGGGAGACGCGCGGCTCTCGCTGCGGCCGGACAACGACCCGGGTAACAGCCACATCGATGCCCGCAAGAACGCGATCTGGGGCAACATCATGGCCGGCGGTGCGGGCTGTGAATTCTACTTCGGCTACGACAAGCCGAACTCGGATCTCACCTGCAATGATTTCCGCAGCCGCGACGCCTTCTGGGATTACTGCCGCTACACGCTGAACTTCATCCGCGAGAACAGTATCCCCTTCGAGCAAATGACCAATCGCAACTCGCTGGTCAGCGGCTACGGCAACAATGCGAACCGCTGCCTGGCCAAGCCGGGGGACACCTATCTGGTGCAACTGCACGGCGGCGGCGGCCACACGCTGAACCTAAGCGGCGTGACCGGCACTTACACGGTGAAGTGGTTCAACCCGCGCACGGGTGCGGCGCTGGTGAACGGTCCAACCGTCAGCGGCGGCGGCACGGTGAGCTTGGGCTCGCCCCCGGACACCACCACGCAGGATTGGGTGGCGCTCGTCCGCAACACCAGCACCGGCGGCGGCGCGACCAACGCAGCTCCGGTGGTAAGCGCGGGTGCCGACAAGTCCGCTTTCCTGAGCGATGGACCGGTAAATGTCAGCCTGAGCGGCACGGTGACCGACGACGGTCTGCCCGCGGGGGTCACCCCGAGCCGGTCCTGGACTTTTGTTTCCGGACCGGCGGCGGTCACGCTGACCGACGCCAACACGGCGACCGCCACCGCGACCTTCACCGAGCTGGGCGCCTACGTCCTGCGCTTCAGTTCCTCCGATAGCCTGCTCTCCGCGAGCGATGACATCACCGTGACCATTCTGCCTCCGGCCAGCAGCGGCCAGCGGACCTTTGAAGCGGTGCACGACGCCTACACCGACAGCGGCGCGAACAACAACCTGACCCAGCTCCGGGTGGAGAACTCGGGCACGCGCACGCGGATCAGCTACCTGCAGTTCGACCTCGGCAGCCTGAGCGACTCGCCTTCCAATGCCGTGCTGAAGCTGACGGAGGGGGACGATACCTCCGGCGGCACCATGACCTTGCGGCTCTACGCCGCGCAGTCGAATGCTTGGACGGAGAGCACGATCACCAGCGCCAGCTCGCCCGCGAAAGGAGCCCTGCTGGCCAGCTTCACCGGCGACGTCGCGGAGGGACAGGTCGTCGAGTTCGACGTCTCCGCCGGCGTGATCTCCCCCGGCGTCTACAGCTTCATCCTGGAGGCCGATAGCGTGGCCCGCGACGTCTCTTTCGCGTCCGCCGAGAATGCCACGGTCTCCGCCCGGCCGGTGCTGGTCGTGGGCACGGGCGCGAACGCGGCTCCGAACTTCGCCGGCTTCTCGACCTTCACCCCGGTGAACAATCCCAGCCTCATCTCTTATACCCTCTTGCTAGGCGGGGTCAGCGACCCCGATGGCGATCCGGTGAGCGTGGTGATCGCCAGCGGCAGCAGCTCGGCGGGTGGCTATGTCTCGATGGGCGCGAGCAGCCTGACCTACACACCGCCGATCGACTACAGGGGCACGGACAGCTTCCCGGTGACCGTGCAGGATGGCCGGGGCGGCTTCACCTCCGCCGATATCGTGTTTACGGTGGAGCCGGAGGACGGGATCACCGGGCTCGGTTCCCCGTCGCTCGAACGGCTGAGCGGGAATCAGGCACGGGTTCGCTTCCACGGGATGCCAGGGATCCAATATTCCTTCCAGCGCTCCACCAATTTGAGCCAGTGGTTTACGATCCACAGCGTGACCGCTGGAGTCGATGGAGTGGTGGAACACATCGATCTATCCCCGCCGCCGGGAGGCCGTGCCTATTACCGTGTCTCCAGCCCTTGATGGTGGAAGAGGGCTAGGATAAGGAGCCGCTAAAAGTTTTTTGGTTCGGGTTACTTAACCTAATTCCATCGATTAATTTAAGTTAAGTATTTCCGCGGGAAATAGGGCACCTACGTGATCGCGTAGGTGCCAAGCACGCTTTTTACAGCTATAAGGGAGACGCTGTCGCCTCCTAGCTTTCCCTTTCCTCCCGGACTTCAGGTGTGTGAATCACCCGTTTTCAAGGGGTTGGGTGGATGGCGGGGTAATTTGTCCCTTGAAAAATTTATAAGGTCCGTTAGAAGGCCTTCGCTGTTTCAGCCCCCCCACGTCCCATGAAGCTAGCCACCTCTCTGCTTTGCGCCTTGGTCGCCTATCCCGCGTCGTCTCTCGCGACCGTGATTAACTTCGACTTCAACGTGCGTCTTCCCGGCGATGACGATTCCAATGTCGTGCCCGATACCTACAACGGCTTCGGAGCGGCACCGGATAGTGTCGGCAATACCTATTGGAACAGCGTGCGGCGCACCAGCAGCGGCAATGTTTCAAGCTCGGCCGCGATCAACAACGGCCCCGCGGGTGGCGGTCCGATCCGCGATTCCTCCGGCGTGGCGACCACGGTGGATATCTTGCTCACCTCGACGGGCTCCGGCTCCACGGAGACCAACATCGGCCAGCAGCGCAGCCTGCCCTCCGAAACCCGTCACCAAGAGCTGGGCAACTCCCTCGGCTACGAGGATCTGATGGCCGACTACCTGCAACTGGATGCTCCCGGTGCCGATTCCGCAGGCAGTCTGGGGACCATCAACGGCACGATCACCGGGCTTGTTTCCGGGACGAGCTACGAGATTTACTTCTACGGCCAAGGCCAGCTCTACGGGTCCAATGCCAATGGCGGCACCACCACTTCCGGAGCCAACAGTTTCTTCGCCATCACGAATGCTGCTCACGATACGATTACCGGTCCGAGCGGGCAGACGGGTTGGGACGGAACCCAAGGCGGCGACGGTAGTCTGACGGAAGGCATCGAGTACGTGAGGCTCGTGGCCGTAGCCGACGGCAGCGGGAACATCCACTTCATCTGGCAGAACGTCATCGCGGGCCTGAATGTGACCACCGATGCAGCACCCGACGGCTCCGGCGGCTCCTCGGATCTCGCCGCTCTGAACGGAATCCAGATCCGCACCGTGGTGCCGGAACCTTCCGCTGCCCTTCTCGGCGGCTTGGGCCTGCTTGGCTTGCTGATTCGCCGCCGGCGCTAAGGGGCTCCCCGCCTACTCCATGTCGAGCACACCGGAGTAGGCCTGTCCGTAAAAGGAAACGATCGTCCACGCGACATAGAGCAGGACGAGGAAGTAGGCGATCTTAGGAAGAGCGTTCGCCAGCATCTTGGATCCGCGCGCCGCGTCCTCCTGAAAGACGCGTGCCCA
This sequence comes from Luteolibacter rhizosphaerae, assembly GCF_025950095.1. Lineage (NCBI taxonomy): Bacteria > Pseudomonadati > Verrucomicrobiota > Verrucomicrobiia > Verrucomicrobiales > Verrucomicrobiaceae > Neoluteolibacter > Neoluteolibacter rhizosphaerae. The sequence continues at coordinate 352,263 of NZ_JAPDDR010000003.1, read as the reverse complement.
GCGGGCCAGATCCTTGTCGAGACTACCGGCTTCTTCCGCCGTGGCATAGGAGCGGGCGAAGGTGGAAGGAAAGGCACCGCTCGCCATGAAGATCGGGCCCAAAGCTCCACCGTCTTTCAGCAGGGAATTCGCCATCGCTGCCGCAGCTTGCTTGATGCAGGCGCTGCGCGAGGCCTCCGCGGCCGTCTCCACGGTCTCGCGCATCGAGAGGCCTGCCAGGAGCGCGGTGTGATAGACCTTGGTGAAGCGCGCCATCATCATCGCCTTCCGCGCCGAGCCGATCATCGGGATGCGCTGCAGAAGGGAATCGACCGCCGGATTGGTAGTCGCGGCAGCAAGCAGCGCCTTGATCCCGAGCCAGATCCCGAAGCAGCAGGCATACACCACCAGCATCGTGAGTCCGAAGCTGGTAAACAACTCCGCCGCCGTTTGACCGGAGCCGAAGTATTTCACCAGGAAGGGCGTGAAGATCCCGAGGTGAAGCATCACCACCGGATAGACCATCGCGGTCAGGGCATCCCGTCGGGCTTCCGCGAGCATGCCGTAGTAGTCGGCCAAGTGCTGGAAGGCAGGCGCCATCCGCCCGCCGCGCTCCCCCGCCCCGATGATGCTGCGCTCCATGCCGCTGATGACGCTGGCGTCGTGGGAGAAGGCCTCCGCGATCGACTTTCCCGCATCCAGCTCCTGCTCCATCTCCTTGAGCAGCGCGGCCTGCCGGCTCGGCAAGCGGTGATCAAGCATCACGCGCCCGGCATCCCGGATGCCGAAACCGGCTTCAAGGAGCTTCGCTATCTCGGTGTAGAACAGGTGCTTCTGCGCGGCGGAAAAGGACATGGGTCTTCTCCTCCAAGCTGCCATGCCGATCTAACGGCGCAAGATCATTCCCTTGTGCGCTGGAGCGAATGCGGAGTATCCCGCAAAGTCATCCCCTCTCCTAAAAAGAACGACGGGTGCGGCGGTTTGTTGTAGGAGACGTTCTGCCAAGCAATCGAGAGGCGGTACTGCGGGTCTTGCATCAGGGTGACGAGCCGGTGCTTGGTCGGCATGGTGCTGATGTGCAGGCGTAGCGATTTCCCGTCGGGCCCGGGGAGCAGCAACTCCTCGCGCCAATCGCCTAGGAGATCCGCCGCGAGATTCGGGCGCATACCCATGTAGCGGTTGCCACGACCGCTGCCGGGCGAGGCGTCGAAGATCTTCTGCTCCTTCCCTTCGACAGGATTCCACTTGTGAACCGCGAAGCCCCCGTAGATCTCGCGGAGGAGATCGCCATCCCACCACACGACCCAGTCGGAGTGGCGGGGCCGGGGGCCGATCTCGATGCCCTTGATCGTTCGCAAACCTCCGGAACCGCCCCAGACTTCCGCTCCCGGGTGCCGGGGATCGATATCCGCCACGACGCCATCACTGATATCCATGCCGGGGCTATGACTCCATAGCGGCTTCCCGGTACGAGCATCGTGCAGCCCGGCACCGGGGGTCTGTAAGCTGACAGTCCGCTCCTCATTCTCCGTTACCAGATAGAGCTCGAGTCCCTCCCGCGATGGGTCGAAGTCACCGACGTGGAGCGCATCCCCATGACGGCGGCCGGTGCTGTAGAGCCCCTTGCCATCGTCATCCACGGTCATGGCCTGATAAACGATCTCGTCCTTCCCATCGCCATCCACGTCCGCCACGGAGAGCGCATGCCCGCCCATACCCGAGTAGGGCGACACCTTCTCAAAGGGCGGTTTGGCGACACCGGAATCGAAGACCCAGCGCGACTTCAACTCCCCTCCCCTCCAGTCCCAAGCCGCAAGAACCGTGCGCCCATAAACCCCGCGCGACATGACCAAGCTCGGGCGCACGCCATCCAGATAGGCCACGCAGGCGAGGAAGCGGTCGCAGCGGTTGCCGTAGCTATCGTTTCCTCCATTACCCCCGATACCACCCCAGCCATCAATCGGATCACGACCGGGGATGAACTCTGCCGTCTTCAAGGCGGCACCGGTCCTGCCATCGAAGACGGTAAGGTACTCGGGCCCGCTGAGGATACGTCCGAACTTCTGCGAGCGCTCCTCCTTGTTGCGCCAGTCCTTCGTCGCGTCGCCGATGGTCGTGCCGGTGCCGTCTTTCGTGCCATCCGCGGTCTTGCAGGCGAGCTCCGCGCGGCCATCTCCATCGAGGTCATAGACCATGAACTGCGTGTAGTGCTCGCCCTCCCGGATGTTGATGCCGAGATCAATGCGCCAGAGATGCGTGCCATCCAGTTTGTAAGCATCGAGCACCGGCGTGCCGGTCATGCCGGTAAAAGAGTTGTCCCGCCCGCGCGAAACCTGGTGGACCACGATCTCGTACTCGCCATCCCCATCCAGATCCGCCGCCGAGCAGTCGCCCGGACGATAGTCCGGGATGGCTTGGATCGGGATCTCAACGAAGGGCTGTGCAAGTACCTTGGCCCGTCGGCTCGGCTCCCCTTCCCCGCCCTCTCTGGTGACCAGCCTGACGAGGTAGGATTCCGCCTCCGCGCTCTCGTGGTCGACATACTGGGTCGCGCCATCGAGCGGCTCCCGGGTGATCCTCTGCTCCCTCCCACTCGTGACCCGGTAGACATGGAAACGGAGACCGCGGGGATCGCTAGCCAGCGAGCGCCAGCTGAGAAAAACGCCGCCGTCCGCCTGTCGCACTGCCACCAGCCCGCGCCCGAGCTTCTCCATCACCCGCTCGCCCCGTGCAGGTAGGAGCAGGCAGAAGGCGGCGATCGCGGCGGGCAGAGAAGATCGGACCATGAGCATGTTATATCCTGAGAACCCCACCGGGGACGATCCTTCTTCCTACCCGTTCGGAGGATGGTCCTCCCCCCGGGCGCGCGGACTGCAATGTCATCCACCGCCTTGTCGCGGCAGCAAAAGAATCGACAACTCCGGCCCTCATCCCTTCATCTTAAGGCGTCCAAGGGCGCCTCGCAGGAAGATGCGCCATCCCCCCTCAACCCCTTTTCCCGGCAATACCGTGACCCGCCCGGTCACCTCACGGTCCCGACTGATGGCCATCCCCCTCCAGCCACAGATTCTGGTAGCACACCCATGGATGGGTCGTGGCGGGTCCGAGGCGACCGCGATGTGGTCTCTGCATGCGCTGCAGCATGTGGCCAAGATCACCTTCACCACCGCCTCCCCGGTGGATTGGGACAAGCTGAATTCCACCTACGGCACGCAGGTTTCCCCGGAACGGATCGAATTGCTGCCAGCACCTCGACTCCCGGGCGTCACGACGGGCACGTCTTTCGCCTACTGGCAGCGGGCTTGGTTCGAGCGCTTTTGTTCCTCGGTGAGCGGACGCTTCGACACCTGCATCAGTGCCTACAATCCGATCCGCTTCAGCCGCCCCGCCATCCAATTGATCGGCGACTTCAGCTTCAACGAAGAGGCCCGGCTGGACCTCTACCCGAATGCCTCCGAGCAAGCCCACCACCGGCCCTCGCTCCTGCGGCGCCTCTATGTCTCCGTGGGCGAACAATTGGCCGGCCGCACGGATGCGGAGATCGCAGGCTCGGGCGATTGGGTGGTGGCAAACTCACGCTGGACCGCCGCGGTCCTCAGCCAGCGCTTTCACCTGCCGGACAGCCCGATCCTCTACCCTCCCTCCAGCCTCCAAAGCCAAGATGCGGACGATCGCCGCGACCCGCTCGGCTTCGTTTGCATGGGCCGGATTACTCCGGAGAAGGAGGTGGAGACGATCATCGGCATTCTCGACCGGGTGCGGAGTGCAGGTCATGCCGTGACCCTCGATCTGGTCGGGCACTTCGGTGGTGACGAATATTCGGCCAAGATCCGGTCCATGGCGGAGGAGCGGAACAAATGGATCCGCCTGACCGGTTTCTTGGACCCGCAAAAGAAGGAAGAGCTCTTCTCGACGCGGAACTTCGGCATCCACGCCTGCCGGGTGGAGGCCTTCGGCATCGCCGTGGCGGAGATGGCTGCTGCCGGATTGATCCCCTTCGTGCCGGCGGATGGCGGCGTGGGCGAGATCGTCGGGCGGGACCAACTGATCTTCCGGCACGCCGAGGATGCGGCGGAGAAAATCTGCCGGATGATCGAATCATCCGCCGCCCAGGCGGAGTTGCGGAGGTCGCTGCGCACGGAGGTCACTCGCTTCCGGCCGGAGAGATTCGCGGAGAATCTGGTCGAGATCGTGCAGGATTTCATGGGCCGCGACTTGGCCAAAGCCTGAATCATGTGGAGCAAACTGACGCAGCGGCTGACGGACCCGCTCTTCTACCGGAAGAGGCTCCTACAATTGGTCCGCCCGCTGAGGCGACCGCGGGCGACTCGCCAAACGAGGCTGGAGCATCTGTTAGAGAAAGAGGGGCCGGTGCTAGCCCTGATCGCGCATCCGGATGACGAGTTGTTCGCTTCCGGGCTTCTGTGCGAATTGGCGGCCAGGGGGCACGAGGTCCACATCGTGTGCCTGACCCGGGGTGAGGGTGGTGACACGGGAGGAGGGACGCGGGAGGAGCTGGGGAGAATCCGCGAGGCAGAATTGAGGGCCTCGGCGGCGGTGCTGGGAGCTTCGCGCGTCGACTTCCTCAATCATGTGGACCCGCTGGGTAAGGCTCACCGGACTTATGCGCCCGCGGTTTCCGCGAATGATCTCGCCCGGCAGATCGGCACGCTACTGGCGGAGCGCTCCCCTTCCCTGCTGATCACGCACGGCAGCGGCGGCGAGTACTGGCACCCGGCACACATCCTGATCCACCGGGCTGTCTTCCGGGCAGCGGGCGGGAAGATCCCGGTGCTGACGATCCATGCCTGGCAGGACGGGCACGCGCTGCCTGGCCTGCTCAACCGCGACGATCCGCCGGATCTGAAGATCGACGGCTCCGGGTACCGCGAGCAGCGCCTTGGCGCGTTCCGGGCACATCGCTCGCAGCAAGCTTACTTCGCCACTCATGGCGGCGGTAGTCTCGAGGGCTATATCGACCTGACAAACTTAGAGGCCTACCGCTACTACCCCGCGCGGGGCCATCAATCCGTGGTCACCTGAAGATCCACGAACAGGCTGGAGGGATTCGTGCCGGTGATGGTAGCGGTCACGGTCGTGATTCCCGGCAGCGGGGTGTTCGGCGAAGCGGAGAACACCACGGTTGTTCCATTGCCGGTTTGTCCCGAGTTGTTCCAAGTCGCCAGATCGGACGACCAGCGATAGTTGGCGACAAGGTCCGCGGCAGGGTCCGCATTCTGCGGATGCTGGAAGCTGAGCGTATTGCCGCTGCGAACAATCGCTCCCAATCCTTGGCTCGGCTGGTCCGGATGGGTTCCGAGGAAGTTCTCGATGCCATTGGCCAAGCCATCGCGGTCGGGATCCTCATCGAAGCCGGCCTGCCCGCCCACGGCGGGATAGGTAGCAATCCAATTCGCGAAGGTATCCTGCGGCTCGCTGTAGAGGAAGGAGTCCGGCACTAGCCTGCCGTTGCTGAAGCGGATGTCGTCGAGGTGTCCGAAGAAACGGTCGGTGTGGCCGCCATTGTAGAGGCCGCGGGCGAAGGTGAAGACCCCGGCATCCCAATCGCCGCCATCGCCCATGCCGGTGGAGAGGGCCGGATTCGTGCTGGCGGAGATGTTCGCCGTGCCCATCAAGGTGTATGAGGTATCACCGTTGCTGAGGTTCTTCACGTAGAGCGAGAGGGTATCGCCATCCGAGGTCGCGGCGACGGCATGCCACTTGCCATCCTGCATCGTGTTGGCCGGGGCATCCACGTTCCAGCGGTTGCGCGCGGCATCCGCGAACAAGATCCGCAGACCGCCATTCGGCATGACGGTGAAGTAGAGCGCCGCCAGTCCGGGCTCGCCCGGGAAAGCGCCGTAGCTATCGCGCCCGATGAAGGTTTGGTAGCCGTTGGTGGCATCGTCCGGACGGACGACGGCCTCGATGGTCCAGGTCTCCGGGCTCCAACTTGTTAGAGAAGTGCTGAGAGCGGAGATCGCCGGGAAGCCGTGGACATTCTGGATGCTGCGGGTATTCGCCGCGCCGTTTTGCGGCGTGACCGCTGCGGGAACCAGCGGGCGGTACCAATGCCAGCCGGAAGTCCATACCGAGAGATGGTTGGCATTGCCGGAGAGGTCGAAGAGACTGCCCTCATAGAGATTGGCAGCGGTTCGCGCATACGGGACATGGCTATTGGCGCTGCCTTCCTCGAAGTTCCAGTAGGCCACGGTGCCGGCCGGCACCGTGGTCCGCGCTTTCAGATTCGCATGGAAGATATAATCGCCCGGCAGTGTGGTCACGGCGGTGCCGATCGCTCCGGTAAGATTGCCGCGGAAGGCCGTGCCGCCGGTGTAGGTCGAAGTGCGGGAGCTGTTCAGCTCGAAGAAAGGCTCACCCGCGAGCGGCGCGACCTCGAAATAGTAGGTCGTGTTCGGGGCAAGCTGAAGACCCAGACCGGAGACGTTGAAGGTCAGGAATCTGCCGGTACCGGTGGTGCCGCTACCGGTGATAGCCGCGCCATCATAGATGGCACTGTATTTCAGAATCTGGGTCTTGGTCGTGCCGCTGATGCTACCCACCTGGAACTCCCACTGGTCGCCCGGTTGCACGTCATAGAAGGCCCCGTTCGGAGTGAGACTCGGCCAATTGATGTGCTGGAAGCTGAAGGACTGGAGGAAATAGCCCTGAGCGTTCGGCCCCGTGGTGAAGGTCTGGCCTTTGCTGCTACGGTTCTCCGCGACGAAGGTGAACTCATCATTATCGCCCGCATTGGTGGTGCCGTTGATCGTGTCCGGCTCGCCGATGTTGCTGGCGATGAAGTAGGCGTCATCCGCATCAATGGCTGGCGCGCTGGTATTGGAGGTGACAGGTGCCGCCGGGAAAGCGGAAACCGCGATCTTCAGCGTGGCATCCGAAGTGGCTCCCGAGGGATCCGTCACGCGCACCACGAAGGTATTCTCGCCGCCATCCCCCGCACCCGGCTGTCCGGACAAAGTTCCATCCGCTCCGACCGTCAACCAACCGGGGCCGTTCAGCTTGGTGAAGGTCAAGGTGTCCGAGTTCGCATCACTGGCATAGAACGCGAGCGACTGACCGGTGTAAGGCTCCAGCGAGCTGGCACCGGACAAGGTGATGAGAGCTTGCGAGAAAGCGGGTGCGGCATTCGCGCTCTGGCCCCACAGCGTCCAGATCTGCGGGCCGTCCAAGGCCTTGCCATAGACGCGGAAATCGTCGATCCGGCCATTGAAGAACGGATCGTTGTACTGGCTCTTGCCGATGAAGTTGTTCGTCGCGGGGAAATGCGCGGGGCTGCTGTCGATGCCGAAGGTCGATCCCACCGGCTTGCCGTTCACGTAGAGGCTCATGTAATTCCCCCGGATCACTGCCGCGAGGTGGACCCACTGACCGGTGGCCAGGGTGGGAGCATTCACTTGATACTCCTGATCCTTCGCGTTGATGGAGTCCTTCAGGACGAGGCGCAGGTTGCCGCCACCCGCCTTCGGCGTGAGGCACAGGTATTGCCAAGTGCCGGTGCCGAAGTCGAAGACGCGCTGCCAATCCCCTCCCCCGTCCCAGTTCACCCAGCTCGCGATGGTGAGGTCACCGAGGCGGCCGACCGCATCCGGCAGATCGATGTAGTCGTCGGTTCCATCCAGATCCACCGCGGGTCCGATCTTGCCCGTGACATAGGCGGGAGCGCCGAGGGCGTTGCCGTGATTCCCGCCGACGCCATCACCGGCATTGCCGTTGAAGTTCCACTGCCCCAGTTGCTGGGCGGCATGCACCCACAATTGGCGCGGCCGGCTGTTCAAGGTCTCGTTCGCACCGTTCACCGCGCAATGATAGCTGCCCGCGTCCGCCGCTTCCGCATTGGTGATCCGCAAGGTCGCGCTGTTCGCACCCGAGATGTCGCCGCCATTGGCCAGCGCGACTCCGTTCCGATGCCACTGCCATCCCACCGCCATCGGAGACTCCACGCGGAACTCGGCGGTTTCCCCCGTCACCACGGCCTCATGCCGTGCCTCGCGCGTGTAGGAGAGGATGCCCATGTCGGCACGGATGCCCGCCATGATCCGGGCATGCCAATGGCGCTCAATGAAGCCGTCCTCGTTGTCGTAGTTGAAGCCACTGGGCCAGACGGCGTGATTGTCACCATGCAGGCCATCGCCGAAATCGTTGTAGGTATCGGCCTGTGCCTGATTTCCGTACCGCCCCTTCCACACTCCACCGGCGATGAGATCGCGGTAATTCGGGCCGTTGCCCATGCCGAAGGTGTGGGCGGCCTCATGGAAGACGACCCGCTCATTTCGGGTGCCTCCATAGCCCATGTAACCATCGTAGTTTCCCTCCGCCGTGGGGATGCCCGGGTTATGATAAACACTCCAGTGCTTATTGAAGGATCCGTGCTTGTTGTAGAACGCGGCAGCCACAGCCACCGAATTCGCCACTTGCTGCGCTTCCGGCGAGGAAGCCGGATCGAAGTTCAAATTGTAGGTGATGTCACCGCGCAGGGGCTGGGTGGATGCGGCAAGCAGCGAGCACCAAACGAAGGCACGACGAGGGCACAGCTCGCCGCGGCGAGATAATATGTATGACATCTACGGGTGGGTTGTTTCCCCAAAAGGGATTGAGACCTCGAATCCGGTGGCTTGGGTCTTCTGATCGGTTTAAGATCAGTGGATTCGGTCTACCCATCATAGCACAGGCCGCTTGTATAAACGACCTATCCATTTGTATCTTTTAACGCGTGTTTCCCGGATAGTGCGGATCGCGGGCAAAGGAACTTCAAGCGGCGTTTTGCGCCGCGAACTCGCCATGCCTTCTTCAGGGAATCTGACTGCGCCTAAAAGGGGAGGAGGGCGGCAGGGGTGTCGACCGCACATCTGTCCGGACCATCTCAGCCTTGGATGGAAGGGAAATGCGCCCCGCGAGGGGCGACGTAGTCGCCGAGCGACATGTAGGAGAGCACCTTGAGGGTGCGGTGGCCTGCGGCGAGGGCGAAGCGATAGAGCCCGGGGATGGCCATGGGACAAATGAAGCGGGCGAGGGGAGGAGGCAGGTGGCGCGCGGCGTGCGAGGCGAGGGCGAAAAGGTTCACCTCGTTGATCGCCCCGGCATGGCCGAAAAGCGTGGCGAAGAGATAGCCGACCGGTCGCTCATCGAGGATGCGGATGAAACCCGGGAGCTCCAAAGCGATCCATTGCGCGGCATCGTTCTCGCGGGAGAAGCCGAAGGTCTCGCGGGAAAGCTGCGCGATGGCGGGTAGGTCATCCGCGGTGATGGGCCGGATGGTCGGGTCATCCGACTCTGCGGGTACGGCCTGCATGAGGGCAGCGGAGTCCCGCCAATCGAAGCCGAGCGAGGTGTAAAGCGAGAGCGAGGTGGTGTTGATCGCCTCTTGGAACAAGCGGGTCTGACGGATGCCGCGACGGCGCACTTCATCCACCGCCCACTGCATGAGGGCGCGTCCGATCCCTTTCGATTGAACGCCGGGATCCACGGTGATGGGGCCGACCCCCGCGACCTCATCCGCATGGAGAAGGAAATTCGAGCCGACGATCTTGCCATCGAGGACGGCCATGACGCCGGCGTAGTCCGGACGCTTCACCACCGGCGTGATGATCATCTCGCCGACGGCGATGTCCGGGATATCCCGCTCGACACCGCAGCGGTCATGGAGCGCGGAGAATGCTTCGTGGCAAATGCGGGACAGCGTGGGGATCTCCTCCGCAGTCGCGGGAACGAGTTCGAGTGCCATGGGGGGTCAACTACGCCTCATGTTGTCCCGGTGCAAGCAGTCCTGCGCGGCTTACACCTTTCGTCCCACCTTGGCGGGCAATGGCTTGTCATTGTGTCGCAACAGGCCTTGGGCCCAGCGGTGCTTCCAGACATGAAGCCACGGATGAGCCCCGTGCTGGTCTTCCGCCGAGTAAGCTGCATAGGCGATCGAGCTGATCCACATGGCGGGAACGACGATCAAGGACAGGCCGATGGTGGCGATCGACAGCCAGAGGGCGACGAAGATCATCAGGGCGTTGCCGACCGTCAGGATTCCGAAGCCGTCGATGTAATGGTGTTTGTAGAGGTGCCCCATACCGGGGATCACGCTCAACAAGGCCGCGATCTTGTTACGGTCCACGTCCTTCCACGCGTCGAAAAGTTCCTTCATAGCGATGAAAACTCCTTTCTCACCTTTCATGTTGGCACGCCCCTGCCGAGGAAGCAAGGACGCCTTTCCCGCGCCGGATGCTACCCCTTTGGGGTGAATAAACTACGCTTCCTTCCGGGTAGGCTTGGGTTTCAGAATCGGAACCGGAAAACGTCATCGCCCACTCGAACTCCATGAAACCTGCCGTCCTCGCCCTCGCACTCTGCGGACTCGTCTCTTCCACCGGTATCTCCGCCGCCCAGGAGGTGAAGCCGCTCAAGGTCATGCTCATCACCGGCGGCTGCTGCCACGATTACAAGAAGCAGACCGAGATCCTGAAGAAGGGGCTGGAGGAGCGGATCAACGTGACGGTGGACCAGATCCACGTGGATGACGGCAGCACCAAGCCGGCCCTGCCGATCTACGGCAACCCGGACTACGGTGCGGGTTACGACCTGATCATCCACGACGAATGCGCGGCGGATGTGAAGGACGAGGCAACCGTGAAGGGCGTGCTGAAGCCCCACGTGGAAGACGGGATCCCGGCCGTGGCCCTCCACTGCGCGATGCACAGCTACCGCGTGGGAGACATCAACAAGCCGGCGAAGGAAGGCTCGGCGGATGCGCTGTGGTTTGAATTCATCGGGATCCAGTCCAGCCGCCACGGCGCGCAGAAGCCGATCGAGATCTCCTTCAAGAACCACGTGGTCACCAAGGGAATGAAGGATTGGACCACGATCAACGAGGAGCTCTACAACAACGTGAAGGTCTTCAAGACCGCGGACGAACTGGCCAAGGGCAAGCAAGAGGGAGAGAAGGACGCGGTGGTGGTGTGGACGAACACCTTCGGGAAGAACAAGGTGAAGGTCTTCGGCACGACGCTGGGTCACAACAACGCGACGGTCGAAGATCCGCGCTATCTGGATCTGGTGGCGAAAGGCGCGCTCTGGGCCACCGACAAGCTGGACACCGCCGGCAAGCCGAAGCCGGGATACGGTCGGGTGAAGAAGTAAATGCAGCACGCCTCGGGCGGACGAGCTCTGACACGAAAAGGGGCACGGGATTATCTCCCGTGCCCCTCTTTGATTCCTGCAGATGAGAAAGAAGCTTACTTCTTCTTCTCGCCGGGGCGGACCTCGACGATGCCGAGGTCGATGTACTGGCCGCCGCTGGTCTGGTGACAGTGCACGGCGATGATGTTCTTACCCGACTTGAGCGCGGCCTTACCCTGCTCGCTGAGCGGGACGATGCTGTAGTCGGTGACGAAGCCACCGGCGGAAGCCGCTTGGACGCCATTGATGTAAACGTCCATGTCCTCGTCGAAGTAGGCGTGGAGGGCAATGCTGGCGGGGATATTGGCCGGCATCTCGATCTCGCGACGCAGCCAGATGTCCGAGTTGGTCCAGCGGGTGCGGACTTCCGTGTTCGGGGCGCCACCGCCTCCGAAGCCGGAGTTACCCTTCTTCCAAGACGAGGCATCGAAGTTGGCCGCGAACCAGTCGCCCGAAGGACGATCCGTGGTGTACTGCCAGGAAATATCGCTCTTCTGGCCGGCGTGCGGGACAAGAGTGACGAGCACGGGCTCGATGTATTCCGGCATCGGAGCCCACCCCTTGGCCTTGGTCACATCGCGGGAAGCATATTTGACCCACAGATCCTTCTTATAGAGGGCAGGCAGGTAAACGCCGCCGACGACGGGGCGGGCGGTGAAGCCTTCCTTCACGGCAGTCACCGTGTCGTACCAGTCACCCATCGGCAGGCGGACCCGGCCTTCATTGACGAACTTGAAGACGGGAGCGATGAGGGCCTCGAAGTCGGAGCGGTCCTGCGTGAGCGAGGCGGTCCAAACGATCCAGTCGAGCTTGGTGTATTCGCGGCGGTTATCGAGCGGCAGGCCGTAGGGCTTCTGCATCTTCTTGTAGAAGTCCATCTCGGTCCGGAGCACTTCATCCGGGAAGAGGCCGAGGCCCAGGATCTTATCCCAGACAAGGTTGTACTTCTGGCTCCAGGTGCCGGGCTTGTCGAAGGCGAGGCGATAGTGATCGCCATCCTTCGCTTCCTTCACCCAGCGCTGGGCGAATTCCTTGGCGAGCTTGGTGTATTCCTCGGCCATGGCCTTCTCACCGCGGAGTTCGGCGAGCTTGCCGAAGGCACCGAGGGCGCAGATGGCCTTCACGCTGAGATTCACGTTATGCGCCATGTGACCGGCAAAGTCGTCGGTGCAGAGCTGGTTGGCGGGGTCGTAGCCTTCCTTCTTGAGGTACTCCGCCCACTGGACGAGGCGATCCCAGTAGAGACCGGCGTAGTCGGCATTGCCCTCCATCTGGGCCACGGCGGCCATCAGGAGCAGCAGGTTACCGCTTTCCTCGACCGGCATCTGATCCTTCTCGGTCTTCTCACCGCCGCCGTAGACCTGACCATTCGCGTGCGGGTAGGTGCCGAGGTCGTGCGGGGCGAAGGGGAACTTCCAGCGGTCGCTCTTCGCGTATTCCATGAAGGGCGCGAGGAAGGACTTGGCCAGTGAGGGGCCGAAGAGCAGGAACTGCGGTGCCATCGGGTAGAACACGTCCGAGGTGGCGATGCAGCCGTTCGAGTGGTTCTCCTTCGAGAACTGGAGCGGCTGGCCATTGTCATCCGCCGCGAACTTGCCGGCAGCGAAGCACTGGCGGTAGGCGAGGGCGGAGATCTTGGCGTATTTCTCGCCGCCGATATTCGTGAGGTCGGCCATCAGCTCTTTGTCGAACTTGGCGCAACGCTCTTGCAGCGAGGCATACTCCTTGGCGGAAGCTTCGAGCAGATCCTTGGCTTCCCAGCCGTTGCGACGCCAGAAGGGGCGGAGATTCTTGCGGTTGAACTGGATGGCGTAGATGTCGTCGTAGGCGATCATGGCCCACTTCGAAACCGGCTGTGCGCCGACCTTGAAGGACTTGAGCTCAAGTCCGGCCCCGGCGATGTCCGCCCGATCGGCGGCACCTTCCGCGCCCTTGCCGCCGGAGATGCCGTTCATCGAGAAGGCAACACCCAGTTCGCTCGGCTTCGCGAAGCCATAGCTGGCGGTGTCTTCCGCCGGAGCGGCGATGTAAAGGTAGCCCCAGTCGATGCGCTGGTCGTCACCCTTCTTCTGGAGGACCGGCTGGTCCTTCGAGCCCATGCGGACCACGGAGAGGCCGCCGGCGCTCGCATCGTTCCACGTCACATCCTGATCCGGAGTGTTCACGGTGAGTTCGCCGGAAGCACCGAGGAAGGCGGAAACCTCGTGCTCCTTACCGTCCGTGGCGCGGAAGCTGTAGGTGAGATAGGTGACCGGGCGAGAGAGCAGGTCGATGTCATCCGGCAGGGCCGGGGTGGTGAAGGTGAGGTCGAGCGCGACGCCGGCACCTTCGAAGGTGTAGATGGTGCGGGTGGGCAGGACGGTCAGGCTCTTCTGCTCCAGCACGGGAGTCGCGGCCGGGGTGGCTCCCATGACGCGGAAGGCCTTGCCATCCACCTTCACCAGGCTGGTGAGCGGCTGTTGGCGACCGGTCCAGTGAGTGGTCTCCACGCCGTTCAGCGTGTCGCCGGGCGACCAGATGCTGAAGTAGGGATCGCAAGCGACGAGGGGGGTGGAGGGCGGGATGAGGCCGTCTCCGGGAGGGGACTGGCGGACTTGGCCGGTGACCAAGCTCGTGCCCAGCGTGCCGAGGGCAAGCAGAGCGGATGCAGGATGGAGTTTCATGATGATCCAATGGGTTAGGGCCGATGGGGAGCGTCCGGCATGATGCGCCGGAACGCTATTTTTGTCCCACGGAAAGTGGCCCTGCGGGTGCCGGGTACGGCTCGCAGAGCTTCTGAAACGTGTTTTCCCTGTCAAACGAAATGCAGGGCATGCAACCTCTCCGCCTAACGGGTCACCTCGAAGAAGAGGGTAAACTCGTGACGGTTATAAGTTAGGTGAGTCTCCGACAGAAGCTCGACACCGGCCGTACCGGCGTAGCTGACGCAGGCACGGGAGATCGCATTCAACTCGCTGGCGGTCTCGGCTCCGGCACCCTTCAGGGTGAAGATAATCAGCCCGCCCGTCTGGACATTCGCCGCGAGGCGCAGCACCTGACGCAATGCGACGCGTGGGTCGCCATTCATGTCGCAGAGGAGAGCATCGAAGCGATCGCGGGGCTCGGGGCGGAAGGCATCGACATCCCGGCGGATAAACTCCAACCCGGGCTTTCGCTTCAGGCTGGCATCGAGATCCGCGCGGTCGACGGCGGTGACCTGATAGCCGCGGGCAAGCAGCTCGGAGGTCATCCCGCCGGGGCTGGCTCCCAGCTCCAGCCAGCGGGCGCCCTGCGGCGGGGGCTGGCGATGGAGAAGCAGGTGATGGAGGGCCTCCGCGAGCTTGGCACCGGCGCGGCTGATGCCCGCGCTCTGGCTGATGAATTTGGTGCCACCCGGGTAGAAGCCGTTCGCGAGGCGGGGGCTCTGCAGACCGGCGAAAAGACCTTCCTTCCCAAGGAGACAGAAGAGCGTGGGAGCGGCGGGATCTTGGGACTCGACCTCTGCGACGGCCGGGAGCGGCGGAAAGAGCTGGAGCGCCCGGCCGCGGAGATTGGTGGCGAGATGCTTGTAGTAGGGATGAGCCACCGCGGTCTGGAGCGGGCCGGTGAGGAGCGTCTGCGGGGACACATCCGCAAACTTGCGAGCCAGTCCCTGCGCGGCCTTCTCGATGAAGCCGTCCATCTTCTGGGGATTGCAGGGCCAAGCATGATGAACCGGGAGATTCCAGCCGACGAACTTCGCCCACTCCGACTCCTGCAGCAGCGCGGGATTCTCCAGGCGGACGAGGTGATAGTCGCTGCCGAGCTCCTTCAGAGGACTCGCCGAGAGGCCCGCGAGGATCTCCTTCGCGAAGGGAGCGAAGACTTCCGGGATGCGGAGGAGCCAAGAGGGAGCAGTGAGTTCGGACACGGAAAGTGTCCTGCGGCGAATCGAGCCCGGCGGCAATGATTTTGCAGTGGCTAGCCATCGCAGCCGATCGAATCGGTCGGGCAGCCCTCCATCGCCTCACGGGCAAGGGCCAGCTCTTCCGGAGTGAGAGGCTGACGCCAAACGTAACTGGCGCCCGCATCATCATCGCGGCGGAAGAAAGCAGGGGCGGTCTCGCGACAGAGGTCGCAGTCGATGCAACTGCCGTCGTTGTAGAATTTGCCGGGAGTGTTCTTGGATTGCTTGTCGGATCGATCAGCCATGACGAGCAAGCTGACAGGTCCTCATCATTGCGTGAAATCGAAGGATGTGATCGATTCATGCATCAGGCGCATGAATGAGCATCCTACGATCGACCTCCACTGCCTTCACTTGCTGCGGCTCGTGGCAAAGCACCAGGGGATCACGGCGGCCTCGGGGGAGGCGGGGCTATCGCAGAGCGCGCTGACGCGGCAAATCCAGTTGATCGAAGCGCGGCTGGGCCTGCAGCTCTTCGAGAGGAGCACCCGGAGGCTCAGAATCACGCCAGCGGGGAGCTTCTTGCTGCGGGAGACCGCGATGGTGTCCGGGCTGCTGGATAGCGCGATGCGACGCCTGAAGGAGGAATTCTCAGGCGAGCAGCGGGAGATCCGGATCGGGGTGTCGCGCAGCGTTTCGTTGGCGCATCTGCCGGGATTGTTTCATGGCCAGCGGCGGCATCATCCGGAAGTGAAGATCCTAGTTTCCCATCTCGGAGGAAGCGCGCTGCTGGAGGCCTTGGCCGCGTGCCGATTGGATCTGGCCGTGCTCTGCCCGCCCCCGCGCCTTCCGGAGGGCTTGGAGCTGAGTCACCGGATCCAAGACAGCTTCGTGGTAATCGCGGGGCAGAGTGGGGACGCTCCGGACGAACAAGGCTGGAGCGATTGGGTGAAGACGCAGAACTGGATCGTGCCGCCGACGGGAACCCGCTCGCGGGATTGCATCGATCGCTGGTGGAAAGAGCGCAAGCTGCAGCCGAACGTGGCGATGGAGATCGATAGCTTCGACGTGACGATCCAGCTCGTGGCACTGGGCATGGGTGCGGCTTGTGTGCCGCGACGGGCTTTGAGCACCTTCCCGCGCAAGCGGCAGATCCGGCGGATAAAATTGCCTGAACCGATGACCCGCGAGCTCGCCATCGTGACACCGAAGAGGGGCAGCCTGCCCGAACATGTGCGCGACTTCATCGCAGAGATCTTGTTCCGCTGAACCGATGAAACGGGTCTTGTTTCTCTGCTCACGCAACCGACTGCGAAGCCCGACGGCGGAGGCGGTGTTCGCGGATTATCCGGGGATTGCGGTGGACTCCGCGGGCCTGAGTCCAGACGCGGATGTGCGGTTATCCGGCGAACAGGTGGAGTGGGCGGATCTGATCGTGGTGATGGAAGCGATCCACCGGCAAAGGCTCAACAAGGCCTTCGGCAGCGCCTTGAAGGGCAAGCGGGTAGTGGTGCTGGGGATCCCCGATGACTACGACTACATGGATCCGGCGCTGGTGGAGCTGCTCAAGGCTCGTTGCGAGCCGCACCTGAAATGAGCGCGAGATAGGCGGCGGCGTAGCGGTGGCCGAACTCGATGAGCGCGCTGCGACCGAAATGGACGGAATCGACGCCGGGGAGGCCGGTGCTTTCGACGAAGGCGGCGTGGGAATCTTCCGTGGCAACGCGGCGGAGACCGCTACGGACAATATTCCGGCGATCAACGGAAGCGGGTTTGCGCTGATCATCTCCCCAGCCGCCGAGGTCGCCAATGAGGAAGGGTAGGGTGGAAGTGCCTAGGTCCCGCCGGAGCTGCAGGATGAGCGCCTCCAGCTTGGCAGCGTGGAGCGGGGCGAGGGATTCGTGGTCCGCATCCGTCTCACCCTGATGCCACAGCACCCCGGCAAGAGTGCCGGACCGCGCGGCGATCCGGGCGCGGCCGAGGGCATTTGCGTAAAGCAAGGATCCGGGACCGAGAGCGTCGATGGGAGCACCACCCCAAGCACAGGGAACGAAGCCGATCATCGCATCCGGAGCCTGCTTGCGCAGGCGGGCGGCGAAGGGCAGGGCGAGGCCGAAGGCGGCGCTGGCCTGGTTGAGATGGAGCGGATGGCTGGCGGGCCGCCAGCGAGTCCAACCGCGCGCGAGGCCTGACTTGAGCGTGCACTGCCCGCCGAGCGAGAGAACGCCGGAAAGGGGATCGCGGTCGCCGGGCTGCCACGGGTCTTCCGTGCGGATACAGCCGTAGCCCGCCATGTTCGACTGGCCCATGAGCAGGAAGACCTGCAGGCGCGCAGGATCGACCGGGAGTGTCCAAGGTCCGTCCAAGGCCGGACGCGACCATTGACGGCGGAGACGGGTGAAGCGGGACATCACTCGGTCACGCTTTCATCAGCCGATGCCCATAAGGCCGGCTTGCTCAGCGCTTGGCGACCTCGCCCACCTGACCGGTGTAGCGGTAGTGGCCGTGGATCTGATACTCGGTGAGAACATTCTCCCACTTCGGGCCTTGGCCATTGTCGTGGACGACCCAAGGCTCGTCGCGGCGGTCGCCGGGGCCCGGGACCACGATGCCGCAGTGAAGTTCGCCCTGAGCGAGCATCCAAACCACCACATCGCCCGCCTTGAATTCGCTCTTGTTCGGGCGCTTGGTATCGACCGCCATCTCGGCACCAGTGTGCTTGAAGTAGCGCTGGAGGTTCTGGATCCGGCGGTGATCGATGTTCGAATCCGGGCCGGAGGTCGGCCAGAGACGGGGATAGGCCGAGAAATTCTTGGTCATGTCCTCGTGGATGAGGACCTGCAGGTCGATGCCGAGGCTGCGGTAGCTGCGGACCAGAAGGTCCTCGGCCTTGCCCTTGGGCGTCTTGCCATCCGCGCCGCCGCCGGGGATGTCGCCGCCGGGATACGCGATCTGGTAATAGGCCGTGTCGTAAATGCTAGGAGTCTTGGTGCGCTGCAGGGCCATCGCGGCGAGGCGCTCGCCGAACTCGGCGGAGGGCGAGAGCTCGAGGATCAGCCGATCCGCACTCTCCACCGTGGCCACCGTGTTCTGCGCGCGAAGCAGGGGCACCAGCGGTTTTCCGAAGAACCACGCGGCACCGGCCGCGATCATGAGAACGACCCAACCGCCGAGGAAATTGGGACGGCGCTGCGGCTTCTTGGCCTGCGGACGCGGTCCAATGTATTCGATCGTGCCGAGATGATGGCTGTTCCGACGCTTCGCCATTGTTCTATTTAAGGAAAGTAAAACAAAACCGGGACTTGCATGCGACATTTTTCGCCGATGCGCAGTAATTTTTTCCAAGAAAGCTGTCTCGACCGTTAGAGAGGTCCTTCCCAGATTCGCCCGCGATGATGGTGTTCCGCAGCACGAGGCCTTTGATCTGGGGTGAGCTGGACGTACCCTTGTTCGGTATTAAGGAGGATTGGTATGGAAACGGGGTGAGTCCGCAAGCCGCGTTTTGCGTTGCCGTAGATACACGGAGCCTGTGGTTCATCGCGTCTCATCCGAAGGCGGCCCGCTTGCATCCGGCCGCACGGCCGGGGCGATTCACGCCGGAGCTGTGGAAGCACGACGTGGCGGAGCTGTTTCTGCATCATCCGACAAGCGGACGTTACTTTGAGTTCAATCTTGCGCCTAACGGAGCGTGGTGGAGCTGCGAGTTCACCGCACCGCGAGTGCGTGCCGAGGAGGTGGAGATCGCCTTCCCGGAGGTGGCCACCTTCGCAGAGCTCTCACCGGAGGGCGGCTGGGTGTCGGCGATGGCGATCCCGCGCGATTTGTTAGAGGGACGCCTGGATTTCGGCAGGGACACTCGAATGAACGTGACTTTCATCCTTGAATCGCCGGAGCGACGCTTTCTGAGCGCCACCGACTTGGGCGGCGGCGAGCCGGATTTCCACCGGCCGGACCGTTTTTCCAAGCTCGAGCTGCGGGATCTGCCGCCTGCGTGACATTCCGGTCACGTGAACGCGTAATGGCAGAAGGGGGAAAATCGGACATGATGGTCCTCGTAAGCGACACCCCAGTCCCCCCGAGGTAGCGCTTGCGAAATCCCCCCAAACAAACCCACCGACCCCCCGAAGGTGGAAGACACCCCCACGGGAAAACCCGCTGCCTTCGTTCCCCCCAACGGCGTTAGCTGGTTTTTCTTGTACTGCAGGCAGGCTTGCGGTGGCGGGTGGATCGGGGCTAAGGTACGAGGGTGCTGGAAGAGGAGCAGCAGCAGGAAGACGAGAAGGCCGCCCAGTTGGAGGCCCTGCTCGAGCAGTTCCGCGAGCCGGAAGAGGCGCCCCGCAAGAAAAACGGGGCGATCTGGCTGATGCTCGCCCTGATTGCCTCCCTAGGCGGATGCTGGCTAGCGATGCTCGCGGCCAAGGGCAGCCTGCAAACGGCCAAGACGGGCCTAGGAGCGACGATGAAGCCGGGCAAGGTGAAGGACCGCAACGAGTTTTACGCGAAGCTTCGGGTCGTGGATGTGGAGGCGGACTACCGGGAGCGCTGCAAGAAGGGGATGCGGGCGCAAGAGGTCCGCTGGATCCTGGAGGACTTCATTCAAGCCGGCCTGAGCGAAGAGGCGGGCGGTCTCCCGGCCGAGGTGAAGGATGCGGCGGAGGTGGTGAGCCAGACCAGCGGCTGGAAGGAATGGCAGGATGGCGAAGCGGCGGATCCACCGGAGCTATCCGACAAGGCTGCGGAAGTGCTGAAGGAGAAGGGCCTACAGCTCGCCCGAAGCCAGCAACGCTGGTATGCGGATGCTCTGGCCGATGGCTTGCGCCTAGACCGTGAGCAGAAGAAGGAGGCCTATCAGAGCGGACTGAAGCTGGTGGAAAAGCTGTCCGCGGATTTCCCACAGGCGGAGGATGCCTTGGAGCTGGCGCATACGGGTGAGAGTCCTGCTCAGGAGGCCGCTGATCCCGCAGAGGAAAGCAGCCTGCTCACACCGATTCTCTGGCTTCAGGACGAGCGCAGCGAACCCTCGCAGAAGTGCGAATTGAGGGCCGACCAGTCGGCAGTCCTAAGCACGGAGCAAGGAGAGCAAGGGGCGGCTGAACCCATTCATGAGGCGACAGGCGTCTTCCCTTTCACCGCGGATCAAGCCAAGGAGATTCCCGATGGCGACGTGACGGGCTTGGTGATGAGCCTGCATCCCGCACAACTGCGCATGCTGCTTCTCACCGAACCGGGGATGGCCACGACGCTGGGGAGCGCATTCGAAGGCAAAGACGAATGAGCATGACTTGCCCCTGCCGGGTTTGAGTCCCTAGCCTCCGCGCATGCCCGACCCACTCCTTCATCCCGGCGACACGCTCCTCGTGGCCGCGCCGGTCGAATGGCGGGAGGCCTGCATCTCCATGCCCGCCATGCGGGCGCTGAAGCGGATGGGGATCGCCGTGCAGGTGCTGTGCCCGCAGCGACAGGCGGTATTCTGGGAGCTGAGCGGATTCGCGGAGGTGAGGGGCTATCCGGAGAAGGCCTCGGCACGGCAGATCGCCGGTTTGTTAGACAAGGCTCCAGTGAGCTTGGCTTGGGAAGCAGGCGAGACGGCCGAAGCTCTGGCCAAGGCAGGCATCCCGCGACGGATGGGGCCGCCGTTGAAAGGCTTGGAGAAGCGTCTTACCGAGAGTCTTTCCGTCGTCGGGCAACCCGGGCCGATCCAGCACCGGGTGAGATTTTATATCGGGCTGGCGGAGAAGCTCGGAGCGGAGGTGATGGTGGCGGAGAACTTCGCAGCAGTGGCGGTGGATGTGCCGCGGGCCATGGAACGAGTGCTGCTAGTGCCGGACTCGGATCTCGGCTCGCACTACGAATGGCCGCTGGAGAAGTGGCGGGAACTGGCGAAGACCTTGCTGGAGAAGGGGCGCCTGCTACGCCTCGCGAGGGCGGGGCGGCTGGGAGCGGATTTGGCGAAAGCTCTGCCGGAGGTGGAAGCGGTGGATCTGTCGTTGCCGGGGTTGGATGAGCTGGCATCCCACGGCTTGTGCATTGCGGCGGATGGAAGCGTGCCCCACCTTGCAGCCCATGTGGGTACGAGGTGTGTCGTACTTTTCGGGCCGGGGGAGCCGGAGTGGATGCGACCGATGGGGAAGCAACATGTGATCGCGCGACGGAAGGTCGAGTGCTCGCCGTGCTTCGCGAGCAAGTGCGTGATGGATCTGAGATGCCAGAAGGAGCTGGAGGCTGCGGAGATTCTGCGGGTGCTTGAGCCTGCGGGGTAACGGCAGGTGTCCCACGCTCAGCGCATGACGTGGTCGAGCAGGACGCTCTGGACGTGCAGGTAGAACTGCGAGCGGAACCAGGCGGAACGCTTGCCCGGGGTCATGCCTTCGGGATTCTCCGAGGCGAAGCCGTAGCGCTCTTCAAGGGCGAGTCGGGCTTGATTGAGGCCGCCATACCAGAGCTCGGCATCCTGCTTGGAGATGTGAATCTCGGCGGGTTCCTCACCATCGCCTGCGAGGGAGAGGGCTCCCTCGATGGTATCGAGCTGGGAGTTGAAGCTATCGCGCAAGTCGGGGAGAACGAAGTCCTGCCAGTCCGCGAAGTTCTCATCCTGCTCCATGGGTGAGGACACACGACCCGCAAGATCGATGCCACCGCCACGGGCGTCGTACGAGATGCATCGTAGCACCATCCAATCGAGCGAGGTTTCCACATCGATGCGCAGGCCGCCTTGGAGCGTGGGTCCGACCTTCATTCCGCTTTCTCCATGGAGGTCTTCAACTGATGGGCCTGAAGCTGCTGGGTATAGAACTCGGCCTTTTCGCGCTCGCCGGTCCACACGATGGAGCGGCCGCGCTTGTGGACTTCCATCATCATGGCGGAAGCGCGGTTCTCCGGGTAGCCGAAGATCTTCATCAGCACGAGCGTGACGTAGCTCATCAGATTCACGGGATCGTCATGGACCACGACATTCCAAGGAACATCGAGCGAGACGTCTTCGATCGTCTGGACGAGGGTGTCGGACATGAATGGCTCAGACTTCGACGGTTTCGCCGGTGGGGGCGTCGATCCACTTGCCATGCTCGCGGATGAGATCGATGAGACGCTCGACGGCCTCGGCCTCCGGGATGTTGAACTTCACCGCCTGCTTGCCGACGTAGAGGTTGATCTTGCCCGGGGCGCCGCCGACGTAGCCGAAATCCGCGTCCGCCATCTCGCCGGGGCCGTTCACGATGCAGCCCATGACAGCGATGCGCACGCCCTTGAGGTGACCGGTGGAGGCGCGGATCTTCTGGGTGGTGCTCTGGAGATTGAAGAGCGTGCGACCGCAGCTCGGGCAGGCGACGTAGTCCGTCTTGAAGATGCGGGTGCCGGCGGCCTGAAGAATGTTGTACGAGAGACGTAGGGATTGGCCGGGAGCGGGCTCGCACTGGATGATCACCGCATCACCGATGCCATCGCAAAGCAGAGAGCCGATGTGACGGGCGGCAACAAGGAGGGTCTCGACGAAATCACCGCTTTCCGTGGCGGGGGTCAGGGTATCCTTGAGCAGGATGGGGTGCCGCGCATCAAGACGGAAGGCGAGCATGCGGAAGGCAGCGATGACATCGAGATCGACGCCATCCGCCACGGTGACAAGTTGCGTCGCCGTGCCATGGTTCAGCGCGGAGAGCGCCGCCTCATCCCGCGGGTCGATGGCGACGACGCCGGACTTCTCGAGGATGATCTCCGGCTTGAAGTCGCCCATCTTCGCGATCTTGTGGGCGACGGCGTTCCACTTCTCTTGGGTGGTGAAGACGCGAACGGTTTTGTCCCCGCCGAGTTCATGACCCATGACCTCCATCACGCCGGACTTACGGCGTTCATAGGAGAAGGGATCGTAGGAGGGGACGAGATCGTGCTGCTCCACCACGGATGGCTTCTGCTGGAAAGGAGCGGCAAGGGCCTGCGCCACGGGGACTTCAAACACGGGGTCCTCGGTAAGCGAGACGCGGATCGTATCACCGATGCCGTCGGCAAGCAGCGAGCCGATGCCGATGGCGCTCTTGATACGGCCATCCTCGCCATCGCCAGCCTCGGTGACGCCGAGGTGGATGGGGTAGTTCCAATCCGAGCCTTCCTGACCGAGACGAGCGACGAGGAGGCGGTAAGCCTCGATCATGACCTTCGGGTTCGAGGCCTTCATCGAGAAGACGAAATTGTGGTAGTCCATCTCCCGTGCAATGCGGGCGAACTCCAAGGCGCTCTCCACCATGCCGAGCGGCGAATCGCCGTAGCGGTTCATGATGCGGTCCGAGAGCGAACCGTGATTGGTGCCGATGCGCATGGCGCGACCGAGCGACTTGCAGAGATCGACGAGGGGAGCGAACTCCTCGCGGATGCGCTCGAGTTCCTCGAAGTACTCTGCATCCGTGTACTCGCGGACTTCGAACTTCTTCTTGTCGGCGTAGTTCCCGGGGTTCACGCGGACCTTCTCGACCCACTTGGCAGCTTCAAGGGCGGCATCCGGCTTGAAGTGGATATCGGCGACGAGGGGAACCTGGCAGCCGGCGGCGCGGACTTCACGGGCGATGTTCTCCAGATTCGCGGCGTAAACCTTGGTCTGGGCGGTGATGCGGACGATCTCGCAGCCGGCCTCCGCCAACTGGAGAACCTCCGCGACGCAAGCGGGAGTATCGCGGGTGTCGGAGGTGATCATCGACTGCACGCGGATCGGGTTGCCGCCGCCGATGCCCACGTGGCCGACCATGACCGGCCGGGTCAGGCGGCGGTTGTAGGCCAAGAGGTCGGGGCAATATCGCAGCAGCGCGTGGTCGCTCATTTGCCGGGAGATACACGATGATCGGGAGATCGGCAACGGCGGTGCATGCGGGCGGCGAAGCCGGTGGAAAATCCCTATGGGGTCATTCGGGAAGGACCCTTGATTATAAGCGGGAAATGGATATCAAGCGGCCCATGAGAGCTTCCTCCCTGCTCGCGCTTCTGGCGACAGTGCCCTGTTACGCCGGCATTTCCCCTACCATCGGCAAGCCGGGGATCGGCTTTTATGTGCTGACGGATGACAACCGTCTGGTCTCTTTCTGCGACACGGCGGTAGCCAGCGCCAGCCCGCCGATGGCTATCACCGGGCTGCAGTCCGGTGATTCGCTGGTGGCGATCGACGTGCGGCCACTGAACCAGCAGCTCTACGGGCTGGCCCGGAACACGACAAGCGGCGGCCTGGCACTCTACCACCTGAGCCCGGAGACGGGTACGGCGAACCTCGTCGGTCCAGCTCAGCCTTTGGTCGACGCAAGCGGCACGCCAGTAGCAACTGCAGCGAACCGCTTTGACATCGATTTCAACCCGGCCGTGGACCGCCTGCGGATCGTCTCCACCAGCGGTCTGAATGTGAGAATGAATCCGAACACGGGAGACTATCTGGACAGTAGCGAGACGACAGCTGGAATGAATCCGGACGGACCGATCAACGGCGCGACCACGGGAGTGGACGGGACGGCCTACACGAACAATGACCCGGTGACGGGGATCACGACGCAATACACCTTCGATTCCTCCACGGACAGCATCTACATCCAGAATGCGCCCAACTCGGGAACACAAACCGAGGGGAAGACGGTGACGATTTCCCAGATCGTGGGGATCACGGCGGTGCGGGGATTCGACATCGCGCCGGGGGTGAATGCTCCGAGCAGCAACGCGGCGGCGCCCGGATCCGCCTACGCGATCCTGAGCACAGGCTTGGGCTTCACCAACCTGTATCGGATCAATCTGGCCAACGGTAGCCCGACCTTCCTCGGTGCGCTGAGCGGGTACACGGCGCGAAGTCTCGCGATCCGGACCCAACTTCCGGTAGCGGTGGGACTGAGCGAAGGCGGATCCAACCTTGTCCTCTTCAGAACCACGAATCCGGGAGTGGCGAACACCATCCCGCTCAATACCGCATCTCTAGCCAGCGGGGAGACGCTGGTGGGCATCGATTTCCGACCGCTGAACGGCCAGCTGATGGGTCTGGGAGTGAATGCGGATGCCAATAGTGCCAGCCTGTATCTGCTGGATCCAAAGACCGGGGCAATGGCGATGGTGGGCATTGCAGGCCAAGCCCAGTTCGTGGAGGCCGACGGCACGACGCCAGTCGATCTACCGGTGCCAACTTCCGGCTACGGCTTCGATTTCAATCCGACTGCGGACCGGATCCGGGTGGTGACTCCGTCCGGCCTCAACTTCCGGATCAATCCGACCAACGGTGCTCCAGTCGACGGGAACTACGGCGGTGCAGCCGGGTCCGTGTCGGGAGTCAACCCGGACGGCAACATCAGCGGAGGGGGAACCCGGGCGATGGAGACGGCCTACACCAACTCTTATGCCAACAGTGCGGCGGGTAGCACGACGCAGTATACGCTCAACTCCTCCAACGACTCGCTGTGGATCCAGAACCCGCCCAACTCGGGAACTCAGACGCAGCAAAAGGTGGTGAAAGTAGGGAGCACGACGGTGGATTTCTCCGCAGTATGCGGGTTCGACATCACGGCGGAGGGCGGGACGAGCGGCGCGAGCAACACGCCATCGAACGGCCATGGATGGGCCGCGCTGAGGACGGGGTCGAGCACGGGCTTGTATCGCATCGAGCTCTCGACCGGGGCGGCGATCAACAAGGGACCGATCAGCGGCGGCGGATCCATTGCGGGGCTAGCGGTGGCCGGTGAAGCCGGAAACGGACACATCCCGATCTCATGGCCTTCCGGGATCGGTTCGGTTTATTCCATCGAGACCTCCGAGGACCTGATCAACTGGACGCCCTACGCCTACAAAATTACAGCAACGCAAACGACGACCACGGTGCCGGTGCCACGATACGAGGGCGAGAAGCGGCGCTACTGGCGGATCGTGCTTCCATGAGAAGCAGGAGCGGGATCACTTCGCGAGACGAGGGGGCTTTCTTCCGGCGCTTTCCGGCGTAAGCTGGCGACGACGATGAAGAAGCACCTCTGGCTGATTGCCGCATTCCTGATCCCCGCACTGCGGGCCGAACCCGCGGCTCCGGCTGCGGCCGATGCCGCGCAAACGGAGGAGGCCGAGAAGAAGGAGCAATTCATCCGCGTGGAGGAGAAGGGGAAGGCGACCGAGCTGCAGACGGCGGTGGTCAAGCTGACGAAAGGGGATGCCAGCGTGGAGCTGATCGGCGCGATCCACATCGCGGACAAGAAGTACTATCAGGCGCTGAACACGAGGTTCGAGAGCTACGATGCACTGCTGTGGGAGGGCATCGGAAATGGCAGGCCTGCCTCGCTGGAGGAGATCCGGGCCGAGGAGGAAGAGCCGAGCGAAGATGCGGAACCTGTGGCGCCGGAGAAGAAGCCGAAAGGCAATTTGAGCGGGCTGCACAAAGCCTATGAGGCGGGTGCGAAGTGGTTGGATCTGGCCTACCAGATGAAGGAGATCGACTATGCGAAGCCGAACTTCGTGCATGCGGATCTGAGCTACGACGAGTTCGTGGAGCTACAGGAGAAGCGCGGCGAGTCGCTGCTCAGCTTCGTGCTGAAGGCAGGGCTCGAAGCGGATCAGAAAGGCGTGAAGCAGCCGAGCACTTTCAAGCTGCTCACCTCGCTGATCCGCGGTAGTGCGAACGGGGTGAAGCGCGAGTTGGTGCACACGCTGGGTGCCGGTGACGATCAGGTGGCAGGGCTCGCGGGCGAGAGCGTGATCATCAGTGATCGCAATGCGAAGTGCCTGGAGGTGCTGGCGCGCGAGGTGGAAGCGGGCAAGAAGAAGCTCGGGGTCTTCTATGGCGCAGCCCACTTCCCGGACATGGTGGAACGCTTGGTGGAGGACGGCTGGATGCTGGGGAGCACCGAGTGGGTGACAGCTTGGGATATCGGGGAGTGATGGGGTAGAAAGGTCAGGAAATGTCTGTGGATCCGGATTCTTACGTGATCACGGCACTTGATTAACTTTGATTAAAGATCAAGAGTCCCGGCCTCTCGTCTCGATCTCTCCCCAACCATGAACAAGCTCACCTCCTTGCTGGGGCTGGCATTCGCCTGCTCTGCTCTAACGGCCGAAGCCGTCACGACCTTCTCCTTCATCACCGATGTGTGGACGAACGGCTCGAACACCCAAACGGGCTATCTGAACAACGCGACTTCCGGCACCTTGGTGAAGGACGGCGTGACGCTCACCTTCCAAAGCTCGATCGTGGGAACAGCGGATCCTTCCACGCGAAACCTGACGCTGGATACCTCCGGCAATCCGACCGGCTTCATCTTGGGAACACAGGACGATGCAAACGATCTGAACGGAACCCTGCTGCACTACCAGCGCTGGGACTTCACTTTCTCCGTGCCGGTGATCCTGGGCTCGCTGGGCCTGGATGACGTGGACTCGGATCAATCGAACCTGGCAGGTGGCAATGGCTTCCGCGATGCGATCGCGGCCGAGGCATTCCTGACGCTGGCGCCGGGATCGATCGGCAGTGGTATCGATGCAGGTTTTGTCTTTACGCAGGACACGAGCTTGAGCGCGGGGATCATCGCGACGGGTAACGGGCAATCGATCACGTATGCGATCTCCGGTCCGGCGGGGAATCCGAACAATGCACCGGCTTACCGGACCTTCCTGGACTTCGGAGACACGCCGATCTCGTCCTTCAGCATCTACTCCTTCTCGGATCGCGACAATGCGCACCGCGTGTCGATCTTCCAAGGGATTCTCTCGATCACGCCGGCACCGGTACCGGAGCCTGCGGCCGTGCTGTTAGGCATGCTGGGTCTGGTGCCACTGCTGCGCCGCAGAAGGTAAGTCCGGGCCTCAGGGCTTGCGGAACTCCTTCTCGGTGTAGCCGGGGATGGGACGGGTGATCCAGACGAGATCACCCTGATCCCGGTCGCGTTTTGGAAGGCCGCCCTCATCGGTGAGATTGGCGCCGATGGACCAAACCTGCGGAGAGCCATCCGCTTGCACCCGGTAGTGGAGAGGTCGGCGGGTGAAAGGATCTAACAGAACAGAGGGAAGATAGGCCGGGACAAGTTCCTGCAAGGAGGCAGGGTGAATGCCGTGCTGGAGACGATAGCGCTCCAAGGCAATGCCGGTGCGGGCGAGGGCGATGGTGGCCTCCGCGCGGAGGACGGTGGTGGAGAGAGATCGAAGCATTCCCCAAGCTTCGGCATCGATATCGCGGCTGGTGTGGGTGGCACCGCTCTCGCTGGTCACGATCGCTTGGGGAAGCGAGTCGAGCGTGCTGCGGAAGCGGGCGAGGTCCTCGGGTTCGAAGCGTTGGCGGGCGGTGCCATCGGGAAGCGTCATCTCACCGAAGAGCGCGCGCTGGCTCTGCACGTGCTTCGATAGGACGAAGCCAAGCGGGCGGAGTTCGCGCCAGATTCCGCGCAGCCGTTGTTGGATGCGATCAAGATCGGGATCCCAGCCTTTGAGGAGATTGGCTCCTTGGTCGTGGCTCTCAAGGGAGCCGACTTTGGCCGCCCAGATTTCAAGAAGGGCAGCTTCTCCATGGAAGGCTTGGATAAGGGCGGACTGGGGATTCTCGCGAGCCAAGGCTGCTTCGAAGGAAGCGAGCTGCGCTTCGTTCCATGAGGAGCGGGCGATGCCTTCCCAGATCAATCTGGTGGTTCCCCGCGAGAGAGCTTCATGAAGAAGGAGAGCTACAACGGTGGGTTTGGACGAGAGATAGAGGCGGTTGCATTCAAGCATGGCTCCGAGGTCCGCGGCCGCGCGCTCGCTATCCCCGAGAGCGAGGTAAAGATAAGCTTCATCGGCGGCGAAATCCGCAACGGGACGGAGGCGGAACTGGGAGCGGACGATCTTCTCGATGGCTTCCGTGCTTGCGTCCAAGCCATCATCCAAGGGCCACTCGGCGCGGGGTCGTTTCAGAGCTTCGCGGAGTTCATCGAGGCGGCGGCTCGAGGGCTCGATGGCGGCGAGCAGATGGCGGGCGGTCCCAGCTTCGTCCGCCAAGGGAGGCGTGAGCCAAGTGCGGAGGTCGGCGCGGCGAGCGAGGGCGGGTTCGCCGGTTTCCAAACGTCGCGAGATCCCGGGAAGCGGCGGCTCGAAGTAGCGCAGGGCTTTCACGATGCTGCCGGATTTCTCCTGCTCCGCGAGCGCGGCGGGATGGAGGAAGTAATTCTCCTCGGCGGGGCCGGAGGGAGAGAAGTAGGCGGCGGCGTTGGTGACGTAGCCTTGGTCGTGCATGGACTCGACGAACTGCTCAAGGGAGCGGCGGCCGAGCCAAGTGGAGACGGGGTAGGCGAGTGCTACCAGCAGGGCGAGGATGAAGGGAGAGCACGCGAGGATGATCTTCGTTCGACGGGATCGGAGCATTTCCCAGACACGTGGATGGAGGCGCATTTGGGGGAGGATAGGAGGAGTCTCGGGGGCGGGGGAATGGGAAAGGGAGAGGGTATTTGGAGTGAGGGGAGGAAGAGAACAAGGAGGGGGTGCGTCTCGCGCCCCTCGCGGGTCGGGAGCGTGACGTGTGAGAGAGGGCGCGAGACGCACCCCCTCCTTGAGGTACATGGAAAAGGGGCGCTGGTGCGCCCCTTTCCGTGGTGATGAATCGGTCCGCTGACCTTAGTTGTGGTTGCGGCGCTTGAGGCGGAGCTGGGCCATCGACTTGGCGATGATGGCCTGGAGGTGAGCCACCTCTTCGGCATCGTTGTCGTGGCTGATGCCGGCGAGCTGCTCTTCCGCACGCTTCATGGCGGCTTCGACCTTGGCTTCGTCGATCTGGTCGGCATCCGCGGCGAGGTCGGTGAGGACGTTCACGCGGTGCTCGGTGACTTCGGCGAAGCCGGTGCCGATGGCCATGGAGACGGTCTGGCCGTTCTTCTCGTAGCGAAGCTCGCCCGGCTGAAGCGCGGTCACCAAGGCGGCGTGGCCGTCGAGAATGCCAAGCTCGCCATCAGCCCCGGGCAGGTAGACGTTGCCGACGGTGTCGGAGAAGATCTTTTTCTCCGGGGTGACGATTTCGAGGTGGAGAGCCATGAGATTTGAGAGACCAGAGTCCAGAGACCAGGGGCTTGAATTTCGAGATCTTGTCTCTGGATTCCTGCCTCTGGCTTCTTCGAAGAATTAGTCGCGGGAGACGGAGTCGATGCCGGCCTTCATGTAGAAGTTACCTTCCGGTACATCGTCCCACTTGCCGTCGAGGATCTCGGCGAATCCGCGCACGGTGTCTTCGATCGAGCAGAGGGCACCGGGCACGTTCGTGAAGATTTCCGCGACGTGGAAGGGCTGGGTGAGGAAGCGCTGGATCTTACGAGCGCGGAACACGGTGAGCTTGTCCTCGTCGGAAAGCTCGTCCATGCCGAGAATCGCGATGATGTCCTGCAGGTCCTTGTAGCGCTGGAGCACCTGCTGGACGCCACGGGCGACGCGGTAGTGCTCGGCGCCGACCACTTCCGGCGCGAGGGCCTTGGAGGTCGAGGCGAGCGGGTCCACGGCGGGGAAGAGCGCCTGCTCGGCAAGGCCACGCTCAAGCACCACGGTGGCGTCAAGGTGAGCGAAGGTGTTCGCGGGAGCGGGGTCGGTAAGGTCGTCCGCCGGCACGTACACGGCTTGGATCGAGGTGATCGAGCCCTTGTTGGTGGAGGTGATGCGCTCCTGGAGACCGGCCATTTCCTCGGAGAGGGTCGGCTGGTAACCCACGGCGGACGGGGTGCGGCCCAGAAGAGCGGACACCTCGGAACCGGCCTGCGAGAAGCGGAAGATGTTATCGACGAAGAGAAGCACGTCCTGGTTGGCCTCGTCGCGGAAGTGCTCGGCCATGGTCAGGGCGGAGAGAGCGACGCGGAGACGGGCGCCCGGAGGCTCGTTCATCTGGCCGTAGCAAAGCGCCACCTTGGAGCCTTCAGCGGAGAGGATCGGGTTGCCCTTCTCGTCGAGAGCGACGTGACCCTTCTCGTCCTTCTCGGTGGCGATAACGCCGGACTCGATCATTTCCCAGTAGAGGTCGTTGCCCTCACGGGTGCGCTCACCCACGCCGGCGAACACGGAGAAACCACCGTGCGCCTTCGCGATGTTGTTGATGAGCTCCATGATGACGACGGTCTTGCCGACGCCTGCACCACCGAACATGCCGCCCTTACCACCCTTGAGCAGCGGGCAGATGAGGTCGATGACCTTGATACCGGTAGGAAGGATCTCCGTGGTGGCGGACTGCTCGGTGAGGAGCGGGGCCGCACGGTGAATCGGGGAGCGCTGCTCGGGATTGGCGAGCGGGACGTTTTCGTCCACGAGATCGCCGGTCACGTTGAAGATACGGCCGAGGACCTGATTGCCGACCGGCACGGCGATGGCCTTGCCGGTGTCGGTGAGGACCATACCGCGCTTGAGGCCGTCCGAAGCGGACATGGCAACCGCGCGAATCCAGCCGTCACCGAGGTGCTGCTGCACTTCGAGCACGAGCTTGGTGTCGACGCCGTTCAGGTTGTAGCTGACTTCGAGGGCGTTGTAGATCCCGGGAAGCGCGGTGGCTTTCGAGAAGTCGGCGTCAACGACGGCGCCGATGACCTGGACGATGGTTCCTTGGTTGCTCATAGCAGCGGTTGCTGTGTTCAGATTTCTGTTTTCAGGTCTTAGAGGCGGACGAGGCTGGCGCGCTGTTCCGGTGTCAGAGTGTCGATGCTGGCGAGCGTAAGAGAGCGCGGGGCGTCTCCGGCGATTGCATTGGCATCCACGGTGATGCTGGCGGGCATGCGATACATCGCGCCGGTGAGGGGATCGACGATCAGCATGCCGACGAGGCCACCGATGAGAATATTACCGAAGTACCAGCCGTTGATCCCGGCGGTGACCTGATGGCTACCGACCACCTTATTCCCGCGCTTCACCAGGACGGTGTACTTGGCCGGCTTGAAGTAGCCGCCACGCGCGCTGAGATTCACCGTCTGCGGGGTGGTGCCGGAGTAGAGCGGCTCGCCGTCGACACTAACCACGGAGAACGCGAGTCCCGAGGGGTTCGACTGGATCGACACGTCGCGGCTGGCGCGGCTCACGATAGAGGCGCAGCTAGACAGTAGCAACGCACCGGTCACGGCGCTGGCGACGAGGATCTTGGAGAAGGAGGACATCGGGATATGAGAGGGAAATCAGTGGGCGAGCTCTGCGGCCTTTGCGGCGATGTCGCCTGCAGCGGAACGGCGGATGATCGGGAAGGTATCGGCCACGCCGCGGAGGCCCGATTTACTGCTGCGTTCGACCTCAAAGGTCCCGAGCAGCTTACCGGTGGAGTTGTCGACGAAGCGACCGGTGCAGTTAAAATGAGCACTCCCAGCACCCATGCCGATGCCGATGCGCAGGGCGTTGTTTCCCTCTTCCAGATAGGTCACGTCTCCCTCAATGCGGAGGGCGCGACCCGACTCGGAAGCGGTGGTCACCTTCGAGAACTTGCCGACATTTTGGATCTCCTCGGCAAGGACGGAGGCAAACTCGTTCGACAGTTGCTTACCCCGGGCATCGGGGCCATCCACCTTGTAGCCGAAGCCCTTCACGACAGCCACCTGATAAGGGGCAGTCGGAGCCGAGGCCTCGGCATAGTCAAGGCCACCGCCGCCGCAGCTGACGCTCAGGAGCGCCGCGGCAATCGGAAGCAATGGAAGGACGAGTTTCATGACGGAGATAAGAAGCGGGAGCCGATCACTCCATGGCGCGCATGGCCGTGGTGATCTCGAGCAGTTCCGCGGTAATGGCGGCCTGCCGGAGCTTGTTGTATTCTAGGGTCAGCTCCTTGATGAACTTCTTGGCGTTGTCCGTGGCGCCCTTCATGGCGACCATCCGGGCGGAGTGCTCGGAGGCGCGGCTCTCGACCAGCATCTGATAGACCTGGAAGTTGATGTAGAGCGGCAGGAGGGTATCGAGGACGTCCTTGCCGGAGGGCTCAAAGAGATAGTCCTTGGAAAGGGCAGCACCGTGGTCGGTTGCCTTAACCTTCACCTCGGCGCCCATGCCCTCGTAATCCTGCTTCTCGCCGAGGGAAGCGGTCGAGATCGGCAGGAGCTGGACGATGGTCGGCTCCTGGCGCATCACGTTGACGTAGTTCGCGAAGGCGACGCTGACCTTGCTGTAGCCACCTTCGAGGAAGGCCTTGGTCAGGAACTTTGCGATCGGACGGGCTTCGGCGAAAGGAACCGGGTCCTTCACCTCGAAGTCGGCAACCATGTTGCGACCGGCCTTCGCGAGCTGGTTGCGCAGTTTGCGGCCGACGGTGACGAAGTCCGCGTCCTTCGAGACCTCGGCGCGGATCTTCTTGCCGACGTTGGTATTGAGCGCGCCGCAGAGGCCCTTGTCGGTGGAGATCACCAGCACCAGTTCCTTGCCGCCATCGCGGGTCTGGAGGAGCGGGTGGGCTTCCTCACCGACGTTCTCCTTCAGGTTCACGAGGACCTGATTGAGAAGATCGGCGTAATCACGACCGGCGAGCGCCTGGTCCTGCGCCTTCTTCATCTTGGCGGCAGCGACAAGCTGCATCGCCCGGGTGATCTGGGCGGTGTTCTTGACCGACTTGATGCGTCGGCGGATGTCGCGAAGGTTGGCCATGGGAAGAAGAAGTAGCGAGTAGCAGGGAGCAGTAGCGAGGGACTAAGAGGAGCCGATTACTTCCAAGAAGCCTTGAAGTCGTTGATGGCCGTCTTCACGGCTTCAACGGCGGCGGCGTCTTTCTTGAGGTCCGGCTTTTCGTTGCGGATCTTGTCGAGGAGCTCGGTCTTGCGGGTCTCGAAGAACTCACCCATCGCAGTCTGGAAGCGCTTCACGTCGCTGACCTTCACATCGTCGAAGTAGCCGTTCTGCATGGCGAACAGGTAGATCGACTCCATCTCCATGGAGAGCGGGGAGTACTGGTTCTGCTTGAAGAGCTCCACGATGCGGGCACCGCGATCGAGCTTTTTCTTGGTGGAGGCATCAAGGTCCGAACCGAACTGAGCGAAGGCCTGCAGCTCGCGGAACTGGGCGAGGTCCAGCTTGGTGGTGCCGGCGACGGACTTGATGGTCTTGGTCTGGGCGGCGGAACCCACGCGGGACACCGAGAGACCCACCGAGATGGCGGGGCGGATGCCCTGGTAGAAGAGGTCGGTTTCCAGGTAGATCTGGCCGTCCGTGATCGAGATCACGTTGGTCGGGATGTAAGCGGACACGTCACCGGCCTGGGTCTCGATGACAGGGAGAGCGGTAAGCGAACCACCACCGGCGGCCTCGGTCAGACGAGCGGAGCGCTCGAGCAGGCGGGAGTGGAGGTAGAACACGTCACCCGGATACGCTTCGCGACCGGAGGGGCGCTTCAGGATCAGGGCCACCTGGCGGTAGGCCACGGCGTGCTTGGAAAGGTCATCGAACACGATGAGGCAGTCTTCGCCCTGGTCCATCATGTATTCGGCGATGGCGCAGCCGGCGTAAGGAGCGAGGAACTGCATCGCGGCGGCATCCGAAGCGGTGGCCGAAACGATGGTGGTGTATTCCATGGCGCCGGAGTCTTCCAGCGTCTTCTGGATCCGGGCCACGTTCGACTGCTTCTGGCCGATGGCGACGTAGATGCAGTAAAGCGGCTTGTGGTTCTGCAGCTTGCCCTGCTCGGCCAGCTTGTTCTGCTTGGCCTGGGAGATGATGGTATCGACGGCGATGGTGGTCTTGCCGGTCGAGCGGTCACCGATGATGAGCTCGCGCTGGCCGCGGCCGACGGGGATCATGGCATCGATGGACATGATGCCGGTCTGCACCGGGACGGACACCGACTTACGCTTGATGATACCCGGAGCGATCTTCTCCATCGGGTAGGAAGCGGAGGCTTCGATCTCGCCCTTGCCGTCGATGGCGTGGCCGAGAGCGTTCACGACGCGGCCGAAGACCTTGCGACCGACCGGAACGGAAAGCAGCTTGCCGGTGGTGGAGCACTCCATGCCCGCGACGATCTTGTCGTAGGAGCCGAGAAGCACGACACCGACTTCACCGTCCTCAAGGTTCATCGCGAGGCCGGTCACGCCGCCGGGGAACGAGATCATCTCGTTCAGCATCACGTCCGAAAGGCCTTCGACCTTGGCGACGCCGTCACCGACTTCGCGGACGACGCCGACGTTGGTTTTTTCGACGGAGGCCGAGGCGTTGGCGATCTCCTTTTCGAGTTCCTGGAGGATGCTGCTCATTGGAAGGGTTCCGGTTATCGGTGGTTAGTTTTAAAAGGAGAGAGGCGAAATCAGAAAGCGTTGGCGAGGCGGTCGAGGCGACCCTTCACGGAACCGTCGAAGACGTCGTTACCGACGCGGATCTTGAGGCCGCCGAGGAGTTCGGGATTGGTGCGGAATTCGAAGGCGAGATCGACGCCGTACTTCACCGCGATGTTCGAAACGATGCGGTCACGGGCGCCTTGGTCGAGCTCGGTGGCGCTCTCCACGATCACGCGGCGGCGCTCGGCATCGAGGCGGACGAGACGCTTGAGCGCCACGAGGACACCGCGGTAGCCGCGGGGCTTCTCGGTGGCGAGCTGGCGCACGGCCGCGGAAAGCTTGGCCTCGTCAAGGCGGGGACCGCTCTGGCAAAGCCGGAAAATGCGGCGGGCGGTGATGGTGGCGGTCTTGGAGATCTTCATGACGAGGCGGAGAAAGGAGATTAGCGCTCGACCGTAGCGAGGGCTTCCTGGCTGAGGCGGGCTTGGTCGTCGGAGGTGAGGACCTTACCGGTGACTTGGGCGGTGGTGGAGGCGACGAGGCGACCAAACTCCTGCTTGAGCTCGGCCTTGATGGCGGCGCGCTCGGCTTGGGCGGCGGCTTCGGCCTTCGCGAGGATCTGCTGGGCACCGGCGATGGCCTCCTGGGCCTTCTGCTCGGTGAGGGCGGCGGCGCTGGTCTTGGCCTCGTTGATCAGGCGGGCGGCATCTTCATTCGCCTTCGCGATGGCGGCGGCGGTGGAAGCCTCGGACTCCGCGAGCTGCTGCTGGATCTGGATCAGCTTGGACTCACCCTCCGCGATGCGGGCGCGGCGTTGCTCGAGCATGGCTTGGATGGGGCCGAAGGCGAACTTCTTGAGCAGGAAGGCGACGATCAGGAAGGAAACGACCTGGCTGATGAAGAAAGCCCAGTCGATCTTGAAGGTGCGGAAGATTTCACCGGCAACGCCGCCGTCTGCTTCGACGGGAGGAGCTGCGGCCAGGAGATCGAGAATCGTGGTCATCGGACGAAATGCTGGAGAATCGGTGAAATCAGGCGGGAAAAGGAAAGGGTGGCGCGGAGGTCACGGGGACCTCCGCGCCGGGAAGGCTTACTTGGCGAGGAAGATCGCGAAGAAGACGATACCTTCGATAAGAGCTGCGAGAATGATCGACAGCGTCAGGATGTTACCGGCGGCGCCGGGGTTGCGGCCGGTGGCTTCAGCAGCCTTAGAGCCGAGCAGGCCGATGCCGACGGCAGCGCCAACAGCGGCAAAGGCGACGTGGAAGTTACCTTTGAGGCCGGAGACAGCTTCGGCGGTCTGGGCAAGGAGATCGAGGGTCATGTTGGTTGTTCTGTTTTGGTGTTACGCCCGACCCCCACGGTCTGTGCCATGGTCAGGACGGGAAAGCTTTTCAATGAGCGTGGTCCTTGTGGTCCTCGTCGTGGTGATCGCCGTGGTCGCAGATCAGCTTGAGGAAGACGGCGGTGAGGAGCATGAACACGAGAGCCTGGATCAGGCCGACGAGGAGCTCCATGAAGTAGAAGGGAAGCGGCGGAAGCCAGGCGAGCCACTTGTTGTCGCCGACGACGAGCATCATGTTCTCGAGGATGTTCTCACCCGCGAAGATGTTACCGTAGAGACGGAAGGAGAGGGCGACGGGGCGGAAGAGGATCGAGATGACTTCGAGGATGCCGACGAAGCCGAAGACAACGATCATGAGCACCGCCATGATGCCGCCGAACTTGCCCTTCGGGGCGAAGATGTGGGCGAAGAAGCCCTTGATGCCGTTCTCCGTGAGGGCCCAGTAGAACCAGAGGAGTGCGAAGGTGAAGGCCATCGCGGCGGTCATGTTCAGGTCGGCATTACCACCGCGCAGGAAGGGGCGGAAGGTATCGTGGGGATCCACGCCGGAGCCGCTGAGCTGCCAGCCAACCGTGCCGACGCCAGGGATGAGGCCGAACCAGTTCGTGAAGAGGATGAGGACGAAGATGGTGCCGAAGAACCAGAAGGTGCGCTTCACGAGGTGCGCGCCGAGGATGCCCTCGAGGAAGTTGTAGAGGCTCTCGACGATCCACTCGACGAAGTTCTGGAGGCCGGCGGGGACGAGGGTGAGCTTCTTGGTGGCCAGCTGGGCGACCACGATGATGAAGGCGGCGACGATCCAGACCATCAGCATCGAGTTCGTGATGACGAAGGGCCCGAGCTCGAAGATGGCCTCGGCGTGGGCCGGGAGGTGATCGTGACCGGAGTGACCGGCACCGTGGGCCGCATCCGCCGCGAAAGCCGGCACCGCACAGCAGAGCCATGCGAACAGAATGGAAAAAATGGAGCGACGAGTCATGCCGAGAAAGGGATGCGGCTGGCGAAAGCGCGCGGGGGCTGTATCAAAGGGTTTTATAACGGCGCAAGAGCTATTTGTGAAATTTTTCACAAGCTCAGGAAAACACTCGTTTTGTGGGACTTACGGGTGCTTCAAAGTGCACTCCGGCTGGCGTGCAGGAGGAGCTCTGCCCGGGGACCCGAAATGATTTCGTCATTTCCCACGCCGCAGGCCGCGACGACCCGAAATCCTTGGGCGAGGGATTGGGAGATGAGCTCCTCCGCCGGGAGGCAGGGGCGGGCGGAGACCTCGATCAGGGAGAAGACGACCGGCCCGCAGTGGTGGTAGGCGCGGTAGACGAGCTCGGTGCAGGCGAGGCGCTCGGCCCTCCGGAAATCGAAGGAGAAGTCGAAGGGCTTGCCCGCATGGTCCATGGCGCGGGTTAGGACGGTCGCGAGATCGGGAGGGCCGAGGGGGGAGCGGAGGATCACGAAGGCATCCACGGCGAGGGTGTCGTCCGGGGGGCGAAGGAGAACGCCGTCCTTCTTCGCCTCCAGAAAGCAGACCTCCCCCGCGAGGCGGCGTTCGAGGGGCGGGGGCAGGACGAGGCCGAGCTGGCGGCGCTGCTCCGGGCTGCCGAGGTAGAGGGCGGCGTGCGGCCAGTGGCCGGGGAGGAAGAGATTGCTCAGGGCGTCATCGTGCCGGGTCACGAAGATATCCCCCGGGCGGGCGAGGGCGAGGGCGCGCTCCCGCAGGGGGATGCTGACACGCTTCGCCGCTCCGGAGGCTTTCACCCCCGGCTGACGCAGATCCGCGATCGCCCGGCCGGAGAGTTCGAAGAAGCCGAAGATGGATTTTTTCCACGCGGAGTGATGGCGGCGCCTGAAGGAGAACCAGCGGTAGCCGAGGCGGCGGCGGGAGATGCCGGAGCGGCATGCGTCGATCCAAGGCTCGCAGTCTGTTAGAGCGGCGAGGATACCGGCGGGTGCGGTGGCATGGATCTCCCTACGGTGCGCATAGTAGAAATCCGCGGCATCGCGGAAGCGGTGGAGGCGGGAGGTATCCGTGCAAGAGCGGTAGATGGCGGTGAAGGTCTTGCGCGGGATGCCGCGCAGGGAGTCCGCCTCATCCAGCTTCTTGCGCAGGAGACGCGAGCCTTTCGCTTGATCCACAAGGCCCAATGCCCCGCGAAGCAGGAGACAAGCGGCTGCGAAGGCCGCGCTGAAGCGGGGTAACCCGCTGCGCCATTCGGCGGCATTCCTGCCGCTCGCGGGTTCCATGGTCCCTAACAGGGAGAGGAGCGCGGTGCGTACGCTCAAGTACTGGGTGTATCGTAGCTTGATTTCTTCGTCCTCATCCGGGGCGATGTAGCCGCGCAACGCGGCAGCGACTAACAGATTGTTTGCGAAGTGCACTGTCGCGGCGTGGGCGGCACCGGCGATCACCTGTTCGGCGCGTTTCAGGTCGCTGTCTTCGGCGGGTTCGGGAGGCATCGGTTAGGGTTGGATCGGGGTGTTACGATGACTCTCGTAACGGGCTGTCGGCGGGGGTGTGGAAGGGCCGCTAACGTGCTTGGCTCTAAGGGCGGGGCGGGCTGGCGGGCTTCTATTTTAGCTTGCCAAACAAGGGTCCGGACCGCAATACCGTCCTCGCCATGAACAAAGCTGAACTTGTTGAAGCCATTCAGAAAGCCCTCGGTAAGGACGCTACCAAGCGCGCCGCCGAGGACGCTCTTGCCGCCGTTCTCACCTCCATCGAAAAGGGCGTGAAGAAGGACAAGAAGGTCCAGATCATCGGCTTCGGCACTTTCGAAGTGAAGAAGCGCGCCGCTCGTCAGGGTCGCAACCCCAAGACCGGCGAAGCAATGAAGATCGCCGCCTCCAAGTCCGTCGGCTTCAAGGCATCGTCCACGCTGAAAGCAGGTCTCTGATCCGCGAGAGGGTGCCGGGACCTCCCGGAACCGGTGCCCGAAGGGATCCGAAAAGCCCAAAACTGACGACCCCGGCACTCCGCCGGGGTCGTTGTTTTCCAAGACAACCGAAGAAGAAGCAGAGCGATGAAGCCGCGAATCACCTTGGCGGAAGCCAACTTGCCGGACGGCACGGTGCTGGAACTGCACGAGCACGACGGCCGGAAATACCTGCAGCACGGCAGCGTGCAACTGGCCGGACCGGTGACCCGAGCAAGCGAGCGCGAGCTGGGCCGGGTGGCCTGCGCGCCCTTCCGCCCGGTGCGGCAACCGAAGATCTGGGTGGTAGGCCTAGGCTTGGGCGAGGTGCTGGCGGGGGCGATGGAAACGCTGCCGCAGAAGCGCGGGACCTTCATCGTGGGCGAGCCGTGGCCGGTGGTGGCGGAGTGGCACCGCAAGTTCATGCCGGATAGTCCGGCGGTGACGGACTCGCGCGTGGAGATCCTTTCAAACGTGGAGGCGACAGCCTTCCATGAGTATGAGCAGGAACTGCACGCGGTGCTGGTCCACTCGGATACCGCACCGCTCGGCGAACGTGGCCGCGGTCTTTTCGAGGACCGGCGCTGGCTTGCCGCAGTTCATGGCGCGCTGCAGTCGGGCGGTCTGCTAGGGATCGGTTCCTCGCGCCCGCTGCCGATGATCGAGCGCAACTTGGCGCGTGCCGGATTCGAGGTGGTGCGTCACGAGATCGACGCCAGCCCGAATGCCCGCCGACCGCGCCGCCATTTCCTTTGGCTTGCCCGAAAAGGCAAATCCGGCGAGTGATATCGCTAATCCCGCATCTTTATGAAGTACCTGTCCCTCCTCGCGGCCACCGTCGCCGTGGCTCCCGCAGCGGAAGTCACGGTGGAGTCCAAGCCATTCGCGATCGAGCGCTCGTTCACGGCGACGATCCTGCCGGCCAAGCCGGTGCTGGTTTCCATCGACCCGGAAGGCTGGGGTGACTTCACGATCGAGCAGATCGTGCCGCATGGCACGGCCGTGAAGAAGGGCGATGTGTTGGTGAAGTTCGATCGCGAAGGCTACGACAAGAAGCTGCAGGATCTGAAACGCGCAGTGGAGGGCCGGGCGCTGACTCTCGCCAGCCAAGAGCTCGCCTTCACCAAGCTGAGCGAGGAGACCACGATCCGCCTGGAAGCCGCACGCAAGGCACAGCGAGTGGCTGCGGAAGAACTGGAGTATTTCACGACGACCGGACGCAAGGCGCAGGAGGAAGAGATCGCCGATGATCTGGAGGGATCGAAGCGTCGCTTGGAAGCCGCGCAGGAAGAGCTGAAGCAGCTCAAGATGATGTACGATGCGGACGATCTGACCGAGCAGACGGAAGAGATCATCCTGAAGCGCCAGGAGTACGCGGTGAAGTCCTCCGAGCTGGCCCTGAAGCTTACGGAGCTTTCCACCACCCGCACCTTGCAAGTCCTGCTGCCTCGCAAGGCGGAGGGACTGACCACCGATGCGAAGTCGACGTCGATCGAACTGGAGAAGGCGGAGAAGAATCTGCCACGCTCGCTGGAGAACGCGCGGCTGGATCTGGATGCGGCACGCATTGCAGCGGCACGCGAAAAGGAGGATCTGGCCGATCTCGAGAAGGATGGCGCGCTGCTTGAACTGAAGGCGAGCGAAGACGGTATCTTCTACCACGGCTCGCTGGATGAAGGACGCTGGACTCTTGGCGAGCTGGCGAAGTCACTGGTGAAGGGTGGCAAGGTTCCGTTCATCCGGCCCTTCGCTTCGTTGGTGCCGAACGAGGCGGATCTCGGTCTGGTGGCACATGTGGACGAAAGCACGGCGCGTAGCCTGCGGAAGTTGATGAAGGGAGGAGCAAGCGCCGGCGGCCGTGAGGATGTGGCGCTTACCGCCGTGATCCAACAGGTAGCCGCAGTGCCGGCCGCCGATGGACGCTACCGCGTGGATCTGCTGCCGGAATGGCCGGAAGATGAGAAGCTCGAGTTCCCGGCCGACCTTGATGTGGTGGCCGGGATGAATTTCGATTGCCGTTTCGTGGTCTACAAGTCGGACACGGCGATGACCCTGCCCGCCAAGGCGCTGCGCGCTGCGGATGAAGGCAAGTGGACCGTCCAAGTGAAGATGGCGGACGGCAAGAACGAGACCCGCACGGTGGTGCGCGGCCGCGTTTCGGGCGACCGCGTGGAGATCGCCGGCGGGCTGGAAGCAGGGCAAGTGGTCATCATTCCGGACTAAGCTCATGCAGCGACCGCTCGCGATCCTACTGGCCTGCACCGCTTGCGCCTTCGCACAAGAGAAGCCGGTGGCGGAGGTGAATGCCTCCACCATGGCGGCATCGGTGCGGCGCGGCGTGGACTTCCTGATCGCAGACCAGAATCCCAACGGTTCCTGGGGCGGTGCGACGCGGACCAAGGGCCTGAACATCTATGCGCCGCTGCCGGGTGCCCACCATGCCTTCCGGGCAGGTGCAAGCGGGCTGGCCTTGTCCGGCCTGATCGACAGCGGCGACACTCGTCCCGAGACACTGGCAGCGATCGAGAAAGGCGGTGCATGGATGGAAGCCGAGCTTCCCAAGCTCCGCCGCGCGGATCAGACGACGACCTACAATGCATGGGGCCACGCCTACGGTATGCGCGCCCTGACACGGCTGTACAAGACCGCGAAAGATGATGCCGCGAAGGAGAAGTGGAAGCGATTGGCACAAGAGCAGTGCGACCTGGCCAACCGCTACATGGACATCAACGGCGGTTGGGGCTACCTCGATATCTACGACGGTCTGACGACACAGAAGCCGACGGGGATCACGACGTGTTTTACTACAGCTACCGTACTTCTCGCGATGCGCGAGGCCCGGGACGTGATGGGCATCAAGCTGGATGACCGGATCGTGAAGGCCTCGGTGGCAAGCGTGGAGCGGCAGCGTACGCCGGACTTCGCATACGTGTACTCGCACAGCCACATCTACCGGCCGCGGGTGCCAATCAATCGTCCGGCCGGTTCGCTGGCGCGTAGCCAGGCATGCAATGCCACCCTGCGGGCCTTCGGTGAAACGAAGGTCACGGACAAGGTGATCCATGAATGGGCGGAGCGCTTCATCGATCGCGAAGGCTTCCTGAGCATCGGACGCAAGCGCCCGGTACCGCACGAGACGCACTTCCAGATCTCCGGCTACTTCTACTATTACGGGGTCTTCTACTTCACGGAGTCGGTGGAATTTCTCCCGGCTGCGGAACAGAAGGCACATGCCGAGAAGCTGGCTAAGCTCATCCTATTCCGGCAGGAGAAGGACGGTTCCTGGTGGGACTATCCGCTGTACGATTACCATCAGCCCTATGGTACCGGCTACTCGCTGATGGCGATGGCTTGGTGCCAGAAGAAGCTTGTCCCGAAGAGCTGACTCAGGCTGGAGGCTCACAAACCGTGCTTAGGGCTTGGCGGGGACTGCCTTGTCCTTGGGCGGTTGGCAGGCGCAGGCATAGCATCCGCATTTGCCGTCGCACTTGGCCTTACATCGCGCGATATCGATGCAGTTCATGCTGAAGCGGTTTCCGGGATCCATGTCGATGGCCCAACCACTGAGGTTCCGATGCTTCACGGTGCCGGACCTCTGCGGCTGGATTTCTCCGCTGGTAGTGTAGTGATTGTTGTGTCCCGTCCCGAAGGGTCTGGCGGGCTTTCTCAGGGGGCTGGCCTGTGCTTTGCCCGGATCCGGAACGACGGGAGCAGGGATCAGCGTTCGTACCACCGTCTTCGAGGTGGCTGGCATGTCCGGATGGCGGATCCATACCGAATTCCGCGCGATTGAGAACTCAACACCGGCTTGGCCGCAGAGATGTCGGAAAGCCTCCCACGCCGGAACGCTTTTCAGATCGAGGGTTAGCTCATGGCGTGGCTTGAAGTCCGGTGGCAGCTGCACGATGAAAGGCACCTGCAGGGTATGCTTCGACGAGGACAAGGCCTGTAGCTGAAGGTAGAAGATGGCATCCATGAAGTCGGCATCTTGAAAGCGGACCTCGGGCAGGATTTGCGACTCAAGCTGCCGCTGCAAAGGATGCTTGAAAACTGGCGGCTTTCCAGCCATCGCGGGGCTAAAGACGAGATTTGCAACGATGAGAAACACAAAGAGCGGCGAGGCAAGTCTCACTCCCGAAGTTGAACCGACTTGCGATGGCTCGGTGATGGAGCCTCCGACGAATAAAGTCGCGAATCCCATAGCCCTATCAGTTTGCCGGGAAGCGCGGAGGAGAAGTGTCAAAAGGGCGTCAAATTCCGGGAGACCTCATTCTGTTAGCGGACTGTGAACAGTTCGGGAATTCTCCGGGCGTAATTCGGAGAGCGGGGTCTGTTAGCCGGGCTTGTAGCCAGATGCCGGGAGGTTTTTCGCAGGGTTTTGCAGGCGTGGAATCCTTGATCTGATGCGGTGGAACGGCGATCTCAGAGGCTTGTTCACACTACTAAGATGAATGGTTTGTTTCGTACCTAAATGATCTCTTCTTAGAGCGTGTGAAAAACTCAGGCCGGGAAGGGTGCTGAGGCATCCGCTAAATGATCCCCTGAGAATCCCGGCGTCGTGTGGCCTGGTGAGGGCGCTTGTCGTTCCGCCGGGTGTGATGCTGGAGAGGCATAAGAAAGGCGTGCCACCGCGGGGATG
Source organism: Luteolibacter rhizosphaerae (assembly GCF_025950095.1). Lineage (NCBI taxonomy): Bacteria > Pseudomonadati > Verrucomicrobiota > Verrucomicrobiia > Verrucomicrobiales > Verrucomicrobiaceae > Neoluteolibacter > Neoluteolibacter rhizosphaerae. Next base: position 308,198 of record NZ_JAPDDR010000003.1, on the reverse strand, counting down.
GCACGCCTTTGAGAGTGGGGCTGGCGGGCAGCTCAGATCAGCATGAGGGCCGGTTGCTCGACGAGCTTCTTGACCTCCGCCAGGAAGGCTGCGGCCACGGCACCGTCCACGACGCGGTGGTCGCAGCTGACACCGAGGTTCATGCGCAGGCCGGCGACGATCTGGCCGTTCTTGACCACGGGCTTTTCGATGGCGGCGCCGACCGAGAGGATGAGGGCCTGTGGCGGATTGACGATCGCGTCGAAGCTTTCGATGCCCCAAGCGCCGAGGTTCGAGACGGTGATGGTGCCGCCGTCGAATTCGCTGGGCTTCAGCTTCTTCTCCTTGGCGCGGGAGGCCATGTCTTTCACTTCCTTCGAGATCTGAAGGACGGACTTGGTTTCCGCCTGCTGGATGACCGGGGTGACCAGGCCGTCTTCCACGGCGATGGCGACCGCGAGGCCGACATGCTTGAAGGAGACGATGTGGTCACCGGCGAAGGAGGCATTCACGGCGGGCACGGCGACCGCTGCGTTGATGACGGCCTTCAGGATGAAATCGTTCACCGAGTACTTGTTGCCGTGGGTCTGCTCGGCCTGGGCGTTGATCTGCTTGCGCAGCGCCATGAGCGGGGCGGCATCCGCTTCCACGTGGAGGTAGAAGTGCGGGATGGTCTGCTTCGAGGTGAGCAGGCGGGAGGCGATGACCTTCCGCATGGAGGAAAGCTCGATGCGCGCGTCGCCATCCTTGGCGGTCGGCAGAATGGCAGCGGCGGCCGGTGCTGCGGCAGCAGGGGCCGGAGTGGTGGAGCGGGACTTGGCGGCAGCGGCGAGACCGGCGGCGGCGGAAGCCTCGCTGGATTTGCCGGCTGGCTTCGAGCCCTTGGCGGCTTCCACATCGGCGCGCACGATGCGACCGGCAGGGCCGGTACCGGAGAGAGAGCCAAGGTCGACACCGAGTTCCCCGGCGACCTTATGAGCGAGAGGCGAGGCCTTGATGCGCTCGCCATCGGTGGATTGCACCGGAGCGGGAGCGGCTGCAGCGGCAGGGGTGGAAGCCGGTGCGGCTGCCTCGGACTTCGGTGCGGCTTCAGCGGCGGCCGGTGCTGCTGCGGGAGCAGGAGCGGAGCCGGCATCATCGCCATCGAGCACGGCGAGGACGGCACCGATGGCGGCTTTCTCGCCTTCTTGGATCTTGATTTCGGTCAGGGTGCCTTCGTCGAAGGCTTCCATTTCCATCGTGGCCTTGTCGGTTTCAACTTCAGCGAGGATGTCGCCGATCTCGACGGAATCGCCGACTTTCTTGTGCCACTTGATGAGGGTGCCCTCGGTCATCGTGTCCGAGAGTTTTGGCATTTCGATTTGGATGGCCATGGATCTGATAAAAAAGAGGGAGTGAGGCGCGGCGAGATTGGGGAATCGGAAAGGCTTTTCCAGTCTTTTCCCCGGGGCTCAGCCTTTGGTGACGCGGATGATTTTTCCCGCGGCGACGGCGAAGTTCAGGCGGTCCGGGCGGAAGTCCTTCGTGACCGGGCGAGATTGCCCGTCTTCCTCCACGATGCGCCAGCGGATTCCGGCCTTGTCGGCACGGGAACTCGCTTCGGAGACGCTCATCCCCACGTAAGAGGAGGCGTCGGAGGGATCGGAACTCACTTTTCCCGGAGGCGGTGCTGGTGCGGCAGGTGCTGGTGGAGTGTCACGAGGCGGCGGCTTGGATTCCTGTTGCTGGCAGGCCGCCAGTGCGAGGCATGCGAGGATGGGAAGCGTTCTCATCATCCGGACGAATGCGCGCGGGGACCGGAGCGGGCAAGGGGAAAAAGAAAAGCGGGGGCCCGGGTGGACCTCCGCTTTCCGTTAAAGATGGTCAGATGTGACGGATTACTCGACCACGATCTGCTTCATCGTCGGGATGAGGCCGATGTGCGGGCTGCCGGTGCCGCCCTGGGTGGTGGCCATGCGACGGGCGGCTTCGGTGTTGGAACCGCAGCAACCTTCGTTCAGGCAGTAGAAGCGAACGCAATCCGGGCACTTGAGGCGGACCTTCTTGGTCACTGTCTTGTAGCGCGGAACCTTGGTTTCCTTGACCTCGGTCATGCCGCTCTTGGCATCCACGACGACTTCTTCGCGGACGATGTCGTATCCGCAGAGCTTGCGCTGATAGGTTTCCTCTTTGTAGCCGGCGTGCTGGCTGTTCCAGCCGAACATGGAGCAGCAGGAAGACAGACCCATGGAGAGGGCCACGAGGGGCAGGATCAGGAGCAGGTTTTTCATGGTGTTAGTCAATTAGAAGAGGCAGCAGCACGAGGTGGCCGCAAGGCAAAGACCGACAAGCCCGACGAGGGAAAGAAGTTTGGTCATGTTGCAAGAATGCTAGAAGTGACTTGTTCCGTGGCAATGAAAAAGCCTCGGGGATCAGCGCAAAGACAGGACTTTTTCAACAATCCGGCGCGGATTCGGAAGCTGTTCGTTTTCGATATGCGGGGAGTATATCGCCGGTGCATCCAATGTGGTGACACGCTTGATCGGCGAGTCGAGGTAATCAAAGGCCTCGTCCTGGATGAGGTGGGAGACCATGGCGGAGACACCGCCGAAGCCCTTGGACTCATCGACCAGCACGACACGGTTGGTTTTCTTCACCGTCTTGAGGATCGCCTCGACATCGAGCGGGCGGATCGAGCGCAGGTCGAGGACATCGGCTTCGATGCCGTGCTGCTCCTTGAGCGTCTCGGCGGCCTGAAGGGCGTGGATCACCGAGCGGCCGTGGCTGATGATCGAAACGTCCTTACCTTCACGCTTCAAGTCGGCGACACCGAGCGGAATTACAAAATCTCCTTCGGCGGGGTCCGGCACTTCACCGGTGGTCCCGTAGAGAAGGGTGTTCTCCATGAAGTAGACCGGATCGTTGTCGCGGATGGCGGCTTTGATCAGACCCTTGGCATCGGCCGGGGTGGCCGGGGCGCAGACCTTGAGGCCGGGGAAGGCGGCGAAGAGGCCTTCCGGGATGTGGGAGTGGGTGGCACCGACATTGGTGCCGCCGTTGGCCGGGCCGCGCATCACGATCGGGCAGTTGATCAGGCCGCCGGACATGTAGCGGACGCAGGCGGCATTGTTGACGAGCTGGTCGAAGGCCACGGAGTGGAAGGACCAGAACATCAGCTCCATGACCGGGCGGACACCGAGCATCGAGGCACCGATGCCCATGCCGATGAAGCCGGCTTCGGAGATCGGGGTATCGACGACGCGCTTGTCGCCCCACTTCTTCCAGAGGCCTTCGGTCACCTTGTAGGCACCGTTGTACTGGGCGACTTCCTCGCCCATGATGACGACGTTCGGGTCGCGGGCGAGTTCCTCGTCGAGGCCTTCACGGAGAGCTTCGCGGAAAGTGAGGGTGCGGGACATTGAGAAAGGATGCGTGCGGAGTGCTTGGGAAATTTGCTACTAGAGTTACCGTAGTTCGTGCGGGCCGGCTCAGTCGGTGAAGAAGTGGCGGCCGAGCTTGGAGGCTTCGGTCTTGTTGTCGGTTTCCCAGTAGACGTCGTCCATGATCGACTCGACGGTCGGGGCGGGGGATTCGTCGGCGAACTTGCTGGAAGCGGCGGCTTCCTTCTTGGCTTCGGCATCGATCGCGGCGGCGGACTCCTCGGTCAGGACACCCTCGGCGATGAGGCGGCGGCGCCAGAGGTGGATGGGATCGTGATTGGCCTTGTAGTTCTCGATCTCCTCGGGAGTGCGGTACTTCTTGTGGTTCGCATCCGCGACGCTGTGGCCGTAGTAGCGGTAGGTGGTGATCTCGAGGATGGAGGGCTTGTGCTGCTTGCGGGCGCGCTCCATGGCGATGTGGGCCTTGGCGCGGACCTCGTAGAGATCGGAGCCGTCGACGACGTCCCACTCCATGTCGTAGCCTTCGGCGCGCTGGGCAAGGCAACCGCGGTAGGAGGAAGAGCGCTTCTGCGAGGTGCCCATCGAGTAGCCGTTGTTCTCGATGATGTAGACGACCGGGATCTCGAAGAGGGCGGCGATGTTCAGGGACTCGTGGAAGGCACCTTGGTTCACGGCGCCATCGCCCATGTAGCAGAGGGCGCAGCCTTCCTTACCGAGATATTTCAGGCCGTAGCCGAGGCCGAGGCCGAGGGGAGTCTGGCCGCCGACGATGCCGTGGCCGCCCCAGTAGTTCTTGTCCGGCGCGAAGAAGTGCATGGAGCCGCCCTTGCCCTTCGAGCAGCCGGTGGCCTTGCCGTAGAGCTCGGCCATGAGTTCGTTCATGTTCATCCCCACGGTGAGGGCGTGGGCGTGGCAGCGGTAGGCAGTGATGTTGTGGTCGTTCTCGCCGCAGAGGGAGAGGGTGCCGACGGCGACCGACTCCTGGCCGATGTAGAGGTGAAGGAAACCGCCCATCTTGCCTGCGGTGTAGAACTTCAGGGCCTCCTGCTCGAAGCGGCGGATGCGGACCATCTTGCGGAAGAGCTCGATCTTGTCTTCGGCGGTCAGGGCCTTGTTGACCGGAGAACCGGAGAAGTCGAGACGCGGGGAATCAGCGGTGACGGATGACATGGGCGGCGCGGTGATAGAGGCGAAAACAGGTTTGGAGCAAGAACTTATCGGGTCTGCTGCAAGGAGGCAGGAAGGGGTTTCGAGGCGGGCATCCAGGACTGGCGGGCAAGCAGGAAGAGCGCCGTGAAGAGGACATTCGCGGCGGCGAGATTCCGGAAGAAGACCCAGGTAGGCATGAGGTCCGTGGGGCGACCGGACCAGAGGGCCTGCCAGAGTCCGGTCGAGGAGGCGGCGTAGGTCGGGTCGGTGGCCCAGATCACGATATTCGTGACGAGGTGGAAGACGACCGCGGCGAGGATGCCTCCGCCCAGGACGAGGAGCGGGGACGGGGAGCGGCGCAGCGGCAGGGCCATGGCTCCGGTAAGGAGGAGGGCGAGGAAGGCGACGATCACCCCGCCGCTGGCGAAGGGGGAGTAGCCTTGGAGCATGCTGGCGATGGGATTGCTGACCAGCCAAGCGATGACGGGAAGGGCCCATGCCTTGGTCCCGCGGAGGAAGACGATGCTGCAGAGGAAGAGCGCCGGGAGCGGTTGGAAGTTCGGCAAATCGTGAGAGAAAGCGGCACCCAGGCAACGGAAGCCGACCAGCAGGAGGGCTAGCACGAGCACGGGAATCCAAGGGCGTTGCATGCCTTTCCCTGACTGATCGGAGGGGGTCCGGCGAGCCGAAAATGCGCGGGCTTGCCATGGGGTCGGATGGCTGGTTTCTCTTGCTGCATATGGACTGGGAGCCCTTGATCGAGGCGGCGTGGAAAGTGCGGGAAATGGCGCATGCGCCCTACTCGAAGTTTCATGTCGGAGCGGCCCTGAGAGTGGAGGGTGAGGTCTTCACCGGGTGCAACGTGGAGAACCTGTCCTATGGCCTGACCAACTGTGCGGAGCGGGTGGCGATGGGGACGGCGGTGGCAGCGGGGAAGCGAAAGCTGGAGGCGGTGGCGGTGGTGGCGGACACGGCGGTGCCGATCTCTCCTTGCGGGGCATGTCGGCAGGTATTGGCGGAGTTCGCGGGGGAGGGGGATCCGCTGGTGTGTCTGGCGAACCGGACCGAGCAGGTGGTGTTCCGGCTTTCGGAGCTGCTACCGAGGGCTTCGGCGGGGATCTTGGATCTGCCGGAAAGGTCATGAAATGTCTGTGGTTTTGGGTTTTGTGAGGTGGCAGATGGCAGATGGCAGGGTCACGGAGGTCGGAGGTCGGAGGTCGGTGCTAGAGAGAGAGTTCCACGTGGAACATGGCGACAGGTCTTGTGTGGGGTGGCGGGAGAGTCTAGGCTCCGCGGCCCTAGCTCATGTTCCGCTATCCCAAGCGCTACGACGTCCTCGTCATCGGAGCCGGTCATGCCGGTTTGGAAGCTGCCCTTGCTGCCGCCCGTCTGGGTGCGCAGGTGGCGGTGCTTACCCAGAATCTGGATACCGTGGGGCAGATGTCCTGCAATCCGGCGATCGGAGGCTTGGCCAAGGGCCACATGGTGCGCGAGATCGACGCGCTGGGCGGGGCGATGGGAGTAAACACGGATGCGACCGGGATCCAGTTCCGGATGCTGAATGCCTCCAAGGGTCCCTCGGTGCGGGCTCCCCGGGCCCAGTGCGATAAGAAGGCCTACCAGTTCCGGATGAAGTGGTTGCTGGAGTCCACGCCGGGCATCGAGCTGCACCAAGGGAACGTCGCGGAGATTCTGGTGGAGAACGATCAGGTCACCGGGATCTCGACCTCGCTGGGGATGCTGATCGAGTGCTCCTCGGTGGTCCTCTCTGCGGGGACCTTCATGCGCGGGCTCATGCATGTGGGCCTGAAGAACGAGAAAGGGGGCCGAATGGGAGATGCAACCTCGACGGTTTCTGACTCGCTCAAACAGCTGGGGTTCCACGTGGAACGTTTCAAGACCGGCACGCCCTGTCGTCTGAACGGGCGCTCGCTGGATCTGTCGGCGTGTGAGCGGCAGGACGGGGATACTCCCGCGCCACTCTTTTCTTATTTGGCGGACACGCTGGTGCGGGGGCAGGACGACCTCTTCACACTGAATCCGTGGGGCGATTCCACGTTCCACGTGGAACAGATGCCCTGCTGGGTGACCTACACCAATCCGGATACCCACGAGATCATCCGGGGGAACCTCGACAAATCTCCCATGTATTGCGGGGTGATCGAGGGCGTGGGCCCGCGTTATTGCCCCTCGATCGAGGACAAGGTGGTGCGCTTCGCGGAGAAGGAGCGGCATCAGGTTTTCCTAGAGCCGGAGGGACGGCATACCCACGAGTACTACGTGAACGGGGTTTCGACCTCGCTGCCCTACGAGGTGCAGTTGGCCTTCCTGCGGACCATCCCGGGCTTGGAGAAGTGCGAGATCCTGCGCCCGGGCTACGCGGTAGAGTATGATTACTGCCCGCCCACTCAGCTGAATCCGACGCTGGAGACGAAGCGGGTGTCCGGGTTGTATTTTGCCGGGCAGATCAACGGGACCTCCGGCTACGAGGAGGCGGCGGCCCAAGGCCTGCTGGCGGGCGCCAATGCGGCGCTGAAGGTGGCCGGGAAGCCGGACTTCATCCTGCGCCGGGATCAGGCCTACATGGGCGTGATGGTAGATGATTTGGTCACCAAAGGCTGCATCGAGCCCTACCGGATGTTCACGTCCAGGGCGGAGTTCCGGCTGCTGCTGCGTCAGGACAACTGCGACCTGCGGCTCACGCCATTGGCTGCCGAGGCCGGTCTAGCAAGCGGGGAGCGGGTGCGCCGGGTGGTGGAGAAGGGCGCGGAGCTAGAGCGGGCGCTGAAGTGGTCCCGGCAAGCGGCGCACGAGGGGGTGAAGATGGATCACTGGTTCCGGCGCAGCGAGAATACTTGGGATATGCTGCCCGAAGAGGTCCAGAGAGAGTTCCACGTGGAACTTTGGCCGCTGATCGAGACCGAGTTGAAGTATGAGGGTCACCTGAATCGGCAGCAGGTGCAGGTGGAGCGCATGGCCCGTCACGAGGACAAGCGGATCCCGGCGGACTTGGATTATTCGAGCATCCGTGGCCTGAAGAAGGAGGCTCAGGTGAACTTCGCGCGGATCAAGCCGGCGACTCTGGGGCAGGCGGGGCGGATTACGGGGATCACCCCTGCGGATGTGGCCGTGCTGGCGGTGTGGCTGGAGAAGGGGAAGAGAGCAGAGGTGCCGGTTCCGGCGGAGGAGGGGTGAACCACGGGATACACGGAATACGCGGAAGGAAGAGAGGCTGGTGGCGGTCGAGGCTCTTCTGGCTGGGGGTGCCGGGCCTGGCGTTGGCTTGGCTTGACTCGATTCAGGTCAGCTCAGGGGTATCATGGCGCTGGGGCAGCGCTCCGGCGATGCGCGGCGTGGCGCTAGGAGTATCGCAGGGTGAACTTCTGTTCTGGTATGGGAGGGCCCTATTCCTTTGGCGATGGCATCGGGACTTATTTCGGGGCGAAGCGATACCCGATGGGGGCGGAACGCGGAATGAGCGTGATCTCGCGGCAAACATGGCCTCTGCTTCGGTATGAGTTCCAAGGTCCGGGCCAGGACAGGCTTCCATGGGGTGCTGGAACTCTGGGTGGTGGTGCTTGCTTACTCGGGGCTTTGGGCTGGGCTTTGGTTTTGATATCGTCGGAGGCAGAGAAAGATCCAGCGCCAAGAGATGCCATGAAGCCGGGGAGTCAGTTAGGGAGGAGTTGG